>NZ_JBIWFI010000003.1:0-355753 GCF_044762985.1 Streptomyces sp. NPDC096339 | reverse complement strand
ATCCACCGAAGTGGACGGGGTATCAACTTCTGGCGTTGATTTTTGGCACGCTGTTGAGTTCTCAAGGAACGGACGCTTCCTTTGTACTCACCCTCAGCAACACTGGCTGGGGGCTTTCCTCCGGGCTTTCGTTCTGTTGTCTTGCGTTCCAGACTCTATCAGAGTCTTTCTCGCTCGCTTTCCAGGTTCTTCGCTTTCGCGTTTTCCCTTTCCGGCGTTTCCGACTCTATCAGCGATTTTCCGTCTCCCTGACCATTCACCGTTTGCCGAAAATGGCGCACGGGAATCAGTGCAGAGATCAAGATCAGTACTGAAGAGGAGGAGTCCCGTCCATCGGACGTTCGCGAGAAGTTCACACGAAGCGTCCTGGCGGGAGCACCGACAGTACAGGGCTCGTGGTGGCCAAGCAAATCGGTTCAGGCGTATGGTCTAGTCCACCGGTCTAGTCCACTAGTCTCCAGGCCCAAGGACCAGTCCGGTTCGGGACCAACATCGGGCGAATCCGAACATCCCCTGACATATCCTTCTGAAGAGTACGCCGTTCGCAACAGGTAGTGACGGCGACACGAAGAAGCCCCACCCCTGGGAGGCCCCCATGACCAGCGTGACGTCCCCACTTGCCGGGCGCGCCATCGGACTCGCGGCAGTGCCGGATCCGGTGTTCTCCGGCGCCATGGTGGGACCGGGCACCGCTATTGATCCTGTGCGCGAGCCCTCGGAGGCGGTGTCCCCCGTCGATGGTGTGGTCGTCTCCCTGCACCCGCACGCGTACGTGGTCGTCGACGGCGATGGTCACGGCGTGCTCACGCACCTCGGGATCGACACCGTTCAGCTCAATGGCGAGGGCTTCGAGCTCCTCGTGAACAAGGGCGACACCGTGACCCGTGGTCAGGCCGTCATCCGTTGGAACCCGCAGGCCGTCGAGGCCGCCGGCAAGTCGCCGATCTGCCCGGTCGTGGCGCTGGAAGCTTCCGTCGAGTCCCTTGCCGACGTGGTCGAGGACGGGGACCTGAAGGCCGGAGACGCGCTCTTCAGCTGGAAGTGACCTGTCCGCCCGCACGGGCGAGTCGGACATCCACCGCGGCGGCTCGGCCCGCCGCTCAATCGGAGACGGGTGAAATGGAGACAACGCTGCGAGGCGTCGGCGTGAGCCACGGTGTGGCGATCGGCGAGGTACGGCACATGGGTACGGCGGTCCTGGAACCGCCGGCCCGGCAGATCACGGCGGATGAGGCGGGGCGTGAACAGGGGCGCGCCCGCCAGGCAGTGAGCGCCGTGGCGGCCGACCTGATCGCGCGTGGCCAGCTGGCCGGTGGCGAGGCCCAGCACGTGCTCGAGGCACAGGCGATGATCGCCGAGGACCCCGAGCTGATGGCGGACGTCGACCGGCGGATCGCCGTCGGCAGCACCGCCGAGCGCGGTGTGTACGACGCGTTCGCCGCCTACCGCGATCTGCTCGCGGGGGCCGGCGAGTACATGGCCGGCAGGGTGGCCGACCTGGACGACGTGCGCAACCGCATCGTGGCGCGGCTGCTCGGTGTGCCGATGCCGGGTGTTCCGGACAGTGACGAGCCCTACGTGCTCATCGCGCGGGACCTCGCCCCCGCGGACACGGCTCTGCTGGACCCCGCGCTGGTGCTCGGCTTCGTGACCGAGGAGGGCGGGCCGACCAGCCACAGCGCGATCCTCGCCCGGGCGCTGGGCGTGCCGGCGATCGTGGCGCTGCCGGGTGCCGGTGAGATCGCCGAGGGCACGGTCATCGCCGTGGACGGCAGCACCGGTGATCTGTTCGTCGAGCCGAGTGACGAGAAGCGGGCCGAGCTGGAGGCCGCGGCGGCGGAGCGCAAGGCCGCGCTGGCCGCCTCTTCCGGTCCCGGTGCGACTTCCGACGGGCACAAGGTGCCGCTGCTGGCGAATGTCGGCGGTCCGGCGGACGTGCCGGCGGCCGTGGAGGCCGGGGCCGAGGGTGTGGGCCTGTTCCGCACCGAGTTCCTCTTCCTGGACGACAGCAAGAAGGCGCCGTCCGAGGAGAAGCAGGTCGAGTCCTACCGGAAGGTGCTCGAGGCGTTCCCCGAGGGGCGTGTCGTCGTGCGCGTGCTGGACGCGGGCGCGGACAAGCCGCTGGACTTCCTGACTCCGGCGGACGAGCCGAACCCGGCGCTCGGCGTGCGCGGTCTGCGCTCGCTCCTCGACCACCCGGACGTGCTGCGCACGCAGCTCACCGCGCTGGCCAAGGCTGCCGAGGGGCTGCCCGTCTACCTCGAGGTCATGGCCCCGATGGTGGCCGACCGCACCGACGCGAAGGCTTTCGCGGACGCTTGTCGCGAAGCCGGTCTGAAGGCCAAGTTCGGCGCGATGGTGGAGATCCCCTCCGCCGCGCTGCGGGCGCGTTCGATCCTTCAGGAGGTCGAGTTCCTCTCGTTGGGTACGAACGACCTCGCGCAGTACGCCTTCGCCGCGGACCGTCAGGTGGGTGCGGTGTCGCGGCTGCAGGACCCGTGGCAGCCGGCGCTGCTCGACCTGATCGCGATGTCGGCCGAGGCCGCCAAGGCGGAGGGCAAGAGCTGCGGTGTGTGCGGCGAGGCCGCTTCGGACCCGTTGCTGGCCTGTGTGCTGACCGGTCTGGGTGTCACCTCTCTTTCGATGGGTGCCGCTTCCATTCCCTACGTGCGGGCGACGCTCGCCAAGTACACGCTCGCCCAGTGCGAGCGGGCCGCGGCCGCCGCTCGTGCCGCGGACAGCGCCGAAGAGGCCCGTGTGGCCGCGCAGGCGGTTCTCTCCGGCGAGTAGGCCGAGTGGGCGGACGAGTGGGAGTCGAGGGGCCTTCGCCGGTGGCGAGGGCCCCTCGGCGTTTTTCGTTGTCGGTCGGGGCTAGTGGTGGGGGTCCGGGTCGTCGACCTCGTAGCCCGGGCAGTACTCGACGCCCGGTTCGGGAGCGACGGGGTCACCGGTGTCCGCGTCCGTGCAGTACGCGTTGAAGACGGCCGCCGCCGAGAGGGCGACGAGGCGGCCGCGGTCCAGCCGCCATCCGTGGACCCGGTCCCGGTGTCCCTCGGCGGAGCTGCGCAGGACCAGTCCCCCGGGGCCGCCGAGGGCGAGCCCGGCCGCCAGGACCGTCACGAAGTCGAGGCCTTCGCGGCCTTCGATGCGGGGTGTGGACTCCAGGTCGTCGGCGGATTGCGCGTGGAGCACGGCGACGAGCTGTTCCGCCTCGGTCGGGACGCTGCAGACGAAGTGGTGGCTGCCGGGCCCGGCGCCGGCCACGAGGCGTTTGACCGCGTCCGCGGCGCGGTCGAAGGAGGCGTGGCCGATGTCCTCTCCGCAGTCCGCACAGGTGCCGACTTCGGCGAGGAGCGTGGTGGCGTACTCCCAGGTGGCCTGCCGGACGGCTTCGTCTACGAGGAGCGGGACGAGTTCGTCGATGGGCTGCCCGGTGTAGGGCAGTCCGCTGCCGTGTCCGGCGAGCTCCGCGGTGAAGCGGGTGCGCGTCTCGGCGGTGTCCGGGTCGAGGTCGTTGTCCTCGCAGTAGTCGGCGTACTCCTCCGGATCGAAGAGGGCGACCGTGGTGTGGATGCCCTGGGCCGCGAGGGAGCGGAGCAGGGTCTCGACGTGGCGGAGGTAGTCCGCGTAGTCGTCTCGGTGGTCGAAGGTGAAGCTGCGGTAGCCGCTCATGGCCGCGAAGTCCCCGGAGTCGGCCAGGAGGCCGACGGTGCTGGGGGCTTCGCGGCGCAGTGCGCGGCGGTGGTGGGTGTCGTTCTTGCGTGGCATGGCCGGCTCCCCTGAGTGCTGCGATCAATTGCTCACTCAGAGTAATCACGGCCACTGACAGTGGCCGTGATCGTGGGTCCGGGCTCACCCGCGGGTGCGGGCCAGCTCCTCGTAGAAGTGGAGGAGGTCGAGGTTGTCGACGGATCCCGGGTTGACCGCCTTGGCCAGGGGCGCGCCTTGGAGCAGCCGCTTGACCGGGACCTCGATGCGCTTGCCGGTGAGGGTGTGCGGGATGCCCGGGACCTCGATGATCTCGTCGGGGACGTGGCGCGGGGAGAGCTCCTCGCGGATGGTCTGCTTGATCCGGGCGCGCAGGTCGTCATCGAGCGCGGCGCCCGGGGCGAGGTGGACGAAGAGCGGCATCCAGTAGCCGCCGTTCGGCTCCTCCAGGCCGATGACCAGGGACTCCTTGATCTCGGGGAGGCGTTCGACGGCCTCGTAGATGTCGGCGGAGCCCATCCGGACGCCCTGCCGGTTGAGGGTGGAGTCGGAGCGGCCGTGGATGATCACGGAGCCGTGGTCGGTGATGGTGATCCAGTCCCCGTGGCGCCAGACTCCGGGGAACATGTCGAAGTAGCTGTCGCGGTAGCGGCTGCCGTCGGGGTCGTTCCAGAACCGGATCGGCATGGACGGCATGGGGTTGGTGACGATGAGCTCGCCGACCTCGCCGAGGACGGGCTTGCCGGACGGGTCCCAGGCCTGGAGGTCCGTGCCGAGGCAGGCCGCCTGGAGCTCCCCGATGTGGACGGGGAGGGTGGGGACGGCTCCGGCGAAGCAGCTGCATACGTCGGTGCCGCCGCTGACGGAGGCGATCCAGAGGTCTTCGGCCACCTCGTCGTGGAGCCAGCGGAAGCCGTCGGGCGGGAGCGGGGAGCCGGTGGTGGCCACGCACTTCACGGCGGAGAGGTCGAAGTCCCGGCCCGGGTGGACCCCCGCCTTGCGGCAGGCCATGACGTAGGCGGCGGAAGTGCCGTACAGGGTGGCCCCGGTGCGCTCGGCGATCCGCCACTGGGCGCCGGTGTCGGGGTAGCCGGGGCTGCCGTCGTACAGGACGACCGTCGTACCGGTGAGCAGGCCGGAGACGAGGAAGTTCCACATCATCCAGCCGGTCGAGGTGTACCAGAAGAACCGGTCCTCGGGGCCGAGGTCGCAGTGCAGGCCGAGCTGCTTGAGGTGTTCGAGGAGGATGCCGCCCTGGGACTGGACGATCGCCTTCGGGAGGCCGGTCGTGCCGGAGGAGTACAGGACCCAGAGCGGGTGGTCGAACGGGACCGCTTCGAAGACCGGGGCCCCCTCCTCTGATGACGCCGTGGCGGAGGTCAGGTCCGACCAGGCGACGGCGCCCTCGGGTGCCGGGGTGCCGAGGAGCGGGATGTGGACGACGGCGCGCAGGGAGGGCAGGTCCGCGCGGAGCTCGGCGACGGTCTCGCGGCGGTCGTGCTCCTTGCCGCCGTAGCGGTAGCCGTCGACGGTGAACAGGACGACCGGCTCGACCTGCTGGAAGCGGTCGAGGACGCTGCGCGCGCCGAAGTCGGGGGCGCAGGAGGTCCAGACCCCGCCGACGGCGGCGGTGGCGAGCAGGGCCACGGTCGCCTCGGGGATGTTGGGGAGGTAGCCGCTGACCCGGTCGCCGGGGCGGACGCCGAGGGCGCGCAGTTCGGCGGCGAGGGAGCCGACCTGGCGGCGGAGCTCGGCCCAGGTGACGGAGACGGGCTCGTGGGTCTCGTCCACGTAGAGCAGCGCGGCGTCGTCGGCGCGGGCCGGGTCCTCGCCGGCCCGCAGGGCGTGCTCGGCGTAGTTGAGGGTGGCGCCGGTGAACCAGCGTGCGCCGGGCATGGAGCGGTCCGCGAGGACGGATTCGTACGGGGTGGTGAAGCGGACGTCGAACCACTCGGCGACGGCCTGCCAGAAGGTCTCGAGTTCGTCGACGGACCAGCGGTGCAGGGCCGGGTAGCCGCCGTCGGCGGGGGCTCCGTGGCGCTCGGCGGCCCAGGCCTGGAAGGCGGTGATCCGAGCCGCGGCGATCCGGTCGGGGCCCGGGGCCCAGAGGGGTTCCGGCTGCGTGGCTGAAGTCATGGGTCGGCTCCCGGTCAAGTCTGCGGCTCGCGCGTGGTGTGCGTTGCGTACGGTGCCTGCGCGCGGGGGTGGGTGCGCGTCGGCCCACAGGGACGATGCCACGTGATCGAGTTCCGCACCAGGGCCGCCGGCTGCGGCGCGGCCCGGGAGACACCCCCCTGGGCCGGGTGAACGGCAGTTGAACGCAGCCCCCTGGGCCGGGGGCCGATGGCAGGGTGATCGGCATGAACGGTCGTGATCTGGTGCGTGTGGTGCAGGACATCGGTTCGGAGCGCGGGAGGCGCGCCTGGCTCGCGGCCTGGCGGCGCCGGCGCGCGGACGCGGTGGGCCTGCCGCCCCGGGGCGCGGAGCGGGCGCGGGTACCCGGGTTGCTGTCGGATACGGAGCCGCTCCCCGGCGGTGGCGTGCTGCGGTTCGCGCGCTCGGAGCTGGTCGTGCGGGTCATGGTGGGCGGGGCGGTGTTCTGGAGCTGGGACGGTGCCGGCCCGACCCCCTCGTACGCGGTGGTGGGCAGCGGGCCTGAGCCCGATCCGAGGGCGGCGCTGGAGCCGGACACCGGGGGTGGCTGGCGGGTGGTGTCGGAGCGGGTGACGGTGGCCGTGTCGCGGCACGGGGCGGTGGAGGTGCGCACTCCGGGCGGGACGGTCCTGCGCCGGGAGTCGCCGCCCCGGTGGTGGGAGCCGGTGGACCCCCGGATGGGCGGGGCCAGGTGGGTGCAGCGCAGCGAGGTGCCGGCGGACGCGCGCTTCTTCGGGCTGGGCGGGCGGGCGACGGGGCCGCGGCTGCGCGACGGGACGTACCGGCTGTGGAACACGGACCCGAAGGGCGGCTTCGGCCCGGGGGTGGACCCGCTGTACCTGACGATGCCGGTGCAGATGGTGGTCGCGGACGCGGGCACGCACCTGGTGTTCCACGACAACTCCTGGGACGGGCGGGTGCTGTTGCGCGAGGGCGAGGAGGGTGCGGGGTCGGGGGTGGACCGCCCCGGGTCGAGCGAGCTGCGCATGGAGGGCGGGCCGCTCAGGTGCTGGGTGCTGGTGGGCCCGCCCGCCCGGGTCGCGCAGGGCTGGGCGGGGCTGACGGGTTCCGCCGCGGTGCCGCCGGAGTGGGCGCTGGGCTACCAGCACGCGCGGTGGGGGTTCGGGAGCACGGCGGAAGTGCGGCGGGTGGTTTCCGGGTACGCCTCGCGCGGGCTGCCGCTGTCGGCCGTGCACCTGGACATCGACCACTACGACGGGCACCGGGTGTTCACGGTGGACGAGGAGCGGTTCCCGGACCTGCCCGGGCTCGCCCAGGAGCTGCGCGAGCAGGGGGTGCGGCTCGTCTCGATCGTGGATCCGGCGGTGAAGGCGGGCGACGCGGTGCACTCCGCCGGGCTGTCGGTGGGGGCCGGGGGTGCGTTCGTACGGGACGCACGGGGCCAGGAGGTGCGCGGTGAGGTGTGGCCGGGTGAGTGCGCGTACCCGGACTTCACGGATCCGGCGGTGCGGGAGTGGTGGGGCGGGATGTACGCGGAGAGGCTCGCGCGGGGTTTCGCCGGGTTCTGGCACGACATGAACGAGCCGGTGTCCTTCGCGCCGTTCGGGGACACCACGCTGCCGAGGTCGGCGAGGCACTCGATGGACGGTGCGGGCGGCGACCACCGGGAGGGGCACAACGTGTACGCCCTCGCGATGGCGCGGGCGGGCTGGGAGGGGCTGCTGCGACTGCGACCGGCGGAGCGGCCGTTCCTCTTCTCCCGGTCGGGGTGGGCCGGCATGCAGCGGTACGGGGGCACGTGGTCCGGTGACGTGGAGAGCAGCTGGGACGGGCTGCGGGCCTCGCTGGCGCTGGTGTTGGGGCTGGGGCTGTGCGGGGTGCCGTACTCGGGGCCGGACGTCGGCGGCTTCGGGGGTTTCCCGTCCCCCGAGTTGTACGTGCGGTGGCTGCAACTGGGGGCGTACCTGCCGCTGTTCCGGACCCACTCGGCGATCTGGGCGGGGCGGCGGGAGCCGTGGGAGTTCGGGCCGGAGGTGGAGGAGCAGGCGCGGGTGCTGTTGGCGGAACGGGACCGGCTGCGGCCGTACTTCGTGACGCTGGCGCACCTCGCGCGGCGGACGGGGGCTCCGTACGTGCGGCCGCTGTGGTGGGGGAACCCGGAGGACCGGCGGCTGCGGAACTGCGAGGACGCGTTCCTGCTGGGCGACGCGCTGCTGGTGGCGCCGGTGCTGGAGTGCGGGGCGGACCGGCGGGCGGTCCGGTTGCCGCGGGGGCGCTGGTACGACACGGCGACGGGGGCGGCGCACGAGGGTCCGGGGCAGGTGCTGCTGGACGCGCCGCGGGGGCGGATCCCGGTGCTGGCGCGGGCGGGTGCGGTGGTTCCGGTGCGCGGCGCCTCCGGCGAGGGTGTGGAGCTGGAGGTGTGGGCTCCGGCGCGGGGGCGTACGGGTGGCGGGGTGGTGATCCGGGATCCGGGGCCGGGGTTCGAGCCGGGTGAGGTCGAGCGGTACACCGTGCGGTGGGTCGGCGACGCGGTGGTGGTGGAGGACGAGGCGGGAAGCCCGGTCGAGGGGGTCGCCGTAAGGGGCCTGTGATGCCGTGACGTCTCCGACCCACCCGGTGACGCAACCATTGGTTGCACATCCGCCGGGAGGCCGCTAGCCTCATACGCAACCAAAGGTTGCGAAAGTGGGAGACGGGCATGGAGTACGGGAGCATCGAGCGCGAACTGCACATCGACGCCTCGCCGGAGGTGGTGTTCGAGGTGCTCAGCAGCCCGGAGCACATCCGGGACTGGTGGAGCGCGGAGACCGCGTTCGAGCCCTCCGCCGGTGCCACGGGCTCCCTCACCTGGACGGACCAGGACACCGGCCGACGCCAGTCCGCGCCGTTCACGGTGATCGAGGCCGACCCGCCGCGGACGTTCTCCTTCCGCTGGACGTACGACGGGGCGGAGCCGGCGGGACCCGGCAATTCGCTGCTGGTGACCTTCGAGCTCATCCCCGCGGGTGAGGGAACCACGGTCCGCTTCAGCGAGACCGGCTACCGCGAGCGGGGCTGGGAGGCCGCCGTGCTCGAGGCCCACTACAACGACCACCGGCAGGGCTGGGACTTCTACCTGCCGCGCCTGGTCGCGGCCGCCGACCGGCTGGCGGCCGCGCGATGAGCAGCGCGATCGACGACGACCTCTGGTCCGCGATAGGGGACCCGACCCGGCGCCGGATGATCGACCTCCTGCTGGCCGAGGGCCAGGGGACGGCGACGACCCTCAGTGCGCACCTGCCGGTGACCAGGCAGGCCGTGACCAAACACCTGACCGTGCTCGACCGCGTCGGACTCGTCCGGTCCGCGCCGTCGGGACGGGAGAAGCGCTATCACGTGGACGAGGCACAGCTTGCCCGTGCCGTGGCACAGCTGAACTCCGTCGGCGAGATGTGGGACGCCCGCCTGAGGCGCGTCAAGAGCCTCGCCGAGGCGATCCAACGAGCCAGGAACACGAAGGAATGAGGAGATCGAGATGGTGGACATCCTGCACCGGGTGGGAATCACCGCGCCCCCGGAGAAGGTCTACGCGGCGCTCACGACGGTCGAGGGCCTGGCCGCCTGGTGGACGACCGACACGAGCGGGAACGGCGACGGCGTCCTGAAGTTCCGGTTCGGCCCCGTCGGCGGCTTCGACATGAAGGTTCTCGACCTGCAGCCGGACGCGCGGGTGCTGTGGGAGGTCGTCGACGGTCCGGCCGAGTGGGTCGGGACGACGGTGAGCTTCGAACTGACCCAGGACGGCGAGTGGACGATCGTCATGTTCGCGCACGCGGGCTGGCGCGAACCGGTCGCGTTCATGAACCACTGCAGCACCAAGTGGGCGACGTTCCTGATGAGCCTGAAGTCTCTGGTGGAGACGGGGACCGGAGCACCTCATCCGCACGACGTCCAGATCAGCGACTGGCACTGACGCCACCTGCGGGACCCCGGACACCGCGGGCCGGGCCGGCCTGGACCGGCCCGGCCCGCGGTTGCGCACTCAGGCGTACTTCCCGGCGAACCAGGACGCCACCGCCCGGGTGTGGAGGGGGAAGGCGAGTTCCGTCGGGGTGTGCAGGACGTGCCAGCCCGTGGTTTCGTCCGTCGGCTTCGATTCGGGCAGGGCGGCGGCCGGGCGGGGCGGGAGGAGGCCGAAGAGGAGGAGGTGGCCCGCCGGGGAGCTCATGGCGTCGGCCAGGGTGACCTCGGCTGCGGGGAGCGTGATCCCGGTCTCCTCCCGGAGTTCGCGCACGACCCCTTCGCGCCAGTCCTCGCCGAAGTCGATGAAGCCGCCGGGGAGGGCGATGCCGCCGAGGGCCGGTTCGATGGTGCGGGTGATGACCACCAGGCCGGTGCCGTCCGCGTCCTCGACGGGGAGCAGGGCGATGGCCACCGGGAGCGGGTTGCGGTAGGCGACGGCCCCGCAGGCGTCGCAGGTGCGGGGCCACGTACGGGTGGAGTACGTCGCTCCGCAGGTGGAGCAGTGCGAGTCCCTCAGCTGTGCCGGCATGCGCCGATGGTATGCCAAGGGGCATGCGGATGACGGCTGTTGCGGGTGTGCTGGCGGTGCTGGCCGGTGGGGGCGCTCCCCCGGGGTTCGTGGCGCTGCGCGAGGTGGATCCGACCGTCCGCCAGGACATGCGGTACGCGGGGGCCCACAATTTCACGGGCGCGGTGGTGGACGGGTACGAGGAGCCGGCCTGCCTGCTGGCCCGGCCCGCCGCCGAGGCCCTGCGGCGGGCGCAGCGCGGGCTGCTGCGGCGCGGGTACTCGCTGCGGGTGTACGACTGCTACCGGCCCCAGCGGGCGGTGGACCGGTTCGTGCGGTGGGCACGGGAGGCGGACGGCCCCGGTGACCGGGAGCGGAAGGCGGAGTTCTATCCGCGGGTGGAGCGTGACCGGCTGATTCCCGAGGGGTACATCGCCGCGAAGTCCGGGCACAGCCGCGGGAGTACGGTCGACGTGACCCTGCAGGGGATCGCTTCGGGCCGGGAGTTGGACATGGGGAGCGCGTTCGACTTCTTCGATCCGCTGTCGCACACCGATGCCCCGGGGATCACGGACGCCGCCCGCGCGAACCGGCAGCTGTTGAAGCGGGTGCTGGCCGAGGAGGGGTTCGTGAACCTGCCCGAGGAGTGGTGGCACTTCACGTACAAGCCCGAGGCGTACCCCGACACGTATTTCGACTTCCCCGTCGCTGTCGCCTCGGTCCGGCCGTGAGTACCGTGCCCGCATGACTTTCAGCTCGTACGAGGAATTCTGGCCGTACTACGTGGCCATGCACTCCCGTGCCGCCACCCGCTGGGTCCACCTCACCGGCACGCTCACGGGGCTGACCCTGACCGCGTACGGGGTGGCGCGCCGGCGCAAGCGGTACCTGGCCGCGCTCCCGCTCGTGGGGTACGGGACGGCCTGGCCCGCGCACTTCCTGATCGAGAAGAACAATCCGGCCACCTTCGGACATCCCCTGTGGTCGCTGCGCGGGGACGCGCAGATGATCCGGATGATGCTGGCGGGGCGGGACGCGGAGCTGGGCGAGATCGCGCGGAAGTGGCTCGCCCAGAACCGGTGACCTGTTCGGCCCCGCCGTGACAGACTTCTGACGATGCGTCAGTTCTTCTGCATGGGAGGGGTCTTGGCACGCACACGCACACCCGTGGTGACCGGGTGGTTCACCGAGGACGCGGCCGGCGGCGGTTTCCGGCTGCTCGGCACCCGCTGCTCGGCCTGCACGGCGGTGTTCTTCCCGCGCGAGGACGCGTACTGCCGCAATCCCCGCTGCCCCGGCGGCGGGGAGCTCGCCGAGGTGCCGCTGTCCGCCCGCGGCAGGGTCTGGTCCTACACGGACGGGCGGTACCGGCCGCCCGCCCCGTACGTGTCCGATCCGGACGCGCCCTGGGAGCCGTACACGCTCGTCGCCGTGGAACTGGAGGCCGAGGGGATGGTCGTGCTGGGCCAGGCCGCGCCGGGGGTCGGCGTCGCAGATCTGGCGGTCGGGATGGAGGTCGAGGTGGTGGGCGGCGTGCTGAACGAGGACGCGGACACCGGCACCACGTGGACGACCTGGAGGTTCAAGCCGGTGGGAGGGGCCGCATGAGCGTCGCCGATGTCGCCGTCCTCGGGGCCGGCATGCACCCCTGGGGCAAGTGGGGCCGCAGTTTCGTCGAGTACGGACGGGCCGCCGCGCGGGCGGCGCTGGACGACGCCGGGCTGGACTGGACGGACGTGGGGTCGATCGTCGGCGCCGACACCATGCGCTCCGGATACCCGGGCTACGTGGCCGGAGCGACCTTCGCCCAGGCGCTGGGCTGGCAGGGCGCGCGCGTGACCAGCGTGTACGCGGCCTGCGCGTCCGGGGCGCAGGCGATCGGGGCGGCCCGGTCGCAGATCCTGGCCGGGCTGGCCGACGTGGTCCTCGTGGTGGGCGCGGACGCGGCGCCCAAGGGGTTCTTCGCCCCGGCCGGGGGCGATCGGCCGGACGATCCGGACTGGCTGCGCTTCCGGGTGCTGGGCGCCACGAACCCGGCGTACTTCGCACTGTACGCACGTCGCCGGATGGCCGTCTTCGGGGACACCGCGGAGGACTTCGCGCAGGTCAAGGTGAAGAACGCGGCGGCCGGCGTGCTGAACCCGAACGCCCGCTACCGGCGCGCCGTCACCGCCGAGGAGGTCGCGGCATCGGCGATCGTCGCCGATCCGCTGCGGCTGCTCGACATCTGCGCCACCTCCGACGGGGGCGCGGCGCTGGTGCTGAGCAGCATGGACTTCGCCCGCGCGCGCGGTGTGGCCGATCCGGTGCGGATCCGGGCCGTGTCGACGGTGACGCCCACGTATCCGCGGACGGTGCTGGACCTGCCGGACATCGCCACCGACTCGGTGGTGGCGGTGGAGCCGGCGGCCGGTTCCTTCCGCTCGTCGATCGCGCGCGCCGCGTACGAGGAGGCGGGGCTCGGGCCGGACGACCTCTCGCTCGCGGAGGTGTACGACCTCTCCACCGCCCTCGAACTGGAGTGGTACGAGGACATCGGGCTGTGCGGGCAGGGCGAGGGCGCGAAGCTCGTACGGGAGGGGGCGACGGCGCTCGGCGGGCGGATCCCCGTGAACACGAGCGGCGGGCTGGCCTCCTTCGGCGAGGCGGTGCCGGCGCAGGCCATCGCGCAGGTGTGCGAGCTGACGTGGCAGCTGCGCGGGACGGCGGGTGAACGGCAGGTTCCGGGTGCGCGGGCCGGAATCACGGCGAACCAGGGCCTGTTCGGGCACGGGTCGGCGGTGATCGCCGTACGTTGACGCCGGGGCGCCTGCCCGCTGGGCCGGGCGGGGTACGCCGGAACGCCTGGCGGCGGGCCGGGCGGGGGTACGCCGGGGCGGCCTGCCGCTGGGCCGGGCGGCCGGCCCCGTTCGGAGGCCCGTGCCGGCGGCTCGCCCCGGCCCCTGCGGGCACGGGTCGCGCTCGGATCCGGCCTTGCCTTGGGATCGCCCGGTCTCCGGCGGAGACGAAGCGTTGGGGGTCGGCCGCCGTGCTCGTGCCGAGCGGGGCCGAAAGGCATGTGCGGGGTGCGCTCCGAAACGGCGACCGAGGTGGTGCGCCGAGGTCCGGCCGGGCGGTGTCGAGGGCTCGACGGGCGGCGCGGAGGGGATGGCCTGGATCGGGGTTGCGCGAATGCTTGACGGTGGACTGTGGCGGGTTCACACTCGCTCCACAGTCCCGCGCGACGACCGGGACCGCGAACCCCCCGTGAGAGCTGCGGCCCGTACCCCAGTCGGCGGGGGTACGGGCCGCCTCCACGTCAGGCCCCGGCTTCCGCCGTGAGGCTCAGGCGCCGGGCGCGGGCCAGGGTCATCGCGTGCTCCACGACTCCGACCAGTACGTCCTTCACGGACTCGCGGTCGCGCGCGTCGCACAGCAGCACCGGCACCTCGGGGTCGAGGTCGAGTGCCTGCCGTACGGTGACCACGGGGTGCCGGTCCGCGCCGTCGAAGCAGTTGACCGCGACGACGAACGGGATCTCGCGCCGTTCGAAGTAGTCGATCGCGGCGAAGCAGTCGGCGAGCCGGCGGGTGTCCGCGAGGACGATCGCGCCGAGCGAGCCCTGGGCGAGCTCGTCCCAGAGGAACCAGAAACGGTCCTGGCCGGGAGTGCCGAACAGGTACAGGACGAGGTCCTCGCGGAGCGTGATGCGCCCGAAGTCCATCGCCACGGTCGTGGTGTTCTTGCCCTCCACTCCCCCTGTGTCGTCGACACCGACGCCCGGCTCGGAGAGCCGTTCCTCGGTCCGCAGGGGTCTGATCTCGCTTACCGCACTGACCAGGGTGGTCTTGCCCACCCCGAAACCGCCCGCGACCAGGATCTTCAGGGTCAGCGGCTCGACCGGTGACACGGCATGCATGGCACCGGTGCGGCTAGAGCGCCCGAAGGCCATCGATCACCTCACGCAAAATGGATTCATCGGGCAGTTCGGCCGGGGGTACCGGCCTGGTCACGTGGACCAGTTCGTCGGCGACCAGGTCGCCGATGAGGACGCGTACGACACCGACCGCGAGGTCGACGTCGGCCGCGAGTTCGGCGACCGACTGCGGCCGGTCACGGCACATTCCGAGGATGTGCGCGTGTTCCGGCGACAGGGTCAGGTCCCAGACCGGATCGTCGGCCGCCGGTTCGGCGACGACGAGCGCGATCAGGTCCAGTCGGTGCTGGCCGGCGTGGCTGGTCCGGCCGCGGGTCATCGCGTACGGGCGCACGACCGGGCCCGCGTCGTCGTCGAACCAGTGGTCGTGCTCGGGGGTGGGTGCATCGGTCCAGTCGACCGTGGGGTCGCCGTTGCCGTTGCCGAGCGTGCTGTCGTCGGGATGGTGCCGGCTGTCGTGGCCTGGTTCGCTCATGCGGTCCGACTCACCCTCCGGCGGGCAGCCCGGTGCGCGGGGCGGTCGCCAGGTGGTCGCCGACTCGCTTGACCATGAGCGTCATCTCGTAGGCGACCTGCCCGACGTCGGAGTCGGCGTCGGCGAGGACCGCGAGACAGCTGCCGTCGCCGGCGGCCATCACGAAGAGGAAGGCCTCGTCGAGCTCGACCACCGTCTGGCGGACCTTGCCCGAGTCGAAGTGGCGGCCGACGCCCTTGGCGAGGCTGTGGAAGCCGGAGGCCACGGCCGCCAGGTGCTCGCTGTCCTCGCGGGTCAGGTCGTTGGAGCTGCCGGTGGGCAGGCCGTCGCCGGAGAGGACCACGGCCTTGCGGATGGAGCCGACTCGGTCGACGAGCTCGTCGAGAAGCCAGTTGAGCGGGCCGGAGCCGCGGCCCCTGGTGTCGTTGCCGGTCTGCGGTGCGGTCATCGACCGTCCCCTTCGTTCTCGTTCGCGGGACCTGTGGCGGCGGGGGTGCCGGCCTCGGTCTCGGACTGCTGCTGTGCGTGCTGGTTGCGGCCCGCCGTCCAGCCTCGCTGGAGTGCGGACATGCGCGTACGTACGTCGTCCGCGTCGCGGTGGTCAACCGGTTCGGCGGCGGTGTCGGCGGACTTGCGTGCCTGGGTGTTCTTGAGCTGCGGTGCCAGGCTGGCCTGGCGGACGCGGCGGGGCAGACCCCCGGTGACGAGGGTGTCGTCGGTGGCGGGTGCGGCTCCCTGTGCGGGCTGGGCGGTCCCGGACACGGCGCGGGGCTCCACCCGGCGGCCGTGCTCGGCGACCAGGGTCGGGGCCGGGCGGCGGCGCGGCAGCGGCACGGCGCCCGGGGAGCGGCGGCCGTCGGGGCGCGGGCCGGCTTCGGCACGCTGGGTCTCCAGCCGGACCGGACCGGTGGGGGCGAGCGGCTCGCGGTCGCGGCCGGCGCCCTGGCGGGTTCCGTTCCGCTCGGCGTGCGGCCGGTCGGCGGGGCGCAGGCCCAGGAGGGCGCTGCGGGGGGTGCCGCCCGGCGGGGTCTCGTCGTCGAGGGTGGCCATCGCGGGGCGACCGCCGACTCCGGTGAGGCCGGCTATGCCGGTGGCGATGGTCTCGTCCAGGACTCCGTCGAGGGCGTCGGCCCCGTTGAGGTCGAGGGGAGCCTCCAGCTCGACCGGTCCGCGCAGTTCGGCGGTGGCCAGTTGGCGGCCGCCGGTCTTCCCGCGGTCGACCGCGGCGGGGCCGGGGCGCTCGGAGGCGGCCTTGCGCGAACCGTCCAGGCGCACGCCGGTGCCGTTGGTCTCGGGGGCCTCGGTCAGCAGGGCCGACGGGAGGAAGACCACGGCGGTGGTGCCTCCGTACGGGCTGGGCTGGAGGACGACCTTGACGCTGTGGCGCTGCGCGAGGCGGCTGACGACGAAGAGGCCGAGGCGGTCGGTGTCGGAGAGCTCGAACTCGGGGGTCTCGGCGAGCCGGAGGTTCGCGTCGAGCAGGGCCTCCGGGGTCATGCCGAGGCCGCGGTCGTGGATCTCCAGGGTGAAGCCGTTGGCCACGCGTTCGCCGAGTACCTGGACCGCGGTGTGCGGCGGCGAGAACACGGTGGCGTTCTCCAGGAGTTCGGCGATGAGGTGGGTGACGTCGGCGACGGCCGGGCCGACGATGCCCAGGCGGCTGAGGCGACGGACCTCGATGCGCTCGTAGTCCTCGACCTCGGCGACGGCGGCCCGTACGACGTCCATCAGCTGGACGGGCTTGCGCCACTGGCGGGAGGGCGCGGCGCCGGAGAGGATCACCAGGCCTTCGGCGTGGCGGCGCATGCGGGTGGTCATGTGGTCGAGGCGGAAGAGGTCGGCGAGCTCCTCGGAGTCCTCGGTGCGGCGCTCCATGGTGTCGAGGAGCGTCAGCTGACGGTGCAGCAGCACCTGGTTGCGGCGCGCCAGGTTGACGAATACCTCGGAGACCCCGCGACGCAGCTCCGCTTGCTTGACGGCGGCCTCGACGGCGGCGCGCTGGAGGCTGTTGAGGGCCTGACCGACCTGGCCGACCTCGTCCTTCTCGTACTCCAGGTGGGGCGACTCGGTCTCCACGTCCACGTGCTCGCCGGCGGCGAGGCGGCGCATGACGCTCGGCAGCCGGACGCCGGAGGCCTCGTGGGCCTCCTTGCGCAGGCGGGACAGGTCGCGGATGAGGTCGCGGCCGATGCGGACGGAGAGGATCAGCGACACGATCAGCGCGATGAAGCCGAGTACACCGGCGACGGCCGCCTGGATCATGACGTCCATGGCGACGGGCTTGATGCGCTGCTGGTAGCGCTCACCGGCCTCGGTGTCCATGGCCGCGAGGTCGGCGAGGGCCTTGACCGCGAACTCGTCCCACTGGGCGGGGGTGGCGCTGCGCGGGTTCTTGCCGACGCCGGAGGTGATGAAGCGCTCCTCGGCGTCGCGCAGGGCCTTGGTGTCGGAGCCCGACCAGAACCGCTCGAACCGCTCCCGGTCTTCGGCGGGCAGCGTCACGAGGTTGAACTCGTAGAGCAGCTTGCGGTTCGCGGCGAGGTCGGAGACCTGGCGGATGCTGGTGGCTTCGACGTTGCGGGCGATGAGGGCGGAGGCCATGACGGCGTCCTCGCGGGAGAGCAGCTCGCGGGCGCGGCTGATGCCGACGAGCGCGCGGCCCTCCTTGTCGACCTCCACGTTGTCGAGACCGTGAAGGTTCATCAGGAAGTCGTAGCAGGGGTCGATGAGCCGGTTGTAGAGCTCGAGTGCCTGCGTGGGGTCCACCGAATTCTGGTCCACGGAACGGCGCATGGAGCCGATGCTGTGGAAGGCCTCGACGATGCTGTGCAGCTGCCGGGCGCTCTGCGGACTCAACTCGTCCATGACCTTGGGGTCACGGGCGCTGGCGCTGATGCGCTCGACGGCCGCGTCGGTGACGGTGCGGCTCGTGGTGAGCTCGGCTATCGCCCCGGCGGCCCGGGGGTCACCGAGCAGCACGAGGGTCTGTCGGCGTTCCTTCTGGATGACTCGGGCGACGTCCTCGACGGGGTAGCCGACCTTGTCGATGACGTAGGCCACGTCAAGGAGTTGGACGGCTTCACGGCCGGTGATGACCGTGGCGAAGCCCCAGAGGGCAGTCAGGGAGACGAGCGGTACCAGCAGCAACGCCACGATCTTCCGGCGGATGGATTTCCCGCGAAAGCGCATGGCCTCCCCAGCCTCCCCAGCTCAACCCCGTTGGTCGGGGTCGGTGTTCCGTCATTTAAACGGCGTGAGCCTACTACTGACGAAGCGGTGCTTCGAAGGCGTGTCCGGACGTTTTCGGCCGGACGCCTGGACGAAGATCACGAGTTGTCCGATACTTCCGGTCAAGTGCGGCCCGATTTGTGGCAGATGACACCTGGTGGGGCCTCGGTTCCCGCGACATGATGGATGGCTGGAATTATTCGTTCCGCGATCTTCGGGGCGGGTGGATGCGTCCGGGATTCGGGAATCTCCGGACCGCGCCGGACGTCTGTCTGGGTAGGTGGGGTACGTGGGGTGGGTAGGCATGGCGGTGTGGACGACGGACGACGCCTGCCGCGGGGTGGGGAGTGAGCGGACCGTGAACGGATACGAGGGCGACGGCGCGGGGGCGGGCGGGACCGGGGCCGGGGCCGATGTGGTGCGGCGCGGGTTGTGGGTGGAAGAGCCCGCCCGGCGGCGCCGGATGCCCGACCCGGTGCGGGCGTCTGCGGTGCGGGCGGTGCTGATCGTGGCGGTGACGCTGACCCTGGCCACGATCGCCTTCTACCTCACGCTGGCCGGCTCCTGGCCGGCCCTCCCCATGGCGCTCTGCGCGGTCGCCGGGACGATCGTGGCCACGTGGGGCGTGCTGGACGTATGGATCACCCGGCAGGCGTGGATACAGCGCCACGGGGTCCTCTCGGTACCGAGCAGCACGGTCCGCACCCGGCGGGGCGGCGGCGCGGCCGAGCCGGGTGGGCGGGGCCGAATACCCCGCGAGGGCGGGCCGCTGGCGTCGCCCGCCCGGCGGTAGGGCCTCCTCCTGGCCGGGGTCGCCGCCGCGGGCTCGGGCGTGCTCCGCCGCTGCGCGGGCCGATTGGCGGGCGCCGGGGCGGGTGCGGGTGCGCCGGACGGGTGCGGGTGCGGTGGGTGCGGGTGCGGTGGGTGCGGGTGCGGTGGGTGCGGGTGCGGCGGGTGCGGGTGCCGCTGCGCGGGCCTTCTCCCCGCCCCGCCCTTCCTCCGTTCCCCGGGGCTCCGCCCCGGACCCCGCTCCTCAAACGCCGGAGGGGCTGGATTTCCGCCCGCCTGGCCGCCGGACGGAGTCCGGCGCGTCAGGAAGGCGTGCGGCGGAACATCCGGGTGGCCGTGATCTCGCCGTGGATGGGCTCCGACTCCGGGGACTGCTGGGGCAGGCCCGGGCGGAGGTGTTCCTCCACGCTGATGTACTTCAGGCCCGCCCGCAGGTCCGCGTCGTTGCGCAGCCGGATCACCAGCGGGAACTCCGCCAGGGCCGTGGTGTCGAACAGGCCCGTGGTGTAGAGGAGCTGGACGCCGAGGGCGTCGGAGACCGCCCGCTGGAGCTCCAGCAGGTACGTGGCGTTGGCGCGGCCGATCGGGTTGTCGAGGAACAGCGTGCCCGCGTGGCGGTGCTTGTCACGGCCACGGTCGTTGCTGCGCAGCGCCGCCATGGTGCAGTAGAGCGCGATCGCCGCGGTGAGCAGCTGCCCGCCGGAGAAGACGTCGCCCATCTGGCCGACGGGGACGCGTTCGGCCCGCAGGACCGCGTCCGGCTTGAGGATCTCCACGGAGATGCCCTTGGGTTCCAGGGCCGCCTGGACACCCCGCAGCAGCAGGGACATCCCGTCACGGCGGCCTTCGCCGAAGGAGGCGGTGCTGTTCTTCTTCAGCGCCGAGCGGGTCGCCTCGTCGATCACCTCGCCGAGCCGCTCGGTGAGCGTGGCCTGGTCGGGCTCCTCGAAGCGGATCCGCAGGAACTCCTGGCCTGACCATTCCCCGAGGCCCTCGGGAAGCTGGGACAGGCGCTGGGCGGAGCGGAGGGTGGCCAGGGCGGATTCGACGAGCCCGCGCAGGCGGTCGACGATGCTGTCGCGGTTGCGTTCCAGCTGCGCCAGCTCGTCCGTCAGGACGCGGAGCCGGGGCGCGAACGCCGCGGCCCAGGCCGCCGCGTGCTCGGGCAGCGCGGAGGCGGGCAGTTCGCGGATCTGCTGGCGCGCGGGAGTGCGTACCTGCTCGTAGCGGGTGGCGTTGGCGTGCCGGACCAGGATGTCGCTCGCCTCGCGCACCGCGGCCTCGGCGGCCGAGAGGTCGGCCGCGCAGCCTCGCAGGGAGCGGCGGGCTTCGGCGGCCGACTGGCGGGCCTCCTCCAGGGTGCCGGGGTGCGGGGCGGGTTCCTGCTCGTCCTCCTGGTGGGCGTGGTCGCGCAGCAGGTCCCGCAGGAGGGCGGCGGTCTCGTCGAAGCCTCCGGCGCCGTCCTCGGCGGTGCGGTGGGCGCGCAGCAGGTCCGCGTGGGCGGCCCGGGCGGCCTCCACGGCCGCGCTGTGGGCGGCGTGCTGAGCGGTGGCGGTACGCAGCAGGGCCTGCGCCTGTTCGACGTCCTCGGGGACGAGTTCGTCCGGGAGGTCGGTGTGCGCCTCGCCGTCGGCCGGGGCGTGCCGTTCGGCCTCGCCGCGCAGTCGACCCAGCTGCTCGCTGGCGGCGGACGCCCGGGACTCCAGCATCTGTACGAGGGCCTCGGCGCGGGCCGCCGCTGCCTGCCGGGAGGGGCCGTCGGCGCCGTCGGTGCCTTCGAGGAGCTGGGCGGCGCGGGTGCGGACCTTGTTGGTGAGGCGGTCGAGCTCGGCGAGGGCGGCGCTCTCGTCGCTCTCGGCGCGGGCCTGTTCGGCGCGCAGGTCGGCGCCGACGCCCACCTTCTCGTAGAGCTGCGAGGCGGCGCGGTAGGCCTCGCGGAGGTCGGGGAGGGGGGCCTTGCGACTGCCGTCGTCCTCGGGGAGGGGGTCGGGGGCGCCTGCGATCTCGGCGCGTTCCGCGCGCAGGGCGCGGGCGGTGCGGCGGGCGTCGTCGGCGGCGCGCTGGGCGGCGCGGCGGTCCTCGTCAGCGGCGCGGGCGCGGTCCAGGCAGACCTCGGCGCGGGCTTCGGACTCGGCGGATTCGTCGGCGAGTTCACGGAGCCGGGCCTGCCAGCCGGCGCGCTCGCGCAGGCGGAACGCGAGGCCCGCGAGGGCGTCGGCGGCGCGGCGGGCGCGCTGGGCGGTGTCCTGGCGCTCGTCGCGGACGCGGGCGGCGTCGGCGGCGGCCTCGTCGGCCTCGGCGCGTACGGTACGGGCCTCCGCGAGCTCGGCGTCGGCCTCCTCCGCGAACGCCCGGGCGGCCTCGGCCTGCTGCGCCAGCTCGGCGAGCCGGCCGGGCGGGCAGCCGCCCCGCCAGGATGCGAGGCGGGCGGCGAGCTCGCGGTCCCCGCCGAGGCGGGCGGCCAGGTCGCGGATCTCGGTGTCGCGGGCGGTGGCGCGGGTGCGCAGCGCCTGGCGCTCCTCGTCGGCGGCGTGTTCGTCGTGCATGGCCGGGTTCGGCGGTACGAGGAAGACAGCCGCGTCGGAGTCCCCGGCGGGGGGCACGGGGGCCAGCAGTGCGGCGGCGGTGCCGACCGCGACGGTGGAGCGGGGCAGCAGGGCGGCGGCGGAGAGGACCTCGCGGGCGCGGCTGTGGGTGTCGGGGTCGGTGATGACGACGCCGTCGACGAGTTCGGGACGGGCCGCGAGGACGGCGGCGTGGTCGGCCGGGTCCACGGACTGGGCGAGGTAGCGCCAGCCGGGGAGCGCGGGGATGCCGTGCTCGCCGAGGTACTCGACGGTGGCGAGGACGTCGGGGCCGGGCGGCAGCAGGCCTCCGTCGCCGAGGGCGCCGAGGATGCGGGCGTCGTCGGCGGCCGCGGTGCGCAGCTCGAACAGGTGGCGTTCGGCCGAGGCGACTCCGTCGGTCAGCAGGCGGTGGAGGTCGGCCGCGTTCCGGTCGAGGTCTTCGGCCGACAGCCGTCCGGCGGTGGCGGGGTCGGGCTGGGCCGCGTCCGCGGCGGTGCCGTTCGGGCCTGCGGCGCCGGGCGAGCCCGGCGCGGCGGCCTGCGGGCCGGTGGAGTCGTGGGCGGCCTCGCCGGGAGCGTCCGGTACCGACGGGAGGCCCAGGAGGGCCGCCAGGCGGGGGGATTCGGCGAGGGAGGCCGCGGTGCGCTGCTCGGCGGTGTGGGCGGCCTCGGCCGCGTCGGCGGCGTCCGCCGCGCGGGCGGCGGTGAGTTCGGCACGGGATTCCGCGGCGGCGGCCTCCCGGGCGGCTTCGCCGGCGGCGCGGGCGGCCTCGCGGGACTCGTCCCAGGCGGCCACGGCGGTCTTCTCGGCGTCGGCCGCGGCGAGGGCGGCGCGGGCCGGGTCGGCGTCGGGGGCGGAGTCGTCGAGCCAGCCGGCGCGGACGGCCTCGGCGGTCTCCTGCTCGACCTCGCGGAGCCGCGAGCGGAGGTGCTCGGCCTCGCTGCGGGCGCGCTGCGCGGCGGTGGCGGCGGCGGTGGCGTCGCGGTGGGCGGCCTCGCCTACGGCCTGGAGCTCGGCGGAACGCTCCTCTTCCTCGTTCGCGGCCTGCTCGCCCTGTTCGGCGGCGGTGTGCAGGGCCCGTACCAGCTCGGCGGCGGCGGTCGCGCGGGCGGCCAGCGCGGGGGCCGCGTCCCGCTCGGCCTCCAGGATCGCGGCGGCGACCCGGGCGGAGCGGTCGGCGGCGGCACGGTGGCGCAGCACGCTCTCGGCGGCCTGCCACGCGGAGTGCAGCGTACGGGCTTCGAGGAGTTCGCGGCGCTGGGCGGTGGCGGCCTTGTCGGCGACGGTGAGGGCCAGCGAGGCGTGCCGGTAGGCGAGTTCGGCGGAGACCGCGGCGCTGCGGGCGCGGGCGGACTCGGCGGCGGTGACCTCGTGGGCGGCGCCGGTGACCCGCTGGGCGAGTTCGGCGGCCCGGCCGCGTTCCTCGGCGGCGCGGGCGGAGAGCCGCCGCGCGAGGGTGCGCGTACGGCGTTCGGCACCGGCGTGGACGTCGCGCAGCCGGGTGCGGGTCTCGGCGGCCTCGACGATGCGGGTGAGGAGGTCCACCGAGCCCGCGGTGAAGTCCCGTTCCGCCATCAGTTCGGCGCGGCGGCCCAGCTTGTTGCCGAAGCCGTGGACGAGGTCGGCGAGGCCGTCGGTGTCACGGGTGTCGGTGACGGCCCGCAGCAGCAGGTCGGTGAAGTCGGAGTCCTTCTTGACCGCGAAGAGGCCGGCGGCCTCGCCCTCGTCGGCGTTCATCTCGCGCTGGTAGCGGAAGAGTTCGGGGTCGAGGCCGAGCTCGGTGAGGTGCTCGTTCCAGCGGTCGTGGATCTCCTCCCAGGAGACCTCCAGGTGCGGGTACGCCTTGCCGGCCTCGGTGAGGGCGTCGCGGAAGCCCTTCATGGTGCGGCGCCGCCCCTGGGCGCCGGAGGCGCCTTCGACGGGCGGGCGTACGGCGGTGGCCTCGGCGACGGGCAGGTTGTCGAGGCTGAGGCCGGGGCCGGGGCGGAAGGAGTACCAGGCCTCGGCGAACTTGCGGGGGTCGTTGGAGACCTGGCGGCCGCGCCATTCGCTGACCTTGCCGACGACCACGCATTCGCCGGTCTGGGTGTGCTGCCACTCCAGGGCGACGTGGCCGCAGTCGTCGGCGAGGAGGAACTTGCGCAGTACGCCGGAGCTGGCGCCGCCGAGGGTGTTGCGGTGGCCGGGGAGCATCACCGAGAAGATCAGCTTGAGCAGGACCGACTTGCCGCCGCCGTTCTCCAAAAACAGCACGCCGGCGGGCGCGGGGCGGCGCGGCGGGCCGGTGGGCTCGTCCTCGAAGAACTCCGCCTGCATCGGCGCCGGGTGGGGCACCGGCTCGCCGACTCCGCGCAGGTCGAGCACGGTGTCGGCGTAGCGTGCGCCGGCGGGCCCGATGGAGTAGAGGCGGATCCGGGACAGCTCGTACATGGCGGCGGACTCTCGTTGTTTCTTGGTGGGTCTCAGTACGTAAGGGGCGGGTGGCTCAGGCGTGGAACGGCAGGCCGGCGTCGGCCGCCAGGTCCAGGTCGTCGCCCTCGGGCGGCGGCAGGAGGGTGGCGGAGCCGTCGCCGACGGGGACCACGCCGAGTTCCAGGAGCTCGGCCATGGCCGCGCTGCCCGCCATGTCGCGGACCTGGAGCTGGTAGCGGGGGGTGGTGCGGTAGGTGCCGCCGGCCTCGTCGCCGGTGCGCTGGAGGAAGCCGGAGTCGGTGAGGAAGGCCGCGGCCTTGCCGACGATGCCGGTGGTGGAGCCGGCGAGGCGGCGGGCGTCCTTGGTGGCGCCGGTCGCGCTGCGGCGGGCGTAGACGCGCCAGGCGGCCTCCAGGCCGGGGGCGTCGGAGGCCGGGTCGGTGTTCTCGCCGAGTTCCTCGGCGCGCTCCTCGAGGCGTCGGCAGGTCTGCCGGACGAAGGAGTCTACCCCGTTGACGGTGATGCGGCCGATGTAGGCGTCGTCGGCGAGGTCCTCGGGGCGCGGGAAGGCGAGGGCTGCGACGGCGAGGTGGGCTAGGCCGTGCAGGAAGCGGTCGGCGGAGTCGGCGGCGGTGCGGCGGGCGTAGTCGCCCATGCGGACGGCGAAGACGGAGTCCTCGCCCGCGGCGACCGCCATGCCGGCGCGGGTGGACACCTCCAGGACGACGAGGCCCAGGCCGGTGGCGACGGCGTCGGCGAGGCGGCCGAAGGCGGTGTCCTCGCGGTAGCGGCGCAGCAGTTCGGCGTATTCGGCGTCGCGGGCGGGCAGCAGCTTGGGCTGCAGCCCGAAGGCGACGAGGCGGGCCGCGTCGGCGGCGTCGGCCGGGGTGACGGCCCCCGCCGGGGCGGGCGTGGGCGCGACGGGAGCCGACGGCGCGTCGGGCTCGCTCCACGCGGTGTGACGCTCGCTCCACGCGGTGGGCTCGGCGTGGTGGTCGCTCACTGGTACGTCTCCTCGGCGGTACGGGTGGTGCGGGTGGTGATGGTGGTGCGGGTCATGGCGGGTGCGGCGGGCCGCCGTTCGGGCTCCGGGCCGGTGAACGGTGCCGTACGGGTCCGCGCGTGCGGGCCGACGGGGCGCGCGGCGGCAGGCGGATCCTGTCCCCCACCCCGCCCCTTCCAGAGAGCGGGGGCGAGCCCCCGCGCCCCCGGCCGGGCCGGCCCCTGTGCGGCGGCAGCCGCAAGGGCCTGGCGGTACGGTGCGTGCGCGGCACGCGGGCGGCCGGGCAGCTCGGCTCGGAGCGCGAGGGGGGCTCGGGGCGCAAGCCCGGGCACGGCCCCCGGCGCGGCCCCGGGTTCAAGGCCGAGCAGGGCTGCGGCCGGGTCGCCAACAGTGGCGGCCAGGGCGCCCCCGGCGGCCGTGGGGTGCGGGGCGTTCGTTTCCGGTGCCCGCCGGGAGGCCGGGGTCACGCCGCCTCCGTGCGGTCGGCGGCCATGCCGGCGGCGTCCAGCAGGGCCGTGCCCACGATGAGGTCGGCGCCGCCGAATTCCGGGTCGTCGAGCTGGGTGCCGTCGTCGACGGCGAAGAGCAGCCGCTCCTCGCCCTGGCGGTAGGCCGTGCCGACGGCCGGGCTCGCCGCGTGGACGGCCAGCAGCGCCACCAGGTACGGCAGGTCCGGGTCGCTGCGGCGGGCCTCCGCCAGCAGGCCGGACAGCCGGCGCGGCGCGTCGTGCGGGAGGTCCAGGAGCCGCGTCGCCGCGGCGAGCTGCTCCTCGCTGAAGCGGCTGTCGTCCGGGGTGGCGATCAGGTCGGGCTCGGGCATCTCCACGCCCAGGTGCTCCCGCTCGACCGGCGGGGTCAGCAGGATCTCGACGAGGTCGGCGACCCGTACCGACACGGGGGTGCGCAGGCCGGCCCCCGAGGCGAAGAAGGCGTCGGTGACCCGGCGTGCCCCGGCCACCGGCAGCGGCAGGATCGGGGCGACGAGCTGCCCGTACAGGTCGATGCCGGAGCGCGGGGCGGGCGCGGCGAAGGCCTGGCGGTCCTGCTCGGCGCGGAAGAGCGGGCCGGCGTCCAGCAGCCGGGACTGGAGTTGGGTGTGGCGGCGGATGCAGTCCTTGACGATGTCGACGAGTTCGGCGGCGCGCCGCTTGTTGTCGGGTTCCTCCGCCTCGTCGCGCGCCTTGCGGATGTTGGTCAGGATCGCGTTCTCGTGGCGGTAGCGGTCGGCGACGTGGTCGAGGGCCTCCTCGATCATGTCGGGCACGGACTGGAGCCAGTCCACCGCCCGGACGTTGCGCCGCGTGGCGTCCAGGGTGCGGCGCAGGGTCTCGGCGTACTGCACGGTGCGGTAGCGGGCCTGCTCGGCGGCGAGTTGGGCGTCGGCGAGCCGGCCCCGGCTGATCAGCACCTCCAGCTTCACCTCGGCGGCGATCTGCGCGCTGGTGACATCGGTGTCGAGGGCGCCGACGAGTACGTTGACCGCCTCGTCGGTCGTGCGCAGGTAGACCGCGCCGCCGTGGCCGGGGACTTCTTCGATCAGCTTGAAGTCGTAGTCGCGGCGCACGTAGACGCCGTCCGCGCCGAAGGTTCCGTAGATCGCGCGGAAGCCCCGGTCGACGCTGCCGACGTTGATCAGGTTCTCCAGCACCCAGCGGGCCACCCGCTCGTGCTCGGCCGCCGGGCGGGCCGGGGCCTGGGCGGCGACGCGCGGCAGCAGGCGGGCCACTATCTGCTCGTGGTCGGCGCCCGTGTCGAAGTCCATGTTCAGCGTGACCAGGTCGATCGCGGAGAGCGCCACCTCGGCCATGGCGTAGACCCCGTACTCGCCGGCCAGATTGGCCTTGCGCACGTCGAGGTCGTGGAGGGGGGCGGTGCAGGCGAGGGCGCGCAGCCGCCGGGCCAGGCCCTCGTCGGCGGCCGGGCCCGGCGCCGGGGACGGAAGGGTCTTCGCCGGGGCTGGGAGAGTCACGGACAAAGACTAGGCGCTGACCCTGACAACATCCCAAACGCGGGGGTTCGGCCGGATCGTTCTGATCGTTCTGCCCGTTCGGATCGTCCGGGTCCGCCCGCCGCGCGGCCTGCTCTACCCTCGGCGCATGGCTTCCATGATCGCATCCGCTGCCGTGATCGACCTCAACGCCGATCTCGGCGAGGGTTTCGGGCGCTGGACGCTCACCGACGACGAGGCCCTGCTGTCCGTCGTGACGAGCGCCAACGTCGCCTGCGGCTTCCACGCCGGGGACCCGTCCATCATGCGCCGGGTCTGCGAGCTGGCCGCGGCCCGGGGCGTACGGATCGGCGCCCAGGTCTCCTACCGCGACCTGGCGGGCTTCGGCAGGCGCTCCATGGACGTGCCGCCCGGCGAGCTCGCCGACGAGGTGGCCTACCAGATCGGGGCGCTGGAGGTGTTCGCCCGGGCGGCCGGTTCCCGGGTGTCGTACGTGAAACCGCACGGTGCGCTCTACAACCGCACCGTGCACGACGCCGACCAGGCGGCCGCCGTGGTCGCCGGGGTCCGGCTCGTGGCCGGGGCCGGGGCCACCGGAGGTCTGCCCGTGCTGGGGCTGCCCGGGTCGCTGCTGCTGGACGCCGCGGCGGAGGCCGGGCTGGCGCCCGTGGCCGAGGCCTTCGCCGACCGCGCGTACACGCCCGCCGGGACGCTGGTGCCGCGCGGCGAGCCGGGAGCGGTGCTCCACGATCCGGACGCGGTGGTGGAGCGGGCCGTGCGGATGGCGGCCGAGGGGTCGGTGCGTGCCGCCGACGGCTCCTCGGTGCCCGTGGCCGCGCGCTCGCTGTGCCTGCACGGGGACACCCCGGGGGCCTCCGGGCTGGCCCGCCGGGTCCGGGAGGCGCTCGGCGCGGCCGGGGTGCGGGTGGAGGCCTTCGCGTGAGGAGCCTGGTGGTGGGCGCCGGGGCCCTGCTGATCGAGCTGGATTCGGCGGCGGAGGTCGCCGCGCTCCACGCCGAGTTGCTGCGCCGCAGGGACGCGGGCGAGCTGGGCCCCGTACGGGATCTGGTGCCCGCGGCGCGGACCGTGCTGCTGGACGGCGTACGGGATCCGGCCGCGCTCGGCGCCCGGATCGCGCGGTGGGAGGTGCCGCCGCTCGCGCCCTCGCAGGGCCCGCTGGTCACCGTGGAGGTGCGGTACGACGGGCCGGACCTGGCGGAGGTGGCGCGGCTGTGGGGGGTCGCGCCCGGGGAGGTGTCGGGCATCGTCGGCGCCGCCGAGTTCCGGGTGGCCTTCTGCGGCTTCGCCCCGGGCTTCGGCTATCTGACGGGTCTGCCGGAACGGTTCCACCTGCCCCGCAGGGACACGCCCCGACCGTCCGTCCCCGCGGGCTCGCTGGCGCTGGCCGGCGAGTACGCGGGGGTGTACCCGCGCTCCTCCCCCGGCGGCTGGCAGCTGATCGGCTCCACGGAGGCGGTGCTCTGGGACCCGGAGCGGGAGCCGGCGGCCCTCTTCGCGCCGGGGGTACGGGTGCGGTTCGCGGAGGCGGCCGGATGAGCGGGCTGCTGGTGATCCGGCCGGGTGCGCTGACCACGGTCCAGGACCGGGGCCGCCCCGGGTACGCGCACTTGGGCGTACCCCGCTCCGGGGCGCTGGACACGGCGGCGCACGCGCTGGCCAACCGGCTGCTCGGCAACCCGCCGGACGCGGCCGCGCTGGAGACCACCCTGGACGGGGTCGCCCTGCGGGCCCTCGCCGCGACGACGGTGGCGGTCACGGGCGCTCCGTGTTCCGTACGGGTCTCCGGGCGCCCGGTGGCCTGGGGGGCGCCGGTGCGGCTGTCGGCGGGGGCGGAGCTGGAGGTGGGCCGGGCGGAGTCCGGGCTGCGCAGCTACGTCGCGGTGCGGGGCGGGCTGGCCGTCGCGCCGGTCCTGGGCAGTCGCTCGACGGACCTGCTGTCGGGTCTGGGCCCGCCCGTGCTGACGGCGGGGACCGTGCTGCCGGTGGGCTCGGCGGGCCCGTTCCCGGCGGCCGGCGCGGACGCCTGCGGGCTGCCCGGGGCCCCTGCTGAGCTCCTGCTCCCGCTCCGGCTGGGGCCCCGGGCCGACTGGTTCACCGACGCCTCGGTCGCCGGGCTGTGGCGGGCGGTGTTCCGGGTGTCGGCGATGTCCAACCGGATCGGGCTGCGCACGGAGGCCGGTTCCCCCCTGGTCCGGGCGCGGGCCGGCGAGCTGCCGAGCGAGGGGATGGTTCTGGGGGCGGTGCAGGTCCCGCCGAACGGTCTGCCGGTGGTGTTCCTGGCCGACCATCCGGTGACGGGCGGCTACCCGGTGGTGGGCGTGGTCCCGCCGGGCCCGGCCCTGGACGCGGCGGCGCAGGCCCGGCCGGGGGTCGCGGTGCGGTTCGTCCGGAGCCGATGAAGCGTTCCGGGCGCCGGGTGCCAAGTACGGGTGAACGGGGCCGCGGGGGCCCCGCACACAGGGGAGGAACCTGGTGCGCAAGCCACCGCGCTCGGTGCGGTGGCGGGGATGGTGGCGCTGCCGGTGCTCGGCGAAGACGGCGGCACGTCGCCCGCCTACGCCGTGTCCCGCAACGACGACGGCACGATCTCGGTGCACGTCTTCCACCCGTACGGAGTGGACGGAACGGTCCGCGAGCTGTGGGAGCTGGGGATCACGGTGGCGGTCGGGCCGCGCAGGCCGTCTGAGCAGTGTCCTTCGACCGTCGCGTGCCCGCAGGGACTCACGCCCGGGGAGGGCGGCCGCGAGTTCGCCGGAGCCAGGGACTCCAGCGCGCAGAGGATGATCACTCCGGAAACGGTGCCGCCCGGCCACACGCTGGCGCTGAGCACGCCGATGGACGCCTCGGACACGCACCCGATCGGCCTCGCCGCCGTCGAATCCTCGAAGCTGCCGTCCTGCGTCCCGGTCTACGCGGATCCCGCCAAGGCGCCCCGGCGGACCAGGAGCCCCGAGGAAGAGGCGGTGCTCGAGGACGAGCTGCGGGGGTCGGAGGAGGGCCGCTCGGGCGGGACCGGGCAGCCGAGCCCCTCGCCGAGCGCTCCGCGCAAGCCGTAGCCCGGTACACGACAGCGCGCCCCCGGTCCGTCTCGGACCGGGGGCGCGCTGTGCTCACGGGCGGCACGGGGGCGGTGGCCCTACACGGCGGATTCCGGAGCGATCCGGTCCCGCACGGCGGACTGGACGTCCTCCTCCTCCGCCGGGTCCGCCGCCAGGCGCCGCAGGCGGGGCGCGACGCGCACGTCGGCGGTCGCGGCGTAACGGGCGGCCACCTCGCGGGTGGTCTCCTCGCAGTCCCACAGGCATTCGACGGCGAAGCCCGCCGCGAAGGTGGGGTCCGTGCTGGCCAGGGCCTGGGCGGCGCGGCCGCGCAGGTGCGAGGAGGCGGTCTCGCGGTAGATGTGGCGCAGCACGGGGGCCGCGCAGCCGATCGCGAGCCGGCCGGCGCCGTCCACCAGGGCGAAGAGCCTCTGGGTGTCGGGGCCCGAGCCCCGGACGGTGGAGCGGAGCGCCCCCAGGACGAGTCCGGCGTCCTCGGCTTCGCCCCGGGCGGCCAGGACGGCCGCTGCGGCTGCTCCGAGGGCGTCGGGGCGGTGGACCCAGCGCCGGGCCCGTTCGACGGCCTCGGGGCCGCACATGCGCTCGTAGGCGGCCACGGCCGGCTCGTCCGCGGCGGCTTCGATGAGGTCCAGTACGGCCGGGTTCTCCGGCTCGGCGAGGACCAGGTGGTGCAGGGCGGTGGCGCGGGCGGCCTCGCCTTGGTGGCCGGCGGCGGCCGCGAAGACGGCGGGCCGGTCCTCGGGCTGGGCCACGGCGGCCAGGCAGCGGGCCGCGGGCACGTGCAGCGGTGTGCCGCGGCGCAGGCCGTCGGCGGCCCATTCGAAGACCGCCTGGACGCCCCAGCCCGGCCGGGGGCCTCTCGGGGTCATCTGGCGCTGCCAGCGGTCGAAGGAGCCCTGCTGACGGGCGGCGCGCAAGCGGGCCCCGTACGACGGCGACGCCTCCCACAGGCACCACGGCCTGGGCTCGTAGGCGTCGCGGACGGCGGCGGCCAGCCGCGCCTCACCCTCCGCCGTGGCGGGGAAGCGGGCGAGGACGGAAGCCCCGAGGGAGCGCAGTCCCTCGTCGTCGTCGCGCAGGGCGAGCTCGTCGAGGGCCCAGGCCCAGTTCGCCCCGGAGGCGGCGTAGCGGCGCAGCAGCATGAGCGCGTCGTCACGGCCGTACGAGGCAAGGTGCCCCAGCACGGACAGGGCGAGGCCGGTCCTGTGGTCCTCGTCGTCGACGAGGTCGTCGGCGCTGAAGAGGTGGCTCTCGATCTCGGCGAGGGGGCCGTCGAGATCCAGGTAGAGCCTGGCGTAGTACAGCGAGCGGTTCTCGACCTGCCAGTCCTGTCGCGGATCGCGGAGCACGCACTGGTTGAGGGCCGCGAGGGCCTCGCCCCTGGGAGCCGCGAGTGCGTGCAGCGTGCCGTCGCCGCGGCCGCGCTGGAGGAGCCCGAGCAGGGTACCGCTCGGCGCTATGACTGGTTCGAACATGGGAATGGCCTCAAATCAAGCTGGGGACGCAACCGGGAATCGTGATTCACAGAGCCGCGTAACAGCATGTGAGGGCGTTCGCCGTCTTGTTCCGCTCGATGTAGACCATTGCCTTCTCACTCTCGTCGGTACTTCGTGACCATGGCGGCCGGACCCGGCCGGGACACCCTTCGCGTCATGCCGTCCTGCCCGTCCCCCGTGCTCGCGAATCGAATCCGACGCCATGATGACCCAGCCGGTTTGTGCGCCGCGACCACATTTACGGCTGCCGTGATCAACCTGTGAGATCCACACCGGCCACGGCCCGGCAAAAAGCGGACTACTTCGCTCCGAAGAGTTCCAGCAGGTCGGCCTTGGCGAACATGCGCGCCGTGTCCACGGCGGAGGGGGTTCCGGCGTTCGGGTCGGCCCCGCCGGCGAGCAGCGCGCGGATGACCGCCTCCTGGCCCTTGAAGACGGCGCCGGCGAGCGGGGTCTGGCCGCGGTCGTTGGCCCGGTCGGCCTCGGCGCCGCGGGCCAGCAGGGCCGCGACGGTCTCGGCGTGGCCGTGGTAGGCGGCGAGCATGACGAGGGTGTCGCCGCGGTCGTTGGTGAGGTTCGCCGGGACGCCGGCTTCGAGGTAGGCGGTGAGCTGCGCGGTCTCACCCTGACGGGCGAGATCGAAGATCTTGGTGGCCAGTTCGATGACGTCCTCGTCGGGGGCGTCGGGGGAGGTGCCTTCGGTGTGCTCGCTCATCGTGCGTACCGCCTTTCACTCGCTGCTGGCATGAAGCTTCCCCAGGCCGTGCGGGCAGGGGGGCGCACGGCACTGCGTCCGTACGGGTGAATCGTCAGAGTAGCGCCCGGACCTGCACATGTACGGCCCGGGCCGAGGCAATGATCACCCTCGACCCCCTTCGTCCCGGACGCGCCAGCCGGGATGAGCCGGTCAAGTGAAAAACCGGCAGATTCACCCGTATGCACCTTTTGTCGCATTGATACTTCCTGTGAGCCTGGGAGAACTGATGGTGACTGTCCCCACCCACCAGGAGAACCTCTCATGGTCTTGTCCATCTCGGGCGTCGTCCTGCTAGGCATCATCGCCTTCCTGTTCTTCAAGAAGGACGGGATGAAGCTGACGCACGCGTTCGTCTGCTCCCTCTTCGGCTTCTTCCTCGCCGGTTCCGCCATCGCTCCGAGCATCACGGCGTCCACGGCGAGCCTCGCCAGCCTGCTCGGCGGGATCAAGCTCTAGCCCGGCCACTGCACCGCGACACCAGCAACACCCGAAACACACGTCACACCCACAACTCCAGGAGACGCCCGTGGCCCGGCGCCCACTTCCCCGCATCCTCAGCAGCGGCACCGCGTCGCTGGCCCGGGGCCGCGACTTCGCTCGCACGGCCGCCGACAGCGCCACGGACGTCCTCCATCCGCTCCTCACCATCGGACGCGGCCTGCGCATCCTGGCCTCGGCCGGGCGGCGCAAATGGTCCGAGACCCCCAAGGACAAGCGTGGTCCCGCGCTGTTCCTGGGAGCCGCCTGCGTCCTCGTGGTCGCGCTCGTCCCCTACGGCCCGCTCCTCGCCCTGATCACCCTCATGGCGGCGGCGGCCTGGCAGGGACGCGACCGCAATCCGGTGAAGACCGGGCCCAGCGAGGCCGAGACCGAACGGCTCGGCTCCCTCTACGAAGCCCTCGTGCCGTACTTCTCCATCCCGGAGGACCCGAGTCCGCTCTTCGCCCACGGCGGGGAGTGGGACAAGGCCTTCAGCGGCTACGAGTTCGACGAGGCGGGCCGCGTCACCCGGCTCCACATCCGCTACCCGGCCTACTTCACCGATGGCGAGGCCACCTCGCGGGCCCGGATCGAGGCACTGCTGCACGCCAAGTCCGGGCGCGGACGGGAGTATCTCTTCGACTGGGACGAGGAGGGCAACCAGCTCGACCTGCGTGTGCTGGCGGCGCTGCCGACGGGTATCGCCGCCCAGCCCTTCGTGACCTCCCCCGGGGAGACCGTGCTCGGCTTCACCGACTCCGGCAGCGTGCAGCGCACCCTGCCCGTCCTGGAGGGGGACGAGCCGAAGGACGTACCGCCGGTGATCTGGCGGACCGGCCCCCGCTCCACCGAGCCCCACCTGCTGGCCGTCGGCCAGCCCGGCAGCGGCACCACCACCCTGCTGCGCTCGATCGCCCTGCAGGCCCTGCGGCACGGCGGCGACGTACTGATCATCGACGGCGGAGGCAGCGGCGAGTACGCCTGCCTCTCCGGCCGCGACGGCGTCCTGGCCGTGGAGTCCGGGCCCGCCGGGGCGCTGGCCACCCTGGAATGGGCCGCCCAGGAGACCGAACGGCGACTGGTGGCCACCCACCGGGCCCGGGAGGCGGGCCGCCCCGCGCCCGAGGACACCCGGCGCCCCCTGTGGATCCTGCTGGACCAGCCGAGCGTGCCGGCGCACCTCGCGGCCGCCGAAGGACTCCCCGATCCGCTGGCCCGGCTCCAGGTGCCGCTGCGGCACGGCCGGGCCGCGCACGTCACGGTGGCGGTGGCCGAGCAGTTCGACCACCTGGAACTGCTGAACGACGCCGTCTGGCAGCACACGCGGGCCCGGATCGTGCTCGGGCCCGCCGCGATCCAGCAGATCGCCGATGTGCTGGGCCTCCCGCCGCACACCACGCCGACGGTTCTGGTGCCGCCGGGCCGCGGGTACGCCCGGCTCGGGACGGGTCCCGTGCACCGCTTGCAGGTGCCCGCCACCCCGGACCCGTACGACGACGCCGTGCACCCGGCGTACCGGCAGGCGGTGCTGGAACTGCTGCCGGAGCGGCTCTCGCCCGGCGATGAGGGTGGCGTGACCGTGACCCTGACGAAGTCGCCCCCGGCCCAGACGGCGGCGCTCCCCGAGGTACCGGCCGAGGCTCCTTAGACATCCCGCCCGGCGTTCGAGGCCCGGGCCCCTCCCGCCTCGCCGGCGTTGGAAGCGCGCGGGTCCCTCCAGCCTCGCCGGCGTTTGAGGCGCGGCTTTCAGCCCGTCCGGCGTTTGAGGACCGGGGTCTGGGGCGGAGCCCCGGGACGGGTCCGGGCGGAGCCCGGGGAACGGTGGAAGGGCGGGTGGGGGACCGCTCCGCGCAGCGGCACCCCGCCCCGGGCCGCGCCTACGGGCCGTCGGGCCCGGGCGCGCGGCGGGGCACCTCCTCGGGCGTCGAACGTGACGGGGCAGCGGACATGCGCGGCGTGGTTGCGTTCGACGCCCTGCGGGGGCGCCCCGCCGCACACCCGACCCCGACGGCGCGGGGGTGCGGAGCCGGGGGGACACCCCGCCGGGCGCCCCGCCGCACGCCCGACCCCGACGGCGCGGGGGTGCGGAGGCGAGCCCGGCCCCGGGGGCTATGCCACGAAGGTGCGTGGGGGTTCCGCGCTGCCGGCCGCCCCCGTGCCGACCAGGCGGGCCGCCGCGGCCAGGCGGGCGGCGGCCTCCTCGGCCACCGGGCCGCCCACCGTGAAGGGCAGCCGGACGTAGCCCTCGAAGGCCCCGTCCACTCCGAAGCGGGGGCCCGAGGGGACCCGTACGCCCACCCGTTCGCCGACTTCGGCGAGGCGCGATCCGGAGAGGCCTCCCGCGCGGGCCCACAGGGTCAGGCCGCCGAGGGGTACTTCGAACTCCCAGTCCGGCAGCTCCCGTCGGACCGCCGCCACCAGGGCGTCACGGTTCTCGCGGGCCTGCTCGCGGCGGATGTCCACGGCCTCCTGCCAGCCACCGCTCCGCATCAGCCAGTTCACCGCGAGCTGCTCCAGCACGGGAGTGCCCAGGTCGGCGTAGGCGCGGGCGGCCACCAGGCTGCGGATGACGTCGGGGGCCGCGCGGACCCAGCCGATCCGCATGCCCGCCCAGAACGCCTTGCTGGCCGAGCCCACGGTGATCACGGTGGAGCCGGCCGGGTCGAAGGAGCAGACCGGGCGGGGCATCGTGAGGTCGGGGTCGAATTTGAGCTCGACCATGGTCTCGTCCGCGACGAGGACCGTGCCGGCCGCCCGGGCGGCCTCCACCATGGCCCGGCGCTGCTCCTCGGAGGCCAGGGCCCCGGTCGGGTTGTGGAAGTCGGCGACGACGTACGCGAGGCGGGGGGCCGAATCGCGCAGCACCTGGCGCCAGACGTCCATGTCCCAGCCGGCCAGCCCCTCGGCCATGGCCACGGGCACCAGGCGGGCCCCGGCTGCGCGCATCAGCTGGAGGATGTTCGCGTAGGACGGGGACTCGACGGCGATCCGCTCCCCGCGCCCGGCGAAGAGGCTGCAGATGGCGTCGATGGCGCCCATCGCGCCGGTGGTGACCATGATCTGCTCGGGCATGGTGGGGATGCCCTGCTCGGTGTAGCGGTCGGCGAGCATGCGGCGGAGCGCGGGCAGGCCGGCCGGGTAGTCGCCGTGGGTGTGCGCGTACGGCGGGAGCTCCTCCAGGGCGCCCTGGACGGCCTTGGTCAGCCACGGCTCGGGGGCCGGGAGGGCGGCGCAGCCGAGGTCGATCATGGAGCCGAGGGATTCGGGCGGCAGCGGCTCCAGCCCGCGGGCGGGCAGCGGGTTCCCGGCGGGGACGGAGGTCCAGCTTCCGGCACCCCGGCGGGACTCCAGGAACCCCTCCCCGCGCAGGGCCTCGTACGCGGCGGCGACGGTGGTGCGGCTGAGGGCGAGGGAGCCCGCCAGCTCCCGCTCGGCGGGCAGCCGGGCGGCGACCGGAACGCGGCCCTCCAGGACGAGCAGCCGGATCCCGTCGGCGAGGGTGCGGTACGCGGGCAGTTTGCGGGCGCCCGGTACGGCGGGCCGCTCCTGCTGCGAGGTGATGAGACGGGCGAGCTGTGCGGCGCCGACCGCCGAGGTCCATTCGGCCATGCGTCCGGTCCACCTTCGTCGGATTGGCCCCGGCCAGCTCCGTCGGGGCCGGGATTGGATTGGGAACTGCGGACCCAGCCTGCCACGTGCCGGTCCACCCGCACCAGGCGAGGTCCTCCCGGGAGCCGCGCTTCGGCCGCGCGACGGCTTCCGGTCACCGCGGGGCTGCCCACGCGGGGGATACTGCGCGCGTGACGCACGTACGCCTTCGCCATCCGTATCTGGACCACCCGGCTCCGATCCCCTTCGCCCACCGGGGAGGTGCCGCGGACGGGCTGGAGAACACCGCCGCCGCCTTCCGCCGGGCCGCCGACGCGGGCTACCGGTACTTCGAGACCGATGTGCACGCCACCGCCGACGGGAAACTCGTCGCCTTCCACGACTCCACGCTGGACCGGGTCACCGACGGGACGGGCCGGATCGCCGAGCTGCCCTGGAAGCGGATCAGCGAGGCCCGGGTGGGCGGCACCGAGCCCCTCGCCCTCTTCGAGGAGCTCCTCGAGGAGTTCCCGGACGCCCGCTGGAACATCGACGTCAAGGCCGAGTCGGCCCTGCACCCGCTGGTCAACCTGATCGCGCGCAAGGGCGTCTGGGACCGGGTGTGCGTGGGCTCCTTCTCCGAGAGCCGGGTGGCCCGGGCCCAGAAGATCGCCGGCCCCCGGCTGGCGACCTCCTACGGCGTGCGCGGGGTGCTCGGCCTGCGGCTGCGCTCGTTCGCGATCCCGGCGGCACTGCGGGTGGGGGCGGTGGCGGCGCAGGTTCCGGAGACCCAGGCGGGCATCCGCGTGGTCGACCGGAGGTTCGTACGCACCGCGCACGAACGGGGACTCCAGGTGCACGTGTGGACCGTGAACGAACCGGAACGCATGGAGGCTCTCCTGGACCTGGGAGTCGATGGCATCATGACCGACCGGATCGACATCTTGCGCACGGTGCTGGACGGGCGCGGGGCCTGGGCCTGACACGGCCGGGGTGCCCGCGCGGGCTCCGGCGGACCGTGCGGTACGGGGACCAGCGAGGGGGCACCGAATGAGTGCGCAGACCGAGGACGAGGCGGAATCCGGGGCCGAGGACGGCAGATCGGGCGCCACCGCGACGACCGACACGGCCGCTGCGGCCGCGCGCAAGCGCGAGCAGCGCGGCTGGTACTTCTACGACTTCGCCGTGTCGGTGTACTCGGCGAGCGTGCTCACGGTGTTCCTCGGGCCCTACCTGACCTCGATCGCCAGGGCCGCCGCCGACGCCGAGGGCTTCGTCCACCCGCTGGGCGTCCCGGTGCGGGCCGGCTCGTTCTTCGCGTACGCGGTCTCGGCCTCGGTGATCCTGGCCGTGCTGCTCATGCCGATGGTGGGCGCGATCGCCGACCGGAGCGGGCGCAAGAAGCCGATGCTGGCGGTGGCGGCCTACACGGGCGCCGCGGCGACGACCGGGATGTTCTTCCTGGGCGGTGAGCGCTATCTGCTCGGCGGTCTGCTGCTGGTCGTGGCGAACGCCGCGCTGTCCATCTCGATGGTGCTGTACAACGCCTACCTGCCGCAGATCTCCACTCCGGACGAGCGCGACACCGTCTCCTCGCGCGGCTGGGCCTTCGGCTACACCGCGGGCTCCCTGATGCTCGTGGTGAACCTGGCGCTCTACATGGGCCACGACTCCTTCGGCCTCACCGAGGGCATGGCGGTACGGATCTGCCTGGCCTCCGCGGGATTGTGGTGGGGGGCCTTCGCGCTGATCCCGCTGCGCAGGCTGCGGGACCGCAAGGTGGTCCGGGAGCCCGGCGAGGGCCCTGCGGTCAGCGGCTGGAAGCAGCTCGTCGCCACCCTGAAGGACATGCGGCGCTATCCGCTGACGCTGTCGTTCCTGCTCGCGTACCTGATCTACAACGACGGCGTGCAGACGGTGATCTCCCAGGCCTCCATCTACGGCTCGGAGGAGCTGAAGCTGGACCAGTCCACCCTGATCGCGGCGGTGCTGCTGGTGCAGGTCCTCGCGGTGGCCGGTGCGCTGGCGATGGGCCGGCTGGCGGTGACGTACGGCGCGAAGCGGACGATCCTGGGTTCGCTGGCCGCGTGGGCGTTGACGCTGGCGGTCGGCTACTTCCTTCCGGCACGGACCCCGGTGTGGTTCTTCGCACTCGCCGCGATGATCGGGCTGGTGCTCGGCGGCAGCCAGGCGCTGTCGCGCTCGCTCTTCTCGCACCTGGTGCCGGCGGGCAAGGAGGCCGAGTACTTCTCGGCGTACGAGATGAGCGACCGCGGGCTGAGCTGGGTCGGACCCCTCGTCTTCGGCCTGACGTACCAGGTCACGGGCAGCTACCGGGACGCGATCATCTCGTTGGTGGCCTTCTTCGCACTGGGTTTCGTGCTGCTCGCGAGGGTGCCGGTGCGGCGCGCGGTGGAGGCGGCAGGCAATCCTGTACCCGAGCGGATCTGAGAGGGTTCCGCGAGCGCGCCCGACCCGTATCCACGAACGAATTCCGAACGAATTTAGACGTTGAAGCAAAGGGCCGGTAGTGTACGCCTTTGGCCTGCCAGGCGGACCGTTACTGCGCGCTCAAGAAGCGTGGACGTTGGGTGACATCTGCTGCCAGATGTGACAAAACGGGCATTGGTGGGTACAACAAGGGGCGGCACGACGGGCGACGCATGACCCGGATCGGGAATCAATACCGCCGACCGGACGTTGACCGGATGACGACGACAGCGACACCTGTCCTGTGGGCGACAAGCCCGGGAGGCACGATTCATGAGTGAGCGAGCTCTCCGCGGTACGCGCCTCGTGGTTACCAGCTACGAGACGGACCGCGGCATCGATCTGGCCCCGCGCCAGGCGGTGGAGTACGCATGCCAGAACGGACATCGATTTGAGATGCCGTTCTCGGTTGAGGCAGAAATTCCGCCGGAGTGGGAGTGCAAGGCGTGCGGCGCCATGGCACTCCTGGTGGACGGGGACGGGCCCGAAGAGAAGAAGGGCAAGCCTGCGCGAACGCACTGGGACATGCTCATGGAGCGGCGCACCCGCGAGGAGCTGGAGGAAGTGCTGGCCGAGAGGCTTGCGGTCCTTCGATCCGGCGCCATGAACATTGCCGTGCATCCGCGGGACAGCCGTAAGTCCGCGTAGTCTGCGGGCGCTGTAACAAGGAAAACGCCGAGGGGCCCGCCACACATCGTGTGGCGGGCCCCTCGGCGTTCCTCCGGCCGCTACGGGGCGATCGGCGGGCGGTAGGTGGTGTCCGGACCCTGGTCCCGGGCGCCGGGCCGGTCCTCCCGGATGACCTCGCCTTGGACGATCTTGCCGTCGGGGTAGTGGATGCGGGCCTGCTGGAAGGCGTCGCCGAAGCTGCCGGCCGGGGCCGAGGTCATCTTCCGCTCCAGGGAACGGGCGGCCCTGCGGCCGACCCAGGACCGGACGGGCGGCAGCAGGAGGAGCAGGCCGGCCGCGTCGGAGATCAGGCCGGGCATCATCAGGAGCAGCCCCGCCGCCATGGTGAGGGCATTGCCCTGGCCCGGCTGCTGGGGCGTGGGCTGCTGCCCCTGCTGGGCCTGCTGGAAGGTTCCGGCCAGGTTCTTGAAGGCCCGCCGCCCGGCCCGCTTGATGACCACCGCACCGAGCACCATCCCGGCCGCGAGGAGCACGGCGACGGCCAGCGCGCCGCCAGCCTGCGCGACCAGGCTGAGCAGCCAGATCTCCAGGATCAGCCAGGCGGCCACCGCCAGGGGGAGGAACGTACGGGCGGGTGAGCGCCGCCGGGGGGACGTCGAAGTGCCCGTCCGCAGGGATCCAGTGCCGGTCGTCATACCGTCCAGTGTGCCTGGGCCGGTGTAAAAGTGTCCTCAGCCGGAGGTACCGGACAGCCCCTAGGGGCCGGGGCCTGGCCGGTCAGGGCCGGTTCGGGCTGGTCAGGGCCGGTTTCGAGCCGGTCGGGGCCGGTCAGCGCCCGCGCTGCCCCTTGCCGAGGAACCTGGCCGCCTGCGCCTTCACGCCCCACTGCGTGACCCGCCACAGGGCCTCCACCACGATGTCCTTGCTCATCTTGCTGTCGCCGAACTCGCGCTCGACGAAGGTGATGGGCACCTCCACCACGCGGAAACCCTTCTGCACGGCCCTGCGGGCCAGGTCGACCTGGAAGCAGTAGCCCGCGGAGGCCACCTCGTCCAGGCCCAGCCCCTCCAGGGTCTCGCGGCGGAAGGCCCGGTAGCCACCCGTCACGTCGCGGATCGGGACGCCCAGCATCAGCCGGGAGTACGTGGAACCGCCGCGCGAGAGGAACTCCCGGCTCTTGGGCCAGTTCACGACGCGGCCGCCCGGCACCCAGCGGGAGCCCAGGACCAGGTCGGCGCCGGTCAGCGCGGTGAGCAGGCGGGGCAGCTCCTCCGGCTGGTGGGAGCCGTCGGCGTCCATCTCGACGATCACGCCGTAGCCCTTTTCCAGGGCCCAGACGAAACCCGCGAGGTAGGCCGCGCCGAGCCCCTCCTTGCCCTTGCGGTGGAGCACGTGCACGTGGTCGTCGCCGGCCGCCAGTTCGTCGGCGAGCTTGCCGGTGCCGTCGGGGCTGTTGTCGTCCGCGACCAGGATGTGGGCCTCGGGCACCGCCGCGCGGACGCGGCCGACGATCAGCCCGATGTTCTCCGCCTCGTTGTAGGTCGGAATGATCACCAAGGCCGTACCGAGCGGTCCGTGGGTCCGCTGTCCGCCGTCGCTCACTGAGTCCCCTTTTGTGCTCACGCACGTCCTGTACGTCTGGTCGCAGGAAACGACTCTAGAACAGTGATCGGGGCACGCGGTCCTTCGGGCCGGTCAGACTCCCGCCGGCTGCGGGCCGCCGTGACCGTTGTCTACTGGACCGCGCGGCCCCGAACCGGGACCACCCTCCTCCAGACTCCCGCGGAGCAGGCGAGACCCCCGGCCGGCGAAACCTTCCCTCGCCCCCGAGGCGCGGGCGCGCTGAGCAGACGGATCCGTCCGGCACGGACGTCCTTGTGGTGGACCCGGCCGAACCTATCCGGGTCGGACCGCCCGTACCGAACGGAGGCCGGGCGCGTCACCCCTGTGGGCGTACGAATACTTCCCGCCCGCCGACCACGGTGGCCAGGCACACGGGCAGCTGCGCTCCGGGGGTCAGGTCGGGGAGCCCCGGGGTCCCGGAGCGGGGGTCCGTGGACCAGCGGGCGACCCTGTCGTCGGGGGCCTGCACGACCAGTTCGGCGGTCTGCCAGACCGCGTAGTCGGCAGGGGCACCGGGGACCAGCACCCCCGCGTCGTCACGGCCCAGCGCCCGCCAGCCGCCCCGGGTGTGGGCGGTGAAGGCGGCCCGTACGGAGATGCGGTGCTCGGGCGTCCGGTGGAAGGCGGCCGCGCGCACGGTGCCCCACGGGTCGAGCGGGGTCACCGGAGCGTCCGAGCCGAAGGCCAGCGGGACGCCGGCCTTGAGCATCGCCGCGTACGGGTTCAGGGTGCGGGCGCGCTCGGCCCCGAGGCGGTCGGCGTACATGCCGTCCTCGCCGCCCCAGGCCGCGTCGAAGGCGGGCTGCACGGAGGCGGTCAGCCCCAGCTCCGCGAAGGCGGCGATGGTGGCGGGGGTCATCATCTCGGCGTGCTCGACCCGGTGCCGGGCGGCGCGGACGCGGGCCAGGCCGACCTTCTCGGCGGCCGCCCGGACCCCCTCCACCACGGCGGTGATCGCGGCGTCCCCGATGGCGTGGAAACCGGCCTGGAGGCCCGCTTCGGTGCAGGCGGCCACGTGCTCGGCCACCTCGGAGGCGTCCAGGTAGCCGGTACCGGTGTGCGGGGCGTCGGCGTACGCGGCGTGCAGGCAGGCGGTGTGCGAGCCGAGGGCCCCGTCCACGAACAGGTCACCGGCGGCTCCGACCGCCCCGAGTTCCCGCGCCGCGTCCAGGTCCCGGTCGGCCCAGTACCCGAACACGCGCGGCCCGGGCCGCTCGGCGGCCAGGGAGAGCAGGGCCGCGAAGTCCTCGGGGGACGAGATGTCGGGCCCGCCGCACTCGTGCAGCGAGCCGATGCCGAGGGAAGCGGCCCGGTCGAGGGCGGCCGCCTGGGCCTCCGCCCGCTGCGCCGGGGTGACGGCGGCGAGGGCGGCCCGCCGAACGGCGTGGTGGTCGTCGCGGGTCAGCGGCTCGTCACCGGTGGGCCGAACCCCGGGGACGAGGTCGAGCAGGGCGGTGGTGACCACGGCCGAGTGCACGTCGATGCGGCTGAGGTAGAGGGGACGGCCCCCGGCGGCCTCGTCGAGCTCGGCCCGGCGCGGCGCCCGGCGCTCGGGCCAGCGGGCGGCGTCCCAGCCGTGCCCGAGGAGCACCCGGTCGGCCGGGCGGCTCGCGGCGTACTCCCGTACGAGGTCCAGCGCGGCGGCGACCGACCGGGCGCCGGTCAGGTCCAGCCCGGTGAGGGCGAGCCCCGCGGAGGTGGCGTGGACGTGCGCGTCGGTGAAGGCGGGCGTGACGAGCGCGCCGCCGAGGTCGACGACCTCGTCCACTCCCTGGGCGAAGGCGTCGGCCGCGCCCTCGGAGCCGACCCAGGCCACACGGCCCTGCTCTACGACCATCGCGGTGGCGAAGGGATCGGCGGGGCTGTGTACCTCGCCCCCGCGCAGGAGGACGGTACGGGGGGATGCTCCGGCGGCGTCGGCGGAGTTGGCGGTGCGGTCAGTCATGGGGAACAGTCTCGCCCCTCCGCCGGCCCCGTCCGGACGCGGGTGCGGGCGGGAACCCGCGGGGCACTCCCCCGGGGGTGTGCGGACGCGCTCCCCCACCCTCCCGCCTCCCGTGACGGCGGAGCCGGGCCCGGGATCAGACGCGGGGCGGGCGGGCCTCGTACGGGGTGGAGAGGACCACGGTCGTGCGCGTCGAGACGTGCGCGAGGGCCCGCAGGCGGCCCAGCAGGTCCTCCAGTTCCAGGGGGGTCGCCACCCGGACCTTGAGGATGTAGTTCTCGTCGCCCGCGACGCTGTGGCAGGCCTCGATCTCGGGAACGCCGGACAGCCGGTCGGCGATGTCGTCCGGGGCGCTCGGGTCGAACGGCTTGACCGAGATGAAGGCCGTCAGCGGCAGGCCGACGGCCTCGGGGTCGACGACCGCCGCGTAGCCGCGGATCACCCCGCGCTGTTCCAGCCGGCGTACTCGCTGATGGACCGCCGACGTGGACAGTCCGGTGGCCTTGCCCAGATCCGTGTAACTCATCCGCCCGTCCCGCACGAGCAGATCTACGATCTGGCGGTCCAGCTCCTCCATTGCGCTCATAGCCGCTCAACCTAAGGCCCAAGGGCACTCCTGGCCCAGTGCTGTCCACCCACTGGAGGCATCTGCGCCGGGCATGTGACCAAGGCCACAGGATGCGGCCCGCGTACGGGGGCGTGTCGTGGTTACTCGTGCCGCGCTGCGGGAAGTGCTTGGTGTGGCCGAGGCCGAAGAACCTGCCCGCCCGGCCCACCCAAGGGGGAGTACATCCATGCTGAACGACAAGCGCGCCGGTCGCACCGAACCGGAGCCCCTCGAACAGGCCGACACCGAGGAAGGCGCGTACGCGGAAGACGCCGAATACCTCGAAGACGCCGAGGGGTTCGAGATCCGCCACGCGATCTGCCCCGACTGCGGCCAGTCGATCGCCCTCGTCGCGGACGAGGAGTACCTGCCGCAGCACGCGCTCTGCCTGACCCCGTGGAACCCCTTCGGGCTCACGGTGTGCGCGGGCACCGGACGGCCCGCCGCCGACGCGCTGGCCACCGTCGGCGTGTTCCAGTCGCTGGAGGTGCAGGAGCTCGAGTCCCTCGCGCTGCCGGACCTGCCCCAGGGGCTGGACTGGCGGACGCAGCCCTTCTCGCACGTCGGCGGTCCGGGCTCCCGTCCCGTCCGGCTGGTGCGACCCGTTCCGCCGCAGACGCAGCAGCAGCACGCGCAGGCGGCCTGAGGACCCCCTGCGCGCTCACCGCCGCGCAGGTCTACCAGTACGTCCCCTGCACCATGGCAGCCAGGCTGGCATGGTGCAGGATCAGGCTGTCCGGGTTCTCCGGGACCTCGACCTCGCCGAAGTGCGCCTGCCGGTAGGCGATGCGCAGCATCACGATCCCGTGCCGCAGGGCCGCGTAGAGGGTGTGGAACTCCATGTCGCGCGGGGTGTGCCCGGTGAGTTCGGCGTACCGGCGCTCCAGGTCCTCACGGCGCAGGAAGTCCGGCAGGCCGGGCTGGCCGAAGCTCACGGTGAGGTCCTGGAAGAACCGGTGCAGGTAGACCGTCCAGCCGAGGTCCACCTCGCGCGGCGCGTACGCCGCCATCTCCCAGTCCAGGACGGCCGCGGGCGCGAACCCGTCGTAGACGACGTTGCCGATGCGGGCGTCGCCCCAGTTCAGCACCGCCGGCCCCTCGTCCTGCGGCCAGATCTCCTCCAGTCGGGCGAACGCCCGCTCGATGAGGGGTGAGGGGGCCAGTCCCTCCACCACCCAGGAGTAGTAGGCGCGTTGGGCGTCGACGTGGCGGCGCAGCGGGCTGCCCTCCCCCTCGGGGAGCAGGAACTCCGCCTCCTTGGCGGGGAACTGGTCGTGCAGGCGGGCCAGCAGCGAAATGCTCGCCTCCTGGAGCACGGCACGCTCGGCGTCGGTCGCGGCGTGCAGCCAGTTCCCCTCGTAGGTGTACGGCATGACGTCGGGCGGGACCCGGCCCTCGGCCCGGGCCATCACGAAGAACGGCGCCCCGAGCGGCCCCGGGTCCTCCTCCAGCCACTGCACGGACGGTACGGGCAGGTCCGTGTGGCGGGCGACCAGGCTCATGACGCGGTGCTGGCGCGGCATGTCGTACGTCGGGAAGACCGTGTAGGCGGCCGGGTCGGCGGCGAGGCGCAGCGCGCAGGCCCGGAGCGGGGTGTCGGGGTGCTCTATGTCGAAGAGCAGGGTCTCGCTGGACATGCCGTTGGAGCCGGGGACGGAGACGTTGGTGACCTTCGCCCCGGGGAGCCGGGTGTCCAGCCAGGCGGCGAGGCGGCGGCCGAGCTCTTCGGGCTCTCGGGTGGAGGTGCGCGGACGTGGAGCGGTTGCCATGGCGGTGGGCCCCTTCCCTGTTCCTGTTGCCGTTCCTGTTGCTGTTGCCGTTCCTGTTGCTGTTCCTGTTGCTGTTCCTACTGGGCGACGGACGAGTAGTCGACGAAGCCGCTGGGGTCGTGGCGCCCGAAGCTGCCGTGCTCGAAGATGCCGTAGCCGATCTGTCCGTCGAGGACGAACCGCGCCGAGTGGTCGGTGACCCCGAACGCGGCCATCGGGTGCGCGCTCGGGTCGGAGAGGTCGTAGACGCGCCGGTCGGTCCAGCCCCGGCCCTGCCAGCTGCCGTGCTGCCAGTCCCCGGCGGGCGGGTAGCCCGCGCCGACGGCGAGCGGGGAGGAGTTCAGGACCTCCACTGCGAGTTCGAGCGGCTTGCGGGCCGAATCGGTGAGGTGGATCACCGCGCTCTCGGGGTGCCGGCTGCCCGGTCGGTAGCGGATCTCGGTCTGCGGCCAGCCGAGTTGGACGTCGTGGCGCCCGCTGTCCTCGGGGAAGACGAGCACGGCCTCGTTCAGGGCGCGGTATCCGTCGGCGTCCTCCTGGGCGATGACCATGACGAAGCGGTCCTCGAAGCGGACCGGGATCCAGAGCCAGTGGAAGCCCTCGGGCCGGTACTCCTCGGCGGCGCGACCGCCCTCCTCTCCGGGTATGGGGCGCACGCCCCAACTCCGGTCCCGCGTACCGGTCCACTCCCCCGGCGTGACGGTGAACTCCTCGCCCTTGGCACGGATGGTGCCGGTGACGTTGCCGGCCTGCACGAACCGGCGGCCTTCGAGGATGAGCCTGTCGCCGCGCCGCTGGGTGTGGTGGGGCTCCCAGACGGCGGGGAACTCGGCGGTCCAGGTGAGGTCGTACGAGAGCCCGTCCGGGTCGTCCGGATCGGCGGCGCAGCGCAGGGTGAGCTGCTTGAGCGGGACGTCGACCGTGATGGAGAGGGGGCCGACACCGAGGTTCATCCGGTCGTCGGTGAGCGCGTCGGATGCCCGGACGGCGAGCAGCTCGTCGCCGATGCGGAGGGTGGCGTAGGCGTCGATGACCCCGGTGTTGGGGTACACCCCGAGGCCGAGGATCAGGACGGCGCGGCCGGCGTGGTCGAAGACGTGGAAGATACAGCGGTCGTAGGCGTTCCGGTCACCACTGACGACGTGCTTCATCGACAGCGGGGCCTGATGGATCGGGTACTCGTCCAGTCCGATGGGCCGGTCGGCGGGCATGGCGAACCTCCTGAGCGGGGCGGGGCGGGGCGGGGCTTGCGGTGGTGTGGGGGTGGTGGTGCGGTGCAGCGGTGGAGCGCAGCGGTGCGGTGGAGTGGTGCGGTGGAGTGCGGCTCAAGCGGATATGACGGTACGTCAGAAAGTGGGATGGGGGCCAGACTTCTGGCACGCCTTGACATCTCGGCACCATGCGCCGCGAGGTGGATCCGCCCGGCGGTCGCAACGGTGGGGCGGGGCACGGCGCGGGGAACGCGGTGCCTCGGTCGGTCCGCAGCCAGTGAGGGTTGGGGGTTTCCCGTCAGTCCCATCGTCCTTCCGCGTCGGGCCGGCCTGTCAAGGGCGCTCCTCCTTCGTCGTCGCGTCGCTGCGCGATCGCCTTCGGCGACCCTTGACAGACCGTCCCGCCACGGAAAGACAAGGACTGCCGGGAACCCCCCAAAGGAGCGGGCCGGGCCAGAGATTCCACAACCGGCCAACAGCAATGCCCGGCCGGGCTCCCACCCAGCGGGCCCCACCTCGGGCCCACCCACCTCACCCTCCGGGCCGGGCAGTCGACCACCCTCCCCAAAAGCCGACCACAACAGCCCCAGCGGGAGGAAGGGCGCCACAAATCGCTACGCGCTCCTCACGTCTCAGCGTCTGACCACCGCCTGGGGCCGGTCACGCACCAGATCGCTACGCGCTTCTCCCTGACGGCGTCCGACGGTCTCTTCGGGCTGGTCATAAGCCGCCAACGACCACTACACGCTCCTCGATGACGGCGTCTGCGGCCGGTCCTGGGCTTCAACGGCCCCAAACAGCGGCCATGCCGAGCCATGCCGAGCCGTACTCGGGTCAGACGACAGAACAGCCGAAAAGAACCGGCCGGATTGCCCCCCACTGGGGCCGTGTGGGGATGAGATCCCCATCAACCGCAGACGGGCTGCGGACGCCGTCGGCGAGGAACGCGTAGCGATCGTGGGCGGCCCATGACCAGCCCAAAGAGACCGTGGACGCCGTCTAAGGGGAGCGCGTAGCGATCTGGGGCGTGACCAGCCCCGGACGGGTCGCAGACGCCGAGACGTGAGGAGCGCGTAGCGATCTGGGGCGCCCTTCCTCCCGCCGAGGGGCTTGTGGTGGGGGTTTCGGGGAGGGTGGCCGTCTGCCCGGTCCGGGCGGTGGTCCTGGAGGGCCGAGGAGGGGTGTGCGCCGCCTCAACGGGGTCGGACTGCGCTGCCCGGCCCGCCCTTGGAGCCCCTGAGCCGGCCCGTCCTTTTGGGGGGTTCCCGGCTGTCCTTTGTCTTTCCGTGGCGGGACGGTCTGTCAAGGGTCGCCGCAGGCGATCGCGCAGCGACGCGACGACGAAGGAGGAGCGCCCTTGACAGGCCGGCCCGACGCGGAAGGACGATGGGGCAGCCGGGAACCCCCCAAGCCCTCTCCGGTCCCGACCGGCCGAGGCACCAACCCGCCTCCCCACCCCCGCCCAACCGGACAAGGGCCCCGTTCCTCTCCCCTTCCCGGAGCGGCACCCGAAAGGCACTGTCCCCGGCAGCCCCGCCCGTACATGCGCGGCCCCCGGGGACACCTCGAACGGATACCCGGGGCGTGGAGGGGATTACCCGTGGGTCCGGTGTCGCGTTGCCCGGGCATGACCACGGTTGAGACTTCCATGCCCCGGGCGGGACGCCGTCGGCGGCCGATGCCGCCCGGTTACGAAGAATCGGTTCGGCTGGGGCCCCGCCAGCGCTACCCCGACCCGCCCATCTACAGCGCCCTGATCGCCCGCTGGACGGCGGACGGCCGGACCGTGCCCGGGCGGCGGGATCCGGAGTGGTCACGCGTCGCGTCCGCGCCGATCTGGCCGAACGGTCCGCTCTTCGGCGGCTGAGGAAAGGACCCGGCCCGGCCCGCCCGCCGGCCGGCCCGCCCTCCGGCTCACAGCGCGAGCAGCCCCGCCGCCGTCGGGCGGAAGCCGCACTGCCGGTAGAAGGGCTCCAGGTGCGGCTCGTAGTCCACGTGCAGCCACTGTGCCCCGCGCTCCCGCGCCGCCTCGGCCGCGGACCGGACGAGCCGCACCCCGAGTCCGCGGCGTCGCTCGTCCGGATGCACGGTGGTGTCCAGGACGAACGCGTGCACGCCGCCGTCCCAGGCGACGTTGACGTAGCCGACCAGACGGCCCTCGCGGCGGGCGGTGACCCAGGCCAGGCTGCGCTCCAGGACCGGGGCGAAGGAGACCTCCCCGTGCCCCGGCCACGCCGCGGCGAACAGGGCGTTGAGCTCGGCGTCGGCGAGGGCGGGCCTCACCTCCAGCTCGGGCACCGCGAGGTCCCCCACCCGTGCCTACCGGGTTTCCGGACCCGCCAGGTGGCGGGCGATGACCATGCGCTGGATCTGGTTCGTGCCCTCCACGATCTGGAGCACCTTCGCCTCGCGCATCAGCCGCTCGACGGGGAAGTCCGCCGTGTAGCCGTAGCCGCCGAGGATCTGGACCGCGTCCGTGGTCACGGCCATCGCGGCGTCGGTGCAGAACAGCTTCGCCATCGCCGCCTGCCGGGAGAACGGCTTGCCCGCGTCCCTCAGGCGTGCCGCCGCGAGGTAGAGGGCCCGGCCCGCCTCGATCTTGGTGGCCATGTCGGCCAGCATGAAGCGCAGCCCCTGGAAGTCCGCGATCGGGTGTCCGAACTGCTTGCGGTCGAGGGCGTAGGTCAGGGCCTCGTCGAGGGCCGCCTGCGCGACGCCTATGGCGCAGGCGGCGATGCCGAGGCGGCCGGCGTCCAGGGCGGCCAGGGCGATGGAGAAGCCCTGGCCCTCCTCGCCGATGCGGCGCGCGTCGGGCACTCGTACGCCGTCGAAGTGCAGCTGGGCGGTGGGCGAGCCCTTCATGCCCATCTTCTTCTCGGGGACGGCGGCCGTCAGGCCCTCCGCGTCACCCGGCACCAGGAAGGCGGTGATGCCCTTGGGGCCCTCGACGCCGGTGCGGGCGAGGACGGTGTAGAAGTCGGCGACCCCGCCGTGGGTGATCCAGGCCTTGGTGCCGGTGATGATCCAGTCGTCGCCGTCGCGCACCGCCTTGGTGGTCAGCGAGGCGGCGTCGGAGCCCGCTGCGGGCTCGGAGAGGCAGTAGGCGCCGAGCAGGCCGCCGCCGAGCATCGCGGGCAGGTGGGCGCCCTGCTGCTCCTTGGTGCCGTAGCCGGCGAGGCCGTGGCAGGCCAGGGAGTGCACGCTGACGCCGAGGCCGACGGTCAGGCGGGCCGCGGCCAGCTCCTCCAGTACCTGGAGGTAGACCTCGTACGGCTGCTCGCCGCCGCCGTACTCACCGGCGTACGGGAGGCCGAGCAGTCCGGCGTCGGACAGGAGGGTGAAGACCTCCCGGGGGAACCGCCCGGAGTCCTCCTCCTCGGCGGCCTTGGGACGGATCTCCCGCTGCGCGATCTCTCGTACGAGCGCGAGGAGGTCCCGGGACTCCTCGGTGGGCAGCTGACGGTCCACCGGCTGCGGGGCGCGGTCTGTCATGGCGGCGCTCTCCTCCCTCGTCGGGCACGGCGGCGACGCGCAAGGTGTGGTGCGCGCCACCGGGTCTCGGTGCTCTCACAGCCGATGCTGTCCCTCCCGGATCACGGAATGGGCTGTTCAGCGGCTGCGGCGGCTTGAGTATGCCCGATCAGGGGCTTCCCGTCACCGGGGCAAGATCATCCGGATGCCCTCACGGCACTTCGGGGGCGGGAGGTGCCGGACACTCCGGGACGAATTCCTCGATCACCGTCAGCGTCGCGCGCAGCTGGCGGACCAGCAGCGCTCCGATCTCGGCCCTGCCGGGGCGGGCGGGGGCATCGGCCGTCGCACCGGCGCCGCCCGGACCGCCGATCCATTCCAGGGTGATGCCCTCGACGCCGGAGAGCCAGCCGACGAGGGCGAGCCGGGCCATGGGCGGGAGCGCGCGGTGGCCGTAGGCGCCTTCGGCGATGGTGGCGACGAGTTCCTCGCGGACGGCGTCGCGGATGGCGAGGACCTCGGCGTCGGAGCCGACGCCGCCCGTGACGATGGTGCGGTAGGCGGCGTGGTGGTGTTCGGCGTAGTGCAGGTAGCCGTCGATGGTGCGGCGGACGCGTTCGGCGCCCGGGAGCTCGGGCTCGCCTCCGGCGCGGGCGACCAGCTCGGCGACGGAGTCCTCGACGATGGCCAGGTAGTAGCCGCGCTTGCTCTTGAAGTAGTAGTAGATCAACCCCTTGGCGACGCCCGCGTGCTTGGCGATGTCGTCCATGGAGAGCGCGTCGTACGAGGTGTCGGCGAACAACTTGCGCCCGATGGCCATGAGTTCGGCCCTGCGTACCTGCGAACGCTCGGTCCCACCGCGCTGTTGACTATTATTCAAATTCAGCCCTAGCCTCGAACTGCCACAAGACGCCTGAAGTATGGCAGCACTTCCCCTGCGCACCGGACGACGTACGGGAGGAACGATCATGAACAAGGGCAGCAAGGGCACGAGCGGAAGACCGCTCCGCGAGGGCCGGGTCCACTGGAAGAAGACGGCGGCCGTCGCCGTGCCCGCGGTCGTGGCCGTGGGCGCGATGGCCGTGATCATGGCTCAGGGAGCGCTCGCCGCCTCCTTCGCCGTCTCGGGGACCGACTTCCAGGTCTCCTCGTCCAAGCTCAGCAGCAAGGGCCTGGCCTCGTACGTGCAGACGGACCGCTCCGCCGACGGCAAGGGGCATCCGGTGGCGCTGCTCGGAATCGGCGAGGCCACGCTCTCCGACATCTGCCAGGCGGCCGAGGTCGACACCCCCGTCGGCAAGGTGGTCTTCAGGCTGACGGCAGGCGGCCCGGCCGGGGAGGTCACGGCCAGCAGTCTGGTGATCGACGGCGAGGACCTGAACGGCGACGCCACCTTCGGTACGGCGCAGATCGGCCGGGACGCCTCGACCCTCGACCAGGTGGACGGGGTCCAGGGGCCGGCCGGGAAGTTCGGCCTGCAGGCCGGGAACATCGAGGTGGTGGGCGTGAAGTCGCACGCCTGGTCCGCGACCGGCGGGAACTTCCGGCTCAAGGGCCTGAGCCTGAGCGTCGGCCTGGACGGCAAGAAGTGCTTCTGAGCCCGTGGCGCGGGTGGCTCGAACGACGACTTCCGCTGCCGCAACAGCGGCGGCGGCTGCGCACCTGGCGCCGGACCCGGCCCTTCTGGGGCGGGCTGCTGGTGCTGCTGGGCGGGGCCGAGCTGCTGCTGGTCCCGCTCTCTCCGCTGACGGTGCTGGTCAGTCTCGGGCTGGGTGGGATCGCGGCCATCGGCATCGGCGTCGCGCTGATCCTGGCGGCGCTGTTCCTGTGGTTCCTGCCGGCGGCCCGGGCCTACGTCTCCCTGCACGCCCTGCTGTTGTCGGTGCTGTCCTTCGTCGCCACCAATCTGGGCGGGTTCCTGGTCGGGATGCTGCTCGGCATCGCGGGGAGCGCGCTGGCGTTCGGCTGGACGCCGCTGCCGGACGAGGAGGCGGACGAGGAGGCGGGGCAGAGGGGCGACGAGGAGGGTGCGTACGTCCCCGCGTCGGACGGCGGCGGGCAGCGGACGCTGGCCGCCGTCCTGCCCGTGGTGCTGCTCGCGGCCCTGGCCGCGGGCGCCCCGCAGGCGAAGGCCGCCCCGGCGGGAGGGGCTCCGAGGGCAGCGCGGACTCCCCCGACGGTGACGACCTCGCGGTTCGCGCCTCAGGGCTTCACGCTGGCGGGGGTCACCGAGGTGCCCACGGCGGACGGGCCGCTCAAGGTGCTGGTGCTGCGGATGCGCGCGGCCTCGCTGCGGGACTACCGGCTGCGCACCCGCGACGGCGGGGAGGAGTACGGGCTGGCGGCCGACTCCCTCGACCTGCGCGGGAACGTGACGCTGTACCTCACGAGGTTCAGCGGCTGCATCGAGGGGCTGCTGTGCGTCACCTTCAGCCCCCAGGGGCTGCCGGCGCCGCCGGTCATCCCGCCGTTCGTCTTCATGACCCAGGTGACGGCGGAGCAGGCTCTGGTCACCTCGGACGTGATCGTCACCGACGGGCTCCGGCTGGAGGCCTCGTGATCACGGTGCAGGCGGTCAGAGCCAGCCGACCTGGGTGACGAACATGGCGACGACGACCACGAGGGTCCAGCCGAGGACGTGCTCCAGCCAGGCGGGGCCGTCCTTGGGGCCTCCGGTGCGGACGAGGCCCCGGGCGCGGGCGGTGAGGGTGGCGGCTTCAGTGGTCATGCCGTCCAATGTGCCGGCGTTCGCGGCTTTCGCGGTAGAGACGATGGTCACTGGAGGCGCAGGTCACACGGGTCCCGGACGGGCGGCGGACGTGCCACCGGGCCCCGGCCTGTTCGGTCGGGGCCCGGCGCGTTCATCGGTCCGGCGTGAGTCGCCTTGCTCCTACAGCGCCGTCAGGCGCGGGTACGGGTCTCGGTGCGTCCGGCCATTGCGGCCATCGCGAGGCCGAGGCACAGGGCGACGCCTCCGGTGATCACGTTGTTGACGATCGTGCGGGTGAAGTCCATGGGACCGGCGATGGCCCACGGGGCGATGATCGTCCACGCCCCGAGGACGACCGCCGTCCACGCCATCGCGTGGGTGCGCTCGTACGCGGAGCCGAGACCGCCCATGCACAGGCAGAAGGCCAGGCCGGTGATCAGGTTGTTGACCGCCAGCGGGGTCAGGATGCTGAACCCGGCGATCCACGGCGACGCGGCCAGGTACAGGCCCGTGATCAGGGCAAGCGCCTCGACGGCCTGTGCCGCGGGGGTGCTGGTCACCCGCTCGAACCGAGAGCGCATCTCGGCGAGGTCGGGGTGGTGTTCGATGCTGGGGTGGGTGGTCATGGCCGGCCGCCTCCTACCGAGAAGCCTTTATATGCCATTTACTCCATTATGTTCCGCTTATGCGACCTGCTCAAACGGGAGAACTCACAGCACTCCGACCGTTTGCAGGGCACCCAGCTGCGCCGCGTCCGGGGCGGCCGGGACGTAGAGGTAGCAGACGCCTCCGCTGCCCGAGGCGACCTTGCCCGCGGCGCCCGGCCGCTTGGTGCGCAGCCAGATGTTCTCCCACTGGCGGCGCTTGTAGACGCGGCGGACGGAGGCGTTGTCGCGCGAGTTGGGGTCGTTGGCGATCACGTCCCCGGCGGCGGTGAAGCCGATGACGGTCATCAGGTGCCCCGCGGTACCGTAACCGGCGCCCGTGAGCTCCTCGGCGGTGAAGGACTGGGAGGTGATCACCGGGATGCCCGCCCGGACGAGGGTTTCCAGCTCGCTCAGGGAGGTCAGGCGGGTGACGACCCCGGCGAGGCCCCGGTAGGTGGCCGCGTAGGCCGCGTTGAACGGCCAGTTCCCGCAGCCCTTGTAGGCGGCGTCGTAGGTGGAGCGGGCGGCGTGGCAGACCTGCGGGTCGGCGTACTTCGGGTTGACCCAGGTCAGGGCGGTGGCACTGGCCTTGCGACCCCAGTACTCGATGATCATCTGGGAGGACGTGGGGCTGCACCAGGCCTCGCCGCCGTTGTCGTACTCGGGGTACTGGCCGGCGTGGGTCTCCTGCGAGTAGCGCGGGACCTTCAGCTCGTGGGCCTTCCCGGACGGGGTGGAGGCGGGGACGGTGAAGCGGTCCGGGACGGCGGAGAGCATGGCTCCGGCCAGCCATACCGCGGGGCCCCGGTCCGCGCCGGGCTTGCGGTACAGGGTCAGGCGCAGCCGCCAGTCGGTGATGCGCGGGCCGCTCGCGGGGGCGTCCACGGCCAGGGTGTCGGTCCAGACGGTGGAGCGGCCGTCGGACTGGCCGTCGACGGAGGTGCGGCGGATGTCCCGGTCGCCGGAGGCCCAGCGGGCCATGACGTACCAGGGGGTGGACCTGCCGTCGCCGTAGGTGCCGCGCAGCTCGACCTGGATCCAGGTGCCCGCGGGGGTGCGGGCGTTCCAGGAGGCGATGGCCTCGGTGGCGGGCACGGCGGAGCGGTGCACCGGGGAGGTCCAGGAGGCGTACTCCCAGGTGCTCTTCTTCCCGGTGTGCGGGTCGGCGTACTCGGTGCGGCCGACCGGGGTCTTGATCTCCAGTCCGGGCCGGGCTCCGCCGACCGCGGTGGTGCCCTGGTGGGTGCCGGCCAGCCAGTGCGCGTACGAGTACCAGAAGTGGTTGTCGACGGTACGACCGGAGGCCCGCGGGGCGGGTGGGGCCGAAGGGGCCGCCGCGGCCTCGGCGCTGCCGCCGGGGACGGTGGCGGCGGTGGCCGCGGTGGCGACCGCGAGTGCGGCGACGAGTACGGCCCTGCGCGGTGTGGGTGCGGTCATCGCTGGCTCCCCCAGGGGTGGGTCGGTGCGTGGCTGGGCATCACCCTTCCAGTTCCCGGCGGCCGCGCGCCGAAGCGGCGGGCCGTGTCGGCGGTCCCAGGCGAGCGCCTAGGCTGGTCGGGTGGAGTCGCACCAGTCAGACCCGTCGCACCGGTCACACCGGTCCCTCGAACCGCTCGCGCGGGAGCTCGCCGCATTGCCGCCGTCCCTCGGCCCGGTGCGGCTGATCGGGATCGACGGGCACGCCGGCTCCGGGAAGAGCACCTTCGCGGGGCTGCTCGCGGAGGCGATGGGGGCTCCGGTACTGCACCTGGACGACGTGGCCACGCACGAGGAGCTGTTCGACTGGCAGGAGCGGCTGCGGGCCCAGGTCCTGGAGCCGCTGGCCGCCGGCCGGCCCGCGCACTGGGCCCCGTACGACTGGGTGGAGCGCCGCTTCGGGCCCCTGCGGGTGCTGGAGCCCGCGCCGGTGCTCCTCGTCGAGGGGGTCGGGGCCGGGCGGCGGACGCTGCGACCGCACCTGGCGCGGCTGCTGTGGATGGAGACCCCGCGTGCGACGTCCTGGGGGCGCGGGCGGGACAGGGACGGGCGTGAACTCTCCGATTTCTGGGACGGATGGGAGCGCGCGGAGCTCGCGCACTTCTCGGACGACCCTTCGCGCCCCTTCGCCGACGCCCTGGTACGCCAGAGCGGTACGGGATACGAGTGGTCTTCCGGGACTTCTGCGACCCCGCGAACGGCCGCTTTCGTCACCGAGGGTGACGGACTCCCCCGGGCCTGAGCGGCCCTGGAAATCCGCTTCGGCGGGCCTTTCGCGACCTGCTTGACCTGGGGCCCGCGGCGGCCTTACGTTCTCAATGCGAGGCCTTCACCGGCCGACGCGGACACGAAGCCCCCGATCGTTCCCCCGTGATCGGGGGCTTCGTTCTGCCCCCGGCCGGGACGCATCGGCGCCGCTCCTTCACCCTGAGTCACCGCGCGCATCGGGGGCGCACACACGACCCGGGCCCGTCGCACCCTACGTAAGGTGCGAAACCGCAGGTACGATGCAGCCCTGATTTCAGCGACGCCAGTCGGGGCACCGGCACAACTCGCGCGCTCGAAGCGGGGGTTGCCGCGCACCACGAGGGCAGGCTTGTGGGGGACGTGATGGATTTCGCCGCGCCGGGCAGCACGCACGCCCCGGCCGAACTCGCCTGGCTGCGCGGGGTCGACGCCTGCACCATGGGCGCCTATCCGCAGGCGGAGGAGGAGTTCCGGACGGCCGTACGGCTCGATCCCGCGATGGCCGACGCCTGGCTGGGACTGCACGCGCTGAGGGTCGACACCACGAACGCGTTATTGCGCATGTACGCGCACCGGGACCGCTTCGGCGAGCAGCGGGCCCGGCACCGGCGGACGCTGAACTCCTGGTACTGGCTGGGCTGGTGGGTGCAGCCGGTGCTGGAGAGCCGGCGGGACCTGCTGCTGGCCCACGCCTCGCACTGGCTGGACGGCCGCCACGTGCCGGAGCTCGACCAGGCACTGGCCGCGCTGCCCCCGGTGGACACCGATCCGCAGGTGCGCTTCCTGCACGCGTGCCGGGCGTACCTGGTCAAGGACTGGGAGCTCCTGGTGCGCAACACCGAGCCGCTGGTGGACGATCCGCTGCTCGGCATCGAGGCGGGGCTGTTCGGCGGGATGGCGCGGGTCCGGCTGGAGATGTACGGGCAGGCGGAGCCGCTGCTGTCGGCCGCGCTGATGCGATGTCGCAGCGAGCAGCCGCAGCGCAAGGAGCTGCGGTACTGGCTGGCCCGGGCACACGAGGGGACCGGGCGCAGCGCGGCCGCACTGCCGCTGTACCGGGCCGTGCACCGGGTGGACCCCGCCTTCATGGACACCGCGGCCCGGCTGACGGCGATCGAGGACGGCGACGACACCGACGGCATGGCCGATCTGGCGGGCACGGCCGGGTACGCCGCGTACGGCGGTTCCGGCGGGCACGGCCCGTCCCCGGCGGGCGGGGGCTTCGCGAAGGTGGCGCTGGGCGGTGGTCCCGTCCAGGACATCGCTCCGGACGGCCAGGCCGCGGACCCGGACCCGCTGGCTCCGCCGGTACCGCCCGGGAGCCGGGTGGAGGGCACCCGGCGCAAGATGCCGCTCCCCGCGCAGGGCGCGCCCGGCGGGCTCCCGGCGGGGCCGGCCGACCCGGAGGCACTCGCGCAGGCTCTGGCGGAGCTGGAGCGGATGGTGGGCCTGGAGCCGGTGAAGCGTCAGGTGAAGGCGCTGTCCGCGCAGTTGCACATGGCACGGCTGCGGGCGGGCCAGGGGCTGCCGGTGCAGCCGCCGAAGCGGCACTTCGTCTTCTCCGGCCCCTCGGGCACGGGCAAGACCACGGTGGCCCGGATCCTGGGCCGGGTCTTCTACGCCCTGGGGCTGCTGGGCGGCGACCATCTGGTGGAGGCGCAACGGGCCGACCTGGTCGGTGAGTTCCTCGGGCAGACGGCCGTGAAGGCGAACGAGCTGATCGATTCGGCGATCGGCGGGGTGCTGTTCGTGGACGAGGCGTACTCACTGTCCAACTCGGGCTACAGCAAGGGCGACGCGTACGGCGACGAGGCGCTCCAAGTGCTGCTGAAGAGGGCCGAGGACAACCGGGACCACCTGGTGGTGATCCTGGCGGGCTATCCGGCCGGGATGGACCGGCTGCTCGCGGCCAATCCGGGGCTGTCCTCGCGGTTCACCACGCGGGTGGACTTCCCGAGCTACCGGCCGCTGGAACTGACCGCGATCGGCGGGGTCCTGGCGGAGGCGAACGGGGACGGCTGGGACGAGGAGGCGCTGGAGGAGCTGCGCAGCATCAGCGGGCACGTGGTGGAGCAGGGGTGGATCGACGAGCTCGGCAACGGGCGGTTCCTGCGGACGCTGTACGAGAAGAGCTGCGCGTACCGTGACCTGCGGCTGGCGGGCTTCGCCGGGGAGCCGTCGAGGGACGACCTGGCGACGCTGCGGCTGCCGGACCTGATGCAGGCGTACGGGGAGGTCCTGTCGGGCCGGGGACCGCAGGACCGGCCGGAGCCGCCGCCGCTGTGAGCCGGGCCGGGGCGGCGCGTGGCGGCTTAGCCGGGGCCGCGGCGCGGGGCTCCCGCCCCCGGGACCCCGGTCCTCAAGCGCCGGAGGGCGCGACAGCGCAGCGCTACGGCATGTCCGGGGGTGCTCCGGAGAAGGCCGCGACGGCGTTGAGGATCAGCCAGAGGACGGCCAGGGGGATCACGAACCAGAGGACGGAGAGCGGGCGCCCTGCGCTGCGGACGGCCCACGCCTCGTCCGACCGGCTGCCGAGGTCGCCCCGCAGCAGGGCGTCGGCCTCCGCCGCGAACTCCGGGTCCGCCTCGGTCAGGTTGAGGAGCGCCGCCGTGAGCCGGTCGGCCTCTTCCGGTACGGAGGGGTCGCGTTCGAAGGCGGCCAGGAAGGCGCGGCCCTGTTCCGTCAGCCGGTCGTGCACCAGCGCACGGAGTCGGCGCGCCACCGGGGAGGCCACGGCCGGGTCCTCGCTCAGCAGGGCCACCATCCTGGCGGCTGCCTCACCGTGCTCGCCCGACATCCGACCGCCCCCTCCCGCGTACGGTCAGTATTGCCCCGGCACCCGGTGACCGAACCCCGCCGGACCCGCCGCGGGACGGCGGGTCCGGCGTCGGGTCAGCCGGTCAGCGCCCCTTCCGGGCGGGGTCCCGGACGGCCCGCCGGGACGCGGTGCGCGGGGTCGCGGACCTCGCCCACCAGCATTTCCAGGACGTCCTCCAGGGCGACCAGGCCCAGGACGCGGCCGGCCGGGTCGGCGACCTGGGCCAGGTGGGTGGCGTCGCGGCGCATGACGCTGAGGGCGTCGTCCAGCGGGAGCGTCGCGCACAGGGTGGTCATCCTGCGCCAGACCCGCTGCGGTACGGCCCGTTCCCGTTCCTCCAGGTCCAGTACGTCCTTGACGTGCAGGTAGCCCATGAAGGCGCCGCTGTCCGCGCGGACGGGGAACCGGGAGTAGCCGGTGCGCACGGTCAGCTGCTCGATCTGGCGCGGGGTGGCCGAGGGGCCGACCGTGACCAGCCGGCCCGGGGGCAGGAGGACGTCGGTGACCTGGCGGCTGCCCAGTTCGAGGGCGTCCTCCAGGCGTTCCTGCTCGCCCGGTTCGAGGAGCCCGGCCTGCCGGGAGTCCTCGACGAGCCGGCCGAGCTGGGCGCTGGTGTAGACGGCCTCGACCTCGTCCTTGGGCTCGACTCCGAAGAGCCGCAGGACGAGCGCGGCGCAGGCCCCCAGCGCGGTCGTGACCGGTCCGCACAGCCGCGCGAAGGCGACCAGGCCGGGGCTGAACCAGAGCGCGGTCTTCTCCGGGGCGGCCATCGCCAGGTTCTTCGGCACCATCTCGCCGATGACCAGGTGCAGGAAGACCACCGCGGCGAGCGCGAACGCGTAGCCGAGGGGGTGGATCAGGCCCTGGGGGACGTGGACGGCGTGGAACGCGGGTTCCAGCAGCCGGGCCACGGTGGGTTCGGCGACCGCGCCGAGGGTGAGCGAGCACACCGTGATGCCGAACTGCGCGGCGGCCATCATGCGGGGCAGGTTCTCCAGCCCGTGGAGGACCTGCCGGGCCCGCTTGGACCCGGCCGCGAGGGGTTCGATCTGGCTGCGCCGTACGGAGACGAGCGCGAACTCGGCGCCGACGAAGAAGCCGTTGGCGAGGACCAGGAGCAGCGCGAAGAGGAGCTGGAGCGCGTTCACCGGGCGACCGCCTCGGCCTCGGCGGGCGTGGCCGCGCCCTGTCCCGCCCCGCGCGCGGCGGGGTGGCCGGCCGCGTACGCGGCGGCCAGGTCGTGGGAGCCCGGGGAGCGTCCGGCCGCGGGACCCGTGAGCCGGTCGGCGCCGGACAGCGGCCCGGTTCCGGCCTGGTGCGGCCGGCCTGCCTGCGCGGCGGGCGCGGGCACCGTACGGACCATCCGGACGCGTTCGGCGCGGTTGCGGCCGACCTGACGGACGGACAGCTTCCAGCCGGGGAGCTCGGCGCGGTCCCCGGGCGCGGGGATCCGGCCGAGGAGGTCGGCGACGAGCCCGGCGACGGTCTCGTACGGGCCTTCGGGCACTTCCAGGCCTATGCGGCGCAGGGTCTGGACCCGGCAGCTGCCGTCGGCCTCCCACGAGGGGCGGCCGTCCTCGGCGGGTACGGCGGCCAGTTCGGGGCTGTCGTCCTCGGCGAGGTCGTGCTCGTCGCGGACCTCTCCGACGAGTTCCTCCACGATGTCCTCCAGGGTGACCACGCCGGCCGTGCCCCCGTACTCGTCGACGACCACGGCCATGGGCTGCTCGCTGCGCAGCCTTTCCAGCAGCGGCTGCACGGGCAGGGAGCCCGGTACCAGGAGCGGGGCGACGCAGATCCGAGCGACGACGGTGCGGGCGCGGTCGGCCTCGGGCACGGCGAGGGCGTCCTTGAGGTGGACCACGCCGGTGACCTCGTCGATGCGCTCGCGGTAGACCGGGAAGCGGGACAGGCCCGTGGCCCGGGTCAGGTTGAGCACGTCGGTGGCGGTGGCGGTGTGCTGGAGTGCGCTGACCTTCACGCGGGGGGTCATGACGTGCTGGGCCGTGAGCTCGCCCAGGGAGAGGGTCCGTACGAAGAGGTCGGCGGTGTCCTGTTCGAGGGCGCCGGCCTGGGCCGAATGGCGGACCAGGGAGACCAGTTCGCCCGGGGTGCGGGCGGAGGCCATCTCTTCGGCCGGCTCCACGCCCAGCGCCCGTACGAGCCGGTTGGCGACGGCGTTGAGGCCGGCGATGACCGGCCGGAAGGCGCGGGAGAAGGTGTTCTGGGGGCCGGCGACGAAGCGTGCGACCTGGAGCGGCCGGGAGACCGCCCAGTTCTTCGGGACGAGCTCGCCGACGACCATCTGGACGGCGGAGGCGAGCAGCATGCCTATGACGACGGCGACGCCGGAGACGGCTCCCTTCGGCAGGCCGGTCGCTTCGAGCGGCCCCGACAGCAGTGCGGCGAGGGCGGGCTCGGCGAGCATGCCGACCACGAGGGAGGTGATGGTGATGCCGAGCTGGGTTCCGGAGAGCTGGAAGGACAGCTCCCTCAGGGACTCGACCACCGTGCGGGCACGGCGGTCGCCTTCGGCTGCGGCGCGCTCGGCCTCGGGTTTCTCGACGGTGACGAGGCCGAACTCGGCCGCCACGAAGAAACCGTTGGCGAGGATCAGGGCGAATGCCGCCACGAGCAGGAGTAGCGGGATGGTCATGCCGCCGCCTCCGTGGGGAGGGCGGCGCTAGTACTACCGGACGATCCGTCCATTGCTGGAGGGAGTCACTCCTCAAGTCGCAGGTGACCGGCGGGCCCGGGGTTCCGGGGCCGGTGGAGGGGCGCACGGATGCGCCCCGCCACCAGGGTAGTCATTGAGATCCTGGCCGCAATGGGACGCAGCGACGAGCCTTCGTGCGCTCAGTGGTCGTTTGTACCGGTTCCGTGCGCCTCGGCGAGGGCGCGCAGGGCGCGGGCGTCGCCGATGGCCTTGGTCCGGGCCACCCCGGGCTGGATGCCGAGGGCGGGCAGGCTGGTGCCGTCGCTGAGGTCGAGGAACACCCACGGGTCGCCGGGGCGGAGGTTGACGCGCAGGATCTGCGCCCACTCCAGGCGGCGCTTGGACGTCAGGTTGACGACGGTGACGCCGGTCTCGTCGGCGACGACCTTGGGGCGGCTGAGCAGGACGAGTACGGAGCTCAGCAGCGCGGCGGTGAGGACGAAGCTGATCCGCTCCCCCGGGCCGAGCTTCTCCAGCAGGACGGCGATGGCCGTGATGGTGGTGAACATGAGGAGCCCGACGCTCAGCAGCACCGCCCGGGTGCGGTTGGGCCGAAAGGTGACCGGCAGGGCGGGCGGTACGGGCTGGGCGGCGGGCTCGCTCATGTGTGCTTCAGCGCCTTCTGGAATTGCGGGATCGCGGTGCGGTGCGGTCAGAGCCGGCAGGCGTGGATCGAGGTGGTGAGGATCGCGCGCGCGCCGAGCTCGTACAGGTCGTCCATGATCCGCTGGGCTTCCTTGGCGGGGACCATGGCACGGACCGCGACCCAGCCCTCGTTGTGCAGCGGGGAGACGGTCGGCGACTCCAGGCCCGGGGTGAGGGCGACCGCGCGCTCCAGGTGCTCGGCGCGGCAGTCGTAGTCCATCATCACGTAGCTGCGGGCCACCAGGACGCCCTGGAGGCGGCGCAGGAACTGCTGGGCCTGCGGGTTCTCGGGGTCGGTGCCGTTGCCGCGGATGACGACGGCCTCGGAGGTCATGATCGGCTCGCCGATGACCTCCAGGCCGGCGTTGCGCAGGCTGGTGCCGGTCTCGACGACGTCCGCGATGATCTGGGCGACGCCGAGCTGGATGGCGGTCTCGACCGCGCCGTCGAGGTGGACGACGGAGGCGTCGATGCCCTTCTCGGCGAGGTGCTTGGCGACGATTCCCTCGTACGAGGTCGCGATCGTCATCCCGTGGAAGTCCTCGGGGCCCTTCGCGGTGCCGGGCTTGGTGGCGTAGCGGAAGGTGGACCGGCCGAAGTTCAGCGGCAGGATCTCCTCGGCGCTGGCGCCGGAGTCGAGCAGCAGGTCACGGCCGGTGATGCCGATGTCGAGCTTGCCCGAGGAGACGTAGATCGCGATGTCCTTGGGGCGGAGGTAGAAGAACTCCACCCCGTTCTCGGGGTCGACGACCACGAGTTCCTTGGACTCCTTGCGCTGGCGGTAGCCGGCCTCATGGAGCATCGCCGACGCCGGTCCGGAGAGTGAACCCTTGTTGGGGACGGCGATGCGCAGCATGGGGCTTCCTTCAGTGCGTGGTGCGGTGGGTGTGGTGGGTGCGGGGAACCTGGCGGAACCCGCGCGGGGGCTCTGGCCTAGAGGTGCGCGTAGACGTCGTCGAGGGAGATCCCGCGCGCGACCATCATCACCTGGACGTGGTACAGCAGCTGGGAGATCTCCTCGGCGGCGGCTTCCTTGCCCTCGTACTCGGCGGCCATCCAGACCTCGGCGGCCTCCTCGACGACCTTCTTGCCGATGGCATGGACGCCCTTGCCGACGAGCTCGGCGGTACGGGAGGTGCTGGGGTCGCCGTTGGCGGCCTTGAGCTGGAGCTCGGTGAAGAGCTCTTCGAAGGTTTTGTTCGCCATGATGCCCTTAGAGTACGGGTTCACCCGGCCCGCACGGCGCCAGGGTTCACTCCGTGGACTACCGCCAGGGTTCGCTGACGGTCCGCAGGGTCATGGCGGTGGAGACGGCGGCGGTGACCGCTTCGTGCCCCTTGTCTTCGTTCGACCCTTCGAGCCCGGCGCGGTCCAGCGCCTGCTCGTCGTTGTCGCAGGTCAGAACACCGAAGCCGACGGGGACTCCGGTGTCGATCGACACCTGCACCAGGCCCTGGGTGACGCCCTGGCAGACGTAGTCGAAGTGCGGGGTTCCGCCGCGGATGACCACGCCGAGGGCGACGATGGCATCGTAGCCGCGGCCCGCGAGCACCTTGGCCACGACCGGGAGCTCGAAGCTGCCGGGGACGCGCAGCAGGGTGGGCTCGTCGATGCCGAGCTCGTGCAGGGCCCGCAGGGCGCCGTCGACCAGCCCGTCCATGACCTTCTCGTGCCACTGGGCCGCGATCACGGCGACTCGGAGGTCTCCGCAGTTCTTCACGCTCAGTTCGGGTGCGCCCTTGCCGCTCACAGCTCTGCTCCTCGTTGTTTCGTGGACGTACGTAGGGGTTGGTGGTGCGTTCTTACTGGTTGCCGCAGGTGGACGCGGGTACTGCCGTGTCCAGCCAGGGCAGGTCGTGGCCCATCCGGTCCCGCTTGGTGCGCAGGTACCGCAGATTGTGCTCGCCCGCCTCCACCGGCATGGCCTCCCGGTCGGTGACCGTGATGCCGTGGCGGACGAGGGCGGCGGCCTTGTCGGGGTTGTTGGTCAGCAGCCGGACGCTGCGGACGCCCAGGTCGGCGAGGATCTGCGCGCCGGAGCCGTAGTCGCGGGCGTCGGCGGGCAGGCCCAGCTCCAGGTTGGCGTCGAGGGTGTCGCGGCCGCGCTCCTGGAGCTCGTACGCGCGCAGCTTGGACAGCAGTCCGATGCCGCGGCCCTCGTGGCCGCGCAGGTAGACGACGATCCCGCGGCCCTCGGCCTGGATCCGCTCCATGGAGGCGTGCAGCTGCGGGCCGCAGTCGCAGCGCTGGGAGGAGAAGATGTCGCCGGTCAGGCATTCGGAGTGCATGCGGACCAGGACGTCCTCGCCGTTGCCGACCTCGCCGTGGACGAGGGCGACGTGCTCGACGCCGTCGACGGTGGAGCGGTAGCCGTACGCGGTGAACTCGCCGAAGGAGGTCGGCAGCCTGACCTCGGCCTCGCGGCGCACGGTCGGCTCGGCGGAGCGGCGGTAGGCGATCAGGTCCTCGATGGAGATGATCGTCAGGCCGTGCTTGCGGGCGAAGGGGATCAGCTCGGGCAGGCGCAGCATGACGCCGTCCTCGCCGGCGATCTCCACGATGGCGCCGGCCGGGCGCAGGCCCGCGAGGCGGGCGAGGTCGACGGCGGCCTCGGTGTGGCCGTTGCGGACCAGGACGCCGCCGGGCTTGGCGCGCAGCGGGAAGATGTGGCCGGGGCGGACGAAGTCGCCGGGGCCGGAGACTCCGTCGGCGAGGAGCCGCAGGGTGGTGGCGCGGTCGGCGGCCGAGATTCCGGTGGAGACGCCGTGGGCGGCGCTCGCGTCGACGGAGACGGTGAAGGCGGTCTTCATCGACTCGGTGTTGTTCCGGACCATCTGCGGGAGTTCGAGGCGCTCCAGCTCGTCGCCCTCCATGGGGGCGCAGATCAGGCCGCGGCACTCGCTCATCATGAAGGCGATGATCTCGGGGGTGGCCTTCTCGGCGGCGATGACGAGGTCGCCCTCGTTCTCGCGGTCCTCGTCGTCGACGACGACCACCGGGCGGCCCGCCGCGATGTCGCGGATGGCCTGCTCGACGGGGTCGAGGCGGAAGGTCTCTTCGGGGATGTCGGGCACGGGCTTGAGGCTGGTCATGCCGTTGCTCCTTCCAGGGCCGGGGCGGGGGCGGTGCGAGAGCGGAGCCACCAGTCGCGCATGCCCCACAGGACGAGCGCGCCGTAGATGACGTAGACGAAGCCGGAGAAGGCGTATCCGTTGGCGAAGTTCAGGGGCACGCCGACCAGGTCGACGAGGAGCCAGGCGAACCAGAACTCGACCATGCCCCGCGACTGGGCGTACATCGCGACGACCGTGCCGACGAAGATGTACGCGTCGGGCCAGGGGTCCCAGGACAGCGCCGGGTAGGCGGTGAAGAGCAGTGCGACGGCGACGGTGCCGAGGGCCGCGGCGCCGACGAGCGCGCCGCGCTCGCGCCAGGTGGCGAAGCGGACGGCGATGGTTCCGTCCTGGGCCTGCTGCCGGCCCCGGCTCCACTGTGCCCAGCCCCAGGCGGCCACGAGCATGACGACGACCTGCTTGCCGGCGCTGCCGGACAGGTGACCGGCGGCGAAGGCCACGAAGAGGATGACGCCCGAGAGGAACTGGGCGGGCCAGGTCCATATGGAGCGCCGCCAGCCGAGGGCGAGGGCGATCAGACCGATTGTGTTGCCGATCATGTCGGACCACTTGATGTGCTGGTCGAAGGCGGTGAAGGCCTCCGAGTTCAGCCAGTTCAGGGCGCTCACTTGCCCGCCTCCTGGTCCTTGCCGAGCAGCCGCTCCACGTACTTCGCCAGGACGTCGACCTCGAGGTTGACCGGGTCGCCGGGCTGCTTGATGCCCAGGGTGGTCAGGGCGAGGGTGGTGGGGATGAGGCTGATGGTGAACCAGTCGGCGGCGGCCTCGACCACGGTGAGGCTGACGCCGTCGACCGTGATGGAGCCCTTCTCGACGACGTAGCGCGAGAGGTTCGCCGGGAGGGCGACCTTGACGATCTCCCAGTGCTCCGAGGGCGTCCGGGAGAGGATCTCTCCGGTGCCGTCCACGTGCCCCTGGACCAGGTGGCCGCCGAGCCGTCCGCCGAGTGCCATCGGGCGCTCCAGGTTGACCCGGGAGCCCTTGGTCAGGGCGCCGAGGCTGGAGCGGTTGAGGGTCTCCTGCATGACGTCGGCGGTGAACTCGCCGTCGCCGGTCTCCACGACCGTCAGGCAGACGCCGTTGACGGCGATGGAGTCGCCGTGCTTGGCGTCCTCGGTGACGACGGGGCCGCGCAGGCGGAAGCGGGAGGCTTCCTCGAGCTCCTCGACGGCGACGACTTCGCCCAGTTCTTCGACGATTCCGGTGAACACTTCAGTGCTCCTTGGGGGCAGTGGGGGCGGCGGGGACTGAGGGGTCTGAGGGGGTTGCCGTGGGGACGGCGGTGACGCGGATGTCGGCGCCGATGCGGACGGTCTCGGTGATCCGGAGCCGCAGCGCGTCGGTGAGGGTGGCGATGCCGGCGTCGCCGAGGGCCGCGGGGCCCGCGCCGAGGAGGACCGGGGCGAGGTAGCCGACGACCTTGTCGACGGCCCCGGCGGCGACGAAGGCGCCGGCCAGGGTCGGGCCGCCTTCGAGGAGGACGGAGCGGACGCCGCGCCCGTACAGCTCGCGCAGCAGGGCGTCCACGGAGATCCCGCGCTTGTCGTACGGGAGCCGGGCCGGCTCCACTCCGGTGAGGTGGCGGGTGTCGGCGTCCTCGCCCACGACGACGAGGGTGGGTGCGACCGCGTCCAGGACGCGGGCGGTGGGCCGGATGGTCGCGTGGGTGTCCAGGACGACGCGCAGGGGCTGGACGGCGCCCTCGACGCCCCGGACGGCGAGGTGCGGGTCGTCGGCGCGCAGGGTTCCGGAGCCGACGACCACGGCGTCGGCCTCGGCGCGCAGCCGGTGGACGTCGGCGCGGGACTCGGCCGAGCTGATCCACTGGCTGGTGCCGTCCGCCGCGGCGATACGGCCGTCGAGCGTGGCGGCGTACTTCCACAGGACGTACGGGCGGCCCAGGCGTACGGAGGTCAGCCAGGCGGCGTTGCCCGCCTCGGCCTCCTCCGCGAGCAGCCCGGACTCCGTGGCGACGCCGGCGGCGCGCAGGGTGGCGCCACCTCCGCTGGCCTGCGGGTTCGGGTCGGAGACCGCGTAGACCACGCGGGTGATCCCGGCGTCGACGAGGGCCCCGGCGCACGGTCCCGTACGGCCGGTGTGGTTGCAGGGTTCGAGGGTGACGTAGGCGGTGCCGCCGCGGGCGGCCTCCCCGGCCGCGCGCAGGGCGTGGACCTCGGCGTGCGGGCCGCCGGCCCGCTCGTGCCAGCCCTCGCCCACGATCGTGCCCGCGGCGTCGGTGATGACGCAGCCGACGACCGGGTTGGGGCTGGTGGAGCCGAGTCCGCGGGACGCGAGCTCGACGGCTCGGCGCATGGCACGGGTGCCCGTGTCGGGTGCTTCGTGCGCGGCGTGTGTCGCCACCGGGTCCTCCTGCCACATCGGGCACGGACTCCGGGGCCTGTCGGGATACGACAGATGAAGCGGAACAGCTCACACGGGGACGCCGAGGCCGGAAAAACGGTCCGCTCCGACACATCCGCAGGGATGCGACGATGAACCGCCGACGGCGGCGTACCGGTCACTGGCCCGCCGCGCACTGCCTCCCATCCGGACTTTAACCGTCGGTCCAGGAATCTCACCTGGTCAACCGGCCGCTGGCTGCGGACGGGTCGCGGACTATAACCGCCGGTTCGGAATTACACCGACCCCGGAGTGCGCTGCTTACTGGTACTGCAGCCCAGTCTGCCACGGGTGATCGGCGGCCATGCGGGTGATGCGGTGTGGCCTGGGTCACACGCAGAGTGATCTGGATCTCACTCCGACCATACCTCCGCACCCCCCTGAGCGACCCTCCGCCGCGAGTCCGCCGCGAGTCCGCCCCGGCTCCGGCGCGACGAACGCACCGGACCCGAGGTTGGTCCAGACCTATTGACGGTTTGGTCTAGTCCTCTTAACGTTCCCCTCGTCTTCACCCGGGAACAGCCCGTCAGATGTGCGCACGTCACGGGCCAACACGCAGTACCCGCATGCCTGTTGTGTCCTGCCATCCTCCCCTCCCCAGGAGGCACCATGCTGTCCCCCACACGTACGAGAGCGATGCTCCTGGCATCCGGCGCCGCAATCGCCGGACTGCTGGTCGCGGGGCTCTCGACGGGCGTCTCGCACGCCGCAGACAACGAGAGCTGTCGCCCCGACGGGCTGTACAAGACGGCCGGAGTCGACGTCCCGTACTGCTCGGTCTACGACTCCGAAGGCCGCGAGAAGATGGGCGCCGACCACCAGCGCCGCGTCATCGGATACTTCACCGGCTGGCGCACCGGCAAGGACGGCACCCCCGCCTACCTCGCCAACAACATCCCCTGGTCCAAGGTCACGCACCTGAACTACGCCTTCGCCCACGTCGGCGCCGACAACAAGATCTCGGTCGGCACGGACAACGCGAACAACGCCGCCACCGGCATGACCTGGCCTGGCGTCGCGGGCGCCGAGATGGACCCGGCCCTCCCCTACAAGGGCCACTTCAACCAGCTGACGAAGTTCAAGAAGCAGTACCCGAACGTCAAGACGCTGATCTCGGTCGGCGGCTGGGCGGAGACCGGCGGCTACTTCGGCGACGACGGCAACCGGGTCGCCTCCGGCGGCTTCTACTCGATGGCCACCAACGCCGACGGCTCGGTCAACCAGGCCGGCATCGACACCTTCGCGGACTCCTCCGTCGAGTTCATCCGCAAGTACGGGTTCAACGGCGTCGACATCGACTACGAGTACCCCACCACGATGAAGGACTCCGGCAACCCGCTGGACTGGCAGCTCTCCAACGCCCGCCGCGCGGGCCTGGTCCAGGGCTACGCGGCCCTGATGAAGTCGCTGCGCGAGAAGCTCGACCGCGCGGGCGCCGCCGACGGCAAGCACTACCTGCTCTCCGTCGCCGCCCCCTCCTCCGGCTACCTGCTGCGGGGCATGGAGACGTTCCAGATGCAGAAGTACCTGGACTACGTCAACATCATGTCCTACGACCTGCACGGCGCCTGGAACGAGTACGTCGGCCCGAACGCCTCGCTCTTCGACGACGGCAAGGACGGCGAACTGGCCGCCGCGAGCGTCTACTCCACCTCCCAGTACGGCGGCGTCGGCTACCTCAACACCGACTGGGCGTACCACTACTTCCGCGGCTCGATGCCGGGGGGCCGCATCAACATCGGCCTGCCGTACTACACCCGCGGCTTCAAGAACGTGCAGGGCGGCACGGACGGCCTGTGGGGCAAGGCCCCCGCGACCACCTGCCCGGCGGGCGCGGGCCTGACGAAGTGCGGTGACGGCGCGGTCGGCATCGACAACCTCTGGCACGACAAGGACACCAACGGGGCCGAGTCCCCGGCCGGGTCCAACCCGATGTGGCACGCCAAGAACCTGGAGAAGGGGGTCGTCGGCGACTACGTCACCAAGTACGGCTTCCCCGCGAACACCACGCTGACCGGCACCTATGCCCGCAAGTACGACTCCACGCTGGTGGCGCCGTGGCTGTGGAACAGCCAGAAGAAGGTGTTCCTCTCCACCGAGGACGAGCAGTCGGTGGCCGCCAAGGCCGACTACGTGGTGAACAAGGGCATCGGCGGCACGATGGTCTGGGAGCTCGCGGGCGACTACGCGTACAACTCGGCCAAGGGCCAGTACGAGATGGGCGACACGCTCACCTCCCTGATGTACGACAAGTTCAAGGCCGCCTCCCCGTACGGGGCGAAGAAGGCGGGCGCCACGCTGCCCACCCAGGCCGTCGACATCAAGGCGGAGTTCACCGAGTTCAAGCTGGGCGACTCCAACTACCCGATCACCCCGAAGCTCAAGATCACCAACAACACGAACACCACGCTGCCCGGCGGCACCGAGTTCCAGTTCGACTACGGCACCTCGGCCCCGAACAACGCCTCGGACCAGTCCGGCTTCGGCACGACGGTGATCAGCAGTGGCCACACCGGCAACAACGTCGGCGGCCTCAAGGGCGACTTCCAGCGGGTCTCCCTGAAGCTCCCGGCCTGGCAGACGCTGGCCCCGGGCGCCTCGGTCGACCTGGCGTTCAACTACTACCTGCCGGTGTCCACGCCCTCCAACTGGACGGTGAACATCTCCGGCACCACCTACGCCCTCGCCGGCGACCTGGCCCGCGGCACGACGGTGGTCCAGCCGGGCGGCGGCTCCACTCCGCCGACCACTCCCCCGACCACGCCTCCCACCACGCCGCCGACGACTCCCCCGACGGGCGGCACGTGCACCAATCCGGCGTACGTCGCGGGCACGGTCTACAACAGCGGCAACGTCGTCTCCCACAAGGGCCACAACTGGAAGGCCCAGTGGTGGACGCAGAACGAAGAGCCCGGCACCACGGGTGAATGGGGCGTCTGGAAGGACCAGGGCGCCTGCTGACACCCCGTGAACAGCCGTAGATCGTGAGGACCCGGTGGCCCGGCGGCCACCGGGTCCTCGCTCGTTAGGCTGGCCGGATGCTCACCCATGTCGCCGCGTCGGCCGCGGACTTCGAGGAACACCGCCCCCGGATGTTCGGCATCGCCTACCGCATGCTCGGCTCCGCCACCGAGGCCGAGGACATCGTGCAGGACGCCTACCTGCGCTGGACGGCGGCGGACCGCGGCGACGTCGAGCACCCGGGGGCCTGGCTCGCCAAGGCCGTCACGAACCTCTGCCTCACCGCCCTCACCTCCGCGCGCGCCCGGCGCGAGGAGTACGTCGGCCCCTGGCTCCCCGAGCCGGTGCTCACCGGAGGCGGGGCGCTCGGCCCCCTGGAGTCGGCGGAGCAGCGGGACAACGTGTCCATGGCCCTGCTGGTGCTGCTGGAGCAGCTCACGCCGGTGGAGCGGGCCGTGTACGTCCTGCGCGAGGCCTTCGCGTACTCCCACCGGGACATCGCCGGGCTGCTTGACCTCTCCGAGGCCAACTGCCGCCAGCTCTACCGCCGGGCGGCGGCCCGGGTCTCCGCGCCCAAGCCGCGCTTCGAGCCGGACCCCGCGCGGTGGCAGAGCCTGGTGGAGACCTTCCTGGAGGCCGCGCGCTGCGGGGACGTGTCCCGGCTGGAGACCATGCTGACCGCGGACGCGAAGTACGTCGGTGACGGCGGCGGAGTGGTCAGCGCGGCGCTGCGGCCGATCCTGGGCCGCGACAAGGTGGCCCGCTTCGCGGTGGGCATCATGGCGAAGTACGGCGAGGACCTGACGATCACCTTCGCCGAGGTCAACGGATCACCCACACTGCTCTTCGGCGACCTGGGAATCTTCCAGGTGGAGATCGAAGACGGGCTGGTCAGCGGCCTGCGCACGGTGACGAACCCGGAGAAGCTCGAATTCCTCCACCGCCAGCTGTCACATTCCTGAGCCCTGTCCGGTCCAAGCTGGGCAACGGAAGTTCCCAGCGAAGGGCAGTCCCATGAGCACCCCGAACCCCACAAACCCCATCCTCGTCACCGGAGGCACCGGCACCCTCGGCAAGCCGCTGGTAGCCCGGCTCCGGGACGCGGGCCACGAGGTCCGCGTCCTGAGCCGGAGCTCGGCCGACTTCCCGGTCGACCTGCGCACCGGCGACGGCCTCGACGCGGCGATGGCGGGCGTGGAGGTGGTCGTGCACTGCGCGAGCGCGCCGGGCGGCGGTGACGAAGTGGCGGCCGGCCACCTGATCGAGGCCGCGCGCCGGGCGGGGACCGTTCGCAACCTCGTCTACATCTCGATCGTCGGCGTGGACGTGGTCCCCCTCGGCTACTACAAGGCGAAGCTGGAGGTGGAGCGGATGCTGGAGGCGTCCGGGCTGGGCGTGACGATCCTGCGCACGACCCAGTTCCACGACCTGGTGGCGCAGATGGTGGAGACCCTGGCGAAACTGCCGCTCGTCCCGATCCCGGTGCCGAGCGGGGTACGGGTCCAGCCCATCGCCGTCGAGGAGGTCGCGGCCCGCCTCGCGGACCTGGCGGTCCCGACCCCCGCCGGCCGGGTCCCGGACATGGGCGGCCCGGAGATCCGCACCCTGCCCGACCTGGCCCGCGCCTACCTCGCGGCGACGCACCGCAGGCGGCGCGTCCTGTCGGTGCCGCTGGCGGGGAAGACGTACGCGGCCTTCAAGCGCGGCGGCAACCTGGCCCCGTCACACGCGACGGGCCACACCACGTTCGCGGAGTTCGCGGCGGGGCGGGGGCGGTAGCCGCGGCACGGGTTCACGGACGGGCGCGACTTCACCCCCTCGGGCCCCGCACCGGGGCGGTGGTCGCCCACCCACACCCGGTCGGGGGTGGCGGGGCCTCGGCCGGTCGGGACCAAAGAAGGCTTGCTGCCAGGGATCCCCACCCCAATGACGTACAGCGAAGAGCTTGATGATCATCAGAGCCGCTTGACTGGTTAGTCTTCCGGCATGAGCAGCCACGCCTCCCCCGACGTCGTCGTCGTTGACGCGACGGAACTCGATGCGGATCGTTGGGCGCCGTTCGTGGCATCGGCCCATCGGATCCTTGCGGAGCTGGTCCTCGGGGGCGCAGCACTCGGCTGGGTCGAACCGCCTTCACGTGAAGAGGTCTCGGATCTCCTCGACCACGTGATCGCAGCGGCTCACAGTGGCGACGCAGCCCTGCGTGCCGCATACCTCGACGGTCGGCTGGTCGGCCTGGGGTACTGGTCCCGCTACGCACGGCCGACGCATCGTCCACACGCCGATCTGGAGAAGGTTGCCGTGAATGCGGCCACCCACGGTCGCGGCATCGGACGGGTACTGACAGACGCATTGGTCTCGGCCGCCAGGCGGGCGGAGATCGAGGTCCTCACCCTGGATGCCCGTGGTGACAACGCCAACGCCCTGCGTCTCTACCGATCGCTGGGCTTCACCGAATACGGCCGTCTGCCGGACTTCGTCGCCGTCGGCTCCCACCGATACGACAAGGTCTTCTACATGCTCGACCTGCGCACAACGCCGTATCAGCCCCAGACCGCCGTCTGACGCCGTCTTACAGGAGCGCGTACCGGTCGGTGGCGGCCTATGACCAGCCCCAATCAACCGTGGACGCCATCAAAGAGGAGCGCGTAGCGATCTGGGGCGTGACCAGCCCCGGACGGGTCACAGACGCCGAGACGTGAGGAGCGCGTAGCGATCTGGGGCGCCCTTCCTCCCGCCGAGGGGCTTGCGGTGGGGGTTTCGGGGAGGGTGGCCGTCTGCCCGGCCCGGGCGGTGGCCCTGGAGGGCCGAGGAGGGATGTGCCCCACCTCAACGGGGTCGGACTTCGCTGCCCGGCCCGCCTTTGGAGCCCCTGAGCCGGCCCGTCCTTTTGGGGGGTTCCCGGCTGTCCTTTGTCTTTCCGTGGCGGGACGGTCTGTCAAGGGTCGCCGAAGGCGATCGCGCAGCGACGCGACGACGAAGGAGGAGCGCCCTTGACAGACCGGCCCGACACGGAAGGACGATGGGACAGCCGGGAACCCCCCAAGCCCTCTCCGCCCCCGACCAGCCGAGGCCCCGCCAACCCGGGCCCCTGCCCCTGCCCCTGCCCCTGCCCCTGCCCCCCCACCCCCTCACCCCCCGAACAGCACCTCCTGCGCCGCCTCCCGGGCCGCCAGTTGCGCGCCCGCCAGGACCGCCGGGTCGCCCAGGGTCGTGGCGCGGACCTCCGTCGGGACCGGGGTCAGGGCCGCCAGGCGGTGGGCCACCCGGGCCGCCAGGGCCGGGCCTCCCGCGCGGCCGAGTTCGCCGGCCAGGACCACGCAGCCCGGGTCCAGCAGCGCCGCGGCGGCTGCCGCGCCCAGGGCCAGGCGTTCCGCGAAGGCGTCGAGGAAGGCCTCCCCCGCGGCGCCGGCCGCCGCCTGCTCGGCCGGGCCCTCGAAGCCGTGCTCGCGTGCGAGCGCCGTGACCGCGTCCCGGCCGACCAGCGCGTGGAAGCCGCCCGCGCAGCCGGTGGCCGACGGCAGGCCGCCGGTGCCCGGCACCGGGAGGAATCCGATCTCGCCCGCCCCGCCCGAGGCGCCGCGGCGCAGCCGGCCGTCCAGGACCACCGCCGCGCCCACCCCCGCGCCGAGCCACAGCAGGACGAAGGAGTCCAGGTCGCGGGCCGTGCCCAGGCTCTGCTCGGCGAGGGCGGCCAGGTTCGTCTCGTTCTCGACCAGCACCACGGCCGGCAGGCTCCGCTGCAGGGCCGCCACCAGCTCCCGGTGCCAGGCCGGCAGGCCGGAGGTGTCGCGGAGTTCGCCCGTCGCGGGGGCGACCAGGCCGGGGGCGCCGATGACGACGGTGTGCAGTTCCGCGGCCCCCGCTTCGCGGGCCGTGCTCAGCAGGGTCGCGACCGCGTCCTCGGGGGCGCCCACGGGCAGGGCGGCGCGGGCGATGGGGGTGCCGAGCAGGTCGGTGACGACCGCGGTGACGCTGTCGGTCCGTACGTCCAGGGCGGCCAGGTGGGCGCGGTGGGCGACGATCCCGTACAGCTTCGCGTTGGGGCCGCGCCGCTGTTCGCCGGACTCCCCGACGACCTCGACGAGCCCGGCCCCGGTGAGGCGGTCGACGAGGTCGGCGACCGAGGGGCGGGAGAGTCCGGTCATGGCCTTGAGCTGGGTGGCCGTCAGCGGCCCGGAGTCCTGCAGGAGTCGCAGCGCGAGGCGGTCGTTGATGGCCCGCGCCGTACTGGGCGAGGCGGGCACGGGCGACCGGGTCGCAGCGGGGGCAGAAGTCGCGGCAGAAGTCACGGCTGCAGTCACGGCTGCAGTCACGGCAGAAGTCGCAGCAGAAGTCGCAGCAGAAGGCACGGCAGAAGTCCCAGCAGAACTCCCAGCAGAACTCCCAGCAGAAGTCCCAGCAGAAGGCACGGCAGAAGTCGCAGCAGAAGGCACGGCTGAAGTCACCGCCCCATCCTAGGCAATCGAAGGAGTTATCTATCAGGCAGGGTTCCTGATAGTTTACCGACCATGACCGGGGAACCAGACCTCAGCCCGGCGCGCCTGCGCCATGCCCGCTTCGCGATCGCCGCCGTCTTCTGCACGCACGGCGCAGTCACCGGCTCCTTCGCCACCCGCATCCCCTGGATCCAGGAGCACGCCCAGCTGAGCGCCGGCACCCTGGGGCTGGCCCTGGCCTTCCCGGCGGTCGGCGCGGCGCTGGCGATGCCCCTGGCCGGGCGGGTCAACCACCGGTTCGGCGCCCGTTCCGCGCTGCGCGGGCTGCTGGCGATGTGGACCCTCGCGCTCATCCTGCCGAGCCTCGCCCCGAACCTGGTGACGTTGTGCCTCGCGCTCTTCTTCTACGGGGTCGCGGCCGGGATGTCGGACGTGGCGATGAACGCGCTGGGGGTGGAGACCGAGAACCGGCTGGGCCGCTCGATCATGTCCTCGCTGCACGGGATGTGGAGCGTGGGCGCTCTGATCGGTTCCGCCGCCGGTACGGTCGCCGCGCACTCCGGCGCCGACGCGCGGCTGCACCACCTGACAGCGGCGCTCGCCCTCACGGCAGGCGGGCTGGTCGCCGTACGGGGCGTGCTGGACCTGAGGGCCGAACCGGACGGCGACGCGCCGCCGCATTTCGCGCTGCCTCCGAAGTCCGCGCCGCTCATCGGCGCCATCGGCTTCTGCGCGGTGTTCGCGGAGGGGGCGAGCCTGGACTGGTCGGCCGTGTACCTGCAGGACACCCTGAACACGGACGCCGGGCTCGCGGCGGCCTCCACCACGGCCTTCGCGCTCACGATGGCCGTGGCCCGGCTCGTCGGGGACCGGGTGGTCGACCGGTTCGGGCCGGTGCGCACGGTCCGCGCGGGTGGTGTCGTGGCCACCGCGGGCGGGCTGCTGGTGGTCCTCGCCGAGCACCCCGCCGCGGCCCTGGCCGGTTTCGGGATGATCGGGCTCGGCATCGCGGTGGTGGTCCCGCTCGCCTTCGCGGCCGCGGGGCGCAGCGGGCCCGCCCCCGCGCAGGCCATCGCGGGCGTCGCGACGATCACGTACACCTCGGGCCTGATCGCGCCGTCGGCGATCGGCGCGGTGGCCGACGCGACCTCGCTGGTGTGGTCCTTCGGGCTGGTCACCCTGCTGGCCTTCGCGCTGACCGCCGGGGCCGCGGTACTGCGCCAGGGGCCGCGCGTGGGGCAGTCTGTGGCCACACCCGCCGAGAAGGCCTCCGGGCCCAATCTGGACGAACCAGCCCGTATACAGCCGTAACATATCGATATACAGCCGTAATATATCGATCGACCGGCCGCAGCGGCATCCCCCGCGCTGCGGCCTCGACGTGTGACCGGCGCCGGGCGCGATCTCCGGCCGGCCGGAGAAGTGGAGTGGAACATGGGCCTCGGCGTGCGCTGGACCCTGCACGGCGACGGGCGGACGCCCGCCCCCGGCGCGGTGGTGCGGCCGGACGAGCGGCTGTCGTGGCCGCGGACCGCCGGGCTCGGCGCCCAGCACGTCGTGGCGATGTTCGGCGCGAGCTTCGTCGCCCCGGTCCTGATGGGGCTGGATCCGAACCTGGCCATCATGATGTCCGGCATCGCGACGATGATCTTCCTCCTCGCGACCCGCGGCCGGGTCCCCTCCTACCTGGGCTGCTCGCTGTCGTTCGTGGGCGTGGCGGCGGCGATCCGGGCGGGCGGCGGGGACAGCGCGGTGGTCACGGGAGCCGTCTTCGTCGTCGGCGCGGCGCTGTTCCTGGCCGGTCTGGCCGTGCACCGTTTCGGCGCCCGCATCATCCACGCCACGATGCCGCCGGTGGTGACGGGTGCGGTCGTGATGCTGATCGGCTTCAACCTGGCGCCCGTGACGGCCTCGACGTACTGGCCGCAGGACCAGTGGACGGCGCTACTGACCATGCTGGTCACCGGGCTCGCGGTGGTGTGCCTGCGCGGCTTCTGGTCGCGCATCGCGATCTTCCTCGGACTGCTCTTCGGCTATGCGCTCTCCTGGGTCCTCGACCGGATCTTCGGCATGATCCACTCCACGACGGGCGGTGCGGAGGCCGTGGACCACTGGCGTCTGGACCTCTCCGGGGTCGGGAAGGCCGACTGGATCGGGCTGCCGTCCTTCCACGCCCCGGCCTTCGAGTGGTCGGCGATCCTGATCGCGCTGCCCGTGGTGATCGCGCTGATCGCCGAGAACGCCGGGCACATCAAGGCCGTCGCCGAGATGACCGGCGACCGGCTCGACGACAAGCTCGGCACCGCCATCGCGGCCGACGGCGCGGCGTCGATGCTGTCCACGGGGGTCGGCGGCCCGCCGAACACCACGTACTCCGAGAACATCGGCGTGATGGCGGCCACCCGGGTCTACTCCACGGCGGCGTACTGGGCGGCGGCCTTCTTCGCCCTGCTCTTCGGGCTGTGCCCCAAGTTCGGGGCGATCGTGGCCGCGATCCCGGGCGGTGTCCTCGGCGGCATCACCGTCATCCTGTACGGCATGATCGGCCTGCTCGGCGCGCAGATCTGGATCAACGGCCGGGTGGACCTGCGCAATCCGCTGAACCTGGTGCCGGCCGCGGCGGGCATCATCATCGGCATCGGCGGGGTCAAGCTGCAGATCACCGACAGCTTCGAACTCGGCGGCATCGCGCTGGGCACCATCGTGGTGATCACGGGCTACCACACGCTGCGGTACTTCGCCCCCGCCCACATAAAGGTCGAGGAACCCCTGCTCGACGAGGGCACCTCGACGTACGACCAGGACGCGACGGGCGAGGGCCCGGCCGGCGACGACAAGCGGGGTTGACGCCGCTTCGCCCGAACCGGGGAAGCACACGGCCAAGTTCCCCGGATCCGAGGCGACGGCTGGGACGCTGCCTGACATGGAAGCGGTGCTGGCGCGGATGCGCGCCCTGGACGAGCGGCTCCCCGCGCAGGACGGTGTCGCCGTCTTCAACCGGGTGTACCTGACCGTGACGGAGACCCTGTACGAGCGGATCTCCCACGGGGGTTTCCCCGCACCCCGCAGGGCAGCCGTGCTGAGCGCGCGCTTCGCGGAGCGTTACCTGGCCGCGGTGGAGGCGGACCGGCCGCCGGCCTGCTGGCGGCCGCTGCTCCAGTACCGCCGCCACCCGGGGGTGCGTCCGCTCCAGCACGCGCTGGCCGGGATCAACGCGCACATCGGCCACGACCTGGCGCTGGCGGTGGTGGCCACCTGCCGTGCCCTGGACTGCGAACCACGGGCCCTGGAGGCGGACTTCGACCGGGTCGGCGACACCCTGGTCGCCCTGGAGGAGCGTATCCGCGAGGACCTGATGCCCGGTCCGGACCTGCTGGAGATCGCCGACCCGCTGACGCACTTACTCGGCTCGTGGAGCCTGGAGCGCGCCCGCTCGGGCGCCTGGGCGGCGGCCCGCCTGCTGTGGACGCTGCGCCGCTCCCCCGAGCTGGCGGAGGAGTTCACCGAGTCCCTCGACTCGGGCGTCGGCCTGGTGGGTCGGTGCCTGCTGACGCCGACGGGCCTGAAACCCCGTGCGAGCTGGTCCTTCGCGCCTCTAGCCTGACGCGGTGACCAGTTTCGCCACGCACCGCCGACGGGTGCACGACACCGCGCTCCCGCCGTACCGGCGGTTGTCGGCGCTGCGCACCTGCCTGACGGAGTTCGCCCCTTACGGCTTCTACGCGACCTACCACCACCTGTGCCGAAGCGCGGGAATCCCGCGCGACCTGGGGCAGGACCCCGCGTCGCTGGTGCGAGCGGTGGAGGAGCTGCACGAGGCGCGGCAGCTGTGGCTGGACTCGCTCGCCGCGTGGCAGGTCGGGCGGCGGGCGCAGAAGCGGGCGGGGCGGCGCAGGCCGGACCCGCCGCCGCCGTCGTGGTTCCTGTACTGGCCCGACCCGGAATTCCATCCCGGGGGACGGCTCGTCGACGTGATGCCCGGGGTGATGCGCGGGCGGCTGAGCCACGATGGTCACCAGGGCAGGGACGGCGTGTGCCCGGTGTGCCGGGCGGACCGGGGAACGGTCGAATGGGAACACGCCGGCTACGGGATCCACACGCTCTGCGCGGGCTGCGGTCTGGGCCTGGGATGCAGGCGTTACGAGTGGCTGCCCGGGAGCCCGCTCGGCGAGGCGTACGCCGCCCACCGGGAGCACCTGCGCCTGATCTGGAAGCGGGCTCTGGATGCCTGATCCGCGGGCCCGGCGACGGGCATGAGAACGGGCCGCCGCCGCGCTCGTGGCGCGGGGGCAGCCCGTGGGCACGGGGGTCCCGGGTGCGGGCCCGTGTGACGACCGGGGGAGGTCAGTCCTCCGGGAGTTCGACCGGGGCGATCTCGTCGTAGACGTCGCCCGGGCCCGGGTTGCCGGCGTCCGTGGAGCCGCCGAGGTGGTGCATGACGCCCCAGACCGCGTTGAGGGCGGTCTGGACGGCGCCCTCGGCCCAGCCGGCCGTCCAGGAGATGTCGTCGCCCGCGAGGAAGATGCCGCGCTTGTCCTCGGGGAGGCGGTCCTGCATGAAGTGGGTGAACAGGCGCCGCTGGTAGCGGTAGTGGCCCGGCAGGTTGGCCTTGAACGCGCCCATGAAGTAGGGCTCGTCCTCCCAGGAGACGGTGACCGGGTTGCCGATGATGTGGCGGCGGATGTCGACCTTGGGGTAGATCTCGCCGAGGGACTTCAGCATGACCTCCATCCGCTCGTTCGCGGACAGCGGCAGCCACTTCAGGCTGTCGTCGCACCAGGTGTACGAGAGGCAGATGACGGCGGGCTTGTCCGGGCCGTTGTCCAGCAGGTACGTGCCGCGGGTCATGCGGTCGGTCAGCGTCATCGACATGACGTCGCGGCCGGTCTCCTCGTCCTTGTCCAGCCAGAACGGCCGGTCGACGGGGACGAACAGCTTGGACGACTCCATGTAGTGGGTGCGCTCGATCGCCGTCCAGTGGTCGATCGGGAAGAGCGTGTCGTCGCACGCGATCTTGGACAGGAGCATCCAGGACTGCGCGGTGAAGATCGCGGCGCGGTAGGTGCGGATGTCGCCCGAGGAGTCGGTGACCGTGATGCGGTTGCCGGCCGTGCGGTGCAGGCGGGTGACGGCCGGGCGCGGGGTGCCCTCGTGCAGGGTGGACAGCGAGGTGCCCTGGGCCCAGTGGACGATCTTCTCGGGCTCGCGCTCCCACAGGCGCAGCGGCAGCTGCTGCGAACCGCCCACGATGCCGCGGTGGTGGTCGTCGGCCTCGGTGTAGACGACGCGCAGGATCTCCAGGATGGAGTTCGGGAAGTCGGTGTCCCAGCCGCCGGTGCCGAAGCCGACCTGGCCGAAGATCTCGCGCTTGCGGAAGGACTTGAAGGCCTCCGACTTGCACAGGAAGCCGTAGAAGGTCTCGTCGTCGAGCTTCTCGACGAGCTTGGCCCAGATCTCGCGGATGCGCGGGACGTCCCGCTCGCGCATCGCGGTGTTCATGTCGGAGAAGTCGGCGCCCTCGTCGAGGCAGGCGTTCCACGCGTCGGCGACGTCGCGGTAGATCTGCGGGAGGTCGGCGATGGTCTCGGCGTAGTGCGTCTCGCCCTTGAGGTCCACGACCGTCGAGGGGGTGGCCTCGGCGAGCGGGTTCGGGAAGGGCTCGGTGACCAGGCCGACGAGGTCGATGTAGTGCTGGAGGGCGGTGGAGGAGGGCGGGAAGCGCATGGCGCCCATCTCCGCGGTGAGGCCCTCGGTCTCGGCGCCCTCGAAGCCGACGGTGCGCAGCCGGCCGCCGATCTGGTCGGCCTCGTAGACGACGGGCTTGAGGCCCATCTTCATCAGCTCGTAGGCCGAGATGATGCCGGACAGTCCACCGCCGATGACGGCGACCTCGGTGCCGAACTCGGTCGCCGGTATCTGGCCCAGCCCCGCCGGGTGTGCCAGGAAGTCGTCGTACGCGTAGGGGAAGTCCGGGCCGAACATGGTGATCGGCGGCTGTCCGTCGCCGTGCGGGACGGCGGTGGTGGGCACCGTGGACGTCATGGGGTACGACTCCTTGCGGGGGTGGGGCAGGGGGGAGGGCGGTGCGGGCGGGGCTGTCCGGCTCAGACGAGGGAGGCGTAGAGCCCGGGGCGCCGGTCGCGCAGGTAGGGGTTGGTCGTGCGCGAGGCGCTGAGCAGCTCGGGATCGGCCTCGCCGAACACCAGCTCCTCGCCGCGACCGGCCCGGGTGCGGGTGACCCCGTCGGGGCTCGCCAGGCAGCTGAGTCCGACGAACTCGAACTCGCCTTCCGGACCGGTGCGGTTGACGTACGCGATGTACATCTGGTTCTCGAAGGCCCGTACGGGCACGAGCTGTTCGGCGACGAACTGGAACGGGTGCATCTGCGCGGTCGGCACCAGGAGGAGGTCGGTGCCGGCGAGCGCGTGGGCCCGGACGTTCTCGGGGAACTCCACGTCGTAGCAGATCATGATGCCGATGCGGAGGCCGCCGAGGTCGGCCTGGACGACGGGGGTGTCGCCGGGGGTGAAGGCTTCCTGCTCGAAGCAGCCGAAGAGGTGCGTCTTGCGGTAGTTCGCGAGCGGGGCGCCGTCGGGGCCGATGAGCTGCGCCGAGTTGTACACGGCGTCGCCCGAGCGCTCGGGGTAGCCGTACAGGACGGCGATCCCGTGGCGGCGGGCGATGCCGCCGATGGCGTGGGCGGACTCGCCGTCGGCCGGTTCGGCGCGGTCGGCGATGTCCTGGGGGTCCAGGGCGTAGCCGGTGAGGAACATCTCCGAGGTCACGAGGAGCCCGGCCCCGCTCTGTGCGGCGCGCGCCGCGGCCTCGTCGAGCGCCTTCAGGTTCTCGGCGGTGTCGCCGAGCCGTCCGGAGCTCTGGAGGAGGGCGGTGCGCAGCGGGGCCATGGATATCCTCTGTGGCAGGAGGGGTGGGGGTCGTAAAACGGTACGTTCGGACGTTCGGCCCGGACAAGCCGTGACCGTTGCGCTCGGAGCATCGATTCGTTGCGCGTTCCGCCGGGTGGGCGGCGATTCGTTGCGCAGCCCCGGCGCGCGCCCCTCTCGACCTCGTTTCGACCTCGTCTCGACCGCCTCGCGACCCCCTTGTGCCTGCCCTACGGGGCCGTCCGGAAGGCCGGGTGGGCCCCGAGGAACCGCAGGTCGTCGAGGATTCCGGGGGTGTGGTTGGAGACGACGCGGCCGCTCCAGCCGTCGACGAGGGCGGGGACGGTCAGCGTGCCGTCGAAGTGGTGGCCGGTGGCCTCGTAGGCCAGGCGCAGGGCGGTGTGCGCGGTGTGCGCGGTGTGCGCTTCCGCGCAGTGCCCGGGGTACGCGGGGAGGACGGTGGCGGCGACCGATCCCTCCAACCCGAGCGCGGCCAGGGCGGCGGCCACTCGCAGGGAGTGGGGACAGTCGGGGCCGAGGAAGAGGTGGTAGCGGTGCGGGACGGGCGAGAAGCCGACCCCGATGCGGCCGCGCAACTCGGTGCGGGGCAACCCCGTGGGCACGACGGACAGCGCGAGTTCGGCGGCGGCATCGGGCTCGGTGGGCAGGGTGGCGACGGCGGTCACGGCGGTCACGGTCGACGCTGCGGGCACGGTGGACACGGCGGACACGGCAGGTGCGGCGGGGACTGCGGGCACGGCGATGGAGGACATGACGCTCCCTGGGCGGAAGAGGGCACGGCGGGCTGCCGGGTCGCGCGGTGCGCGCCCGGTCGTCTTCAGGGGGGTGCCGGTCGGGGCCGCCCCTGCGGGGTCAGCGGCCGAAGGCGCTGCAGACCCGCAGGAGGTCGATGTGGAGGCGCCGGGTGAGCCACCAGCGGCGGAGGGTCTGGGCCTCCGCGTACGCCGTTCTGCCCGTGTCCACCGGTCCCGCCCCCGTCCCGTGCTCGTCGCCTCTTCGGCGGGCCTGCTCGCGGTGGTTAGGCTTCCCGCGTCGGGCACGTTTCATGTGGCCGTCTCCCGCAGTCTCGTGGCGGCGCCCGGGGCCGTCAAGAAGGCGGTCGCGGCCGGTTCCCCGCCCTCCACGGAAGGAACCCCGTACGCATGTCCTCGCAGACCGGCTCCGTACCCGCCGACGAGGTGCTCGACAATCCGGTCTGGTCCGCGCTGACCGGACCGCACCGCGCCTTCGCCGAGCAGGGCCCCGCGGGTCTGGCCGCCCGGTACGCGCGGGACGCGAGCCCGTTCGCGGCCCTGGCCGACCCGGCGGACCCCCGCGCGTGGGCGGATCTGGCGGCGCTGGCCGGGCCGGACGAGGGGGTCTGGGTGACCGGGCTGCTGACCCCGCCGCCGGGCTGGGAGACCGTGATGACCATTCCCGGCGTGCAGATGGACGGCCGGGCGGTACGGGCCGAGGCCGCGCCCGAGGCGGTCCCGCTGGGGCACGGTGACGTGCCGGAGATGCTGGAGCTGGTGCAGCTGACCCGGCCGGGCCCGTTCATGGACCGGACCGTCGAGCTGGGCACGTACCTGGGGATCCGGCACGAGGGGCGGCTCGTGGCGATGGCCGGGGAGCGGATGCGGCCGACGGGCTGGTCGGAGATCAGCGCGGTGTGCACGCACCCGGAGTTCCGGGGCCGGGGCCTGGCGGCCCGGCTGATCCGGGCGGTCGCCGGGGCGGTGCGCGAGCGCGGGGACGTCCCGTTCCTGCACGCGGCGGCGGAGAACACCGGGGCGGTGCGGCTGTACGAGTCGATGGGGTTCACGGTGCGGCGACGGCCGGACTTCGTGGGGCTGCGCACGCCCGCCAAGGAGGCCTGATCCGGGATCCGTCGGCCACGGCGGGGTTTCGCGGGGCGCTGCGCGGTCAGACGCGGGGCACACCCACGGAAGGGAACGGCCATGACCGACGTCTCACGCCTGCCCGGCTCCGCGCACCATCACTGGCAGTGGCAGCTGCGCGCCGCCTGCCGGGATCTGGGGCCCGGCCGCTTCTACCATCCCGCCGGGGAGCGGGGTGAGGACCGGGAGGAGCGGGACGCCGCCGCCAAGCGGGTCTGCTCCGGGTGCCCGGTGCGGGCCGCCTGCCTCGATCACGCCCTGCGCACGCGGGAGCCGTACGGGGTCTGGGGCGGCCTGACGGAGGAGGAACGGCACGACCGGCTCGCCCGGGCCCGGAACTCCCGGGCGCGGGCGGGCCGGCGGGTCTAGCTCTTCTCCTCCGGGCCGGGGCGGCTGTCGGTTCAGGCCGGTCAGGCCGTGTCGGCCTCGCGGTGCGCGCCGTGGAGCAGGGCCCAGATGATGAAGATGTTGACGGCGACCAGCGTCATCGCCCAGAAGGGGTAGTACGGGATCGAGAGGAAGTTGGCGAGCGCGCCGAGCCCGGCGACGACCACGCCGAAGTACCGCGCCCACAGGGCTCCGCTGAGCACGGCACAGCCGGCGATGACGATGAGGATCCCCACGATGAGGTGGACCCAGCCCCAGCCGGTGAGGCTGAACTCGAAGACGTAGTGGCGGGTCCTGAGGAAGATGTCGTCCTTGGCGATGGCCGCGATGCCCTCGAAGGCCGCCATCGCGCCGCCGAAGATCATCAGTGCTGCGGCGAAGGCGGTGCTACCGGAGACCGGGGCTCGCCACGGGTCGGTCCCGGCCGTATTGGAGCGGGTGGTGTCACTGGCCATGGAGGCCTCCTCGGGCGACGGGCCCGTCCGGCCGGTCGACCTTGCCGGACCGGCGCATGATCCCCCGTCCCAGCGTGGCACGGGGGCATCGCGTCGGCATTCCGACCGCCCCGGTGCGCCGTACGGAGCGTTACGCCGGGGCGCCCGAGGTGAAGCGGCGCAGGAGCGGGGAGAGGACCAGGACCGACTTCGTCCGCTCCACGAACGGCTCGCCCGCGATGCGCTCCAGTACGCGCTCGAAATGCCTCATGTCGGAGGCGAAGATCTGGACGAGGGCGTCCGCGTCGCCGGTGACGGTCGACGCGGACACCACCTCGGGGTACCGCTCCAGACCCCGCCGGATGTCGTCCGGCGAGGTGTTGTGGCGGCAGTAGATCTCGATGAAGCCCTCGGTCTCCCAGCCCATGGCGGCCGGGTCGACGCGGACGGTGAAGCCGGTGATGGCTCCCTCCGCGCGCAGCCGGTCCACGCGCCGCTTCACGGCGGGGGCGGAGAGGCCGACCTCGGAGCCGATGTCCGCGTAGGAGCGTCGGGCGTCCTCGGCGAGGGCGTGCACGATGCGTTCGTCGAGATCGTTCAGTCGCACTGCGGGTGGATCACTTCTCTGCTGTGGCCACTTCTTCCGTGGCGAGGCGGGAGCGGCGGATGCCGTACAGGAAGTAGAACACGAGGCCCACGATCATCCAGCCACCGAAGACCATCCAGGTGGCGGTATCGAGTTCGAACATCATCCAGCCGCAGAAGACGAAGCCCAGGATCGGGGTGACGGGGAAGAGCGCCACCTTGAAGGTGCGCGGCATGTCGGGCTTGGTGCGGCGCAGGATGATCACGGCGACGTTGACCAGGCCGAAGGCGAAGAGGGTGCCGATGCTGGTGGCGTCGGCGAGCTTGCCCAGCGGGATGAAGGCCGCGAGGACGCCGCAGAACAGGGAGACGATCACCACGTTGGCGCGGGGGGCGCCGGTCTTCTCGTCGACCTTGGCGAAGACCTTGGGGACCAGGCCGTCGCGGGACATCGCGAAGAGGATGCGGGTCTGGCCGTAGAGGACGGCGAAGACGACGGAGAAGATCGCGACGATGGCGCCGGCGGCGAGGACGACGCCCCAGACGCTGGTGCCGGTGACGTCGGTCATGATCTGGGCGAGCGCGGCCTCGGTGCCCTCGAAGTCCTGCCACGGCATGGCGCCGACGGCGACGAAGGCGACGAGGACGTAGAGGACGGTGACGATGGCCAGCGACAGCATGATCGCGCGCGGCAGGTCCTTCTTCGGGTTCTTGGCCTCTTCACCGGCGGTGGAGGCGGCGTCGAAGCCGATGTAGGAGAAGAAGAGGGTGGACGCGCCGGCGGCGATGCCGGTCATGCCCAGCGGGGCGAGCGGGGTGTAGTTGCCGGCCTTGATGCCCATGACGCCGATGCCGATGAAGAGCAGCAGGGTGACGATCTTGACGGCGACCATGATCGAGTTGACCGTGGCGCTCTCCTTGGCGCCGCGCATCAGGAAGACCATGGAGAGCAGGACGACGACCAGCGCCGGCAGGTTGATGAACCCGCCCTCACCGAGCGGCGCGGAGACCGATTCGGGGATGGTGACGCCTATGGTCCCGTCGAGGAACTCGTTGAGGTACTGGCCCCAGCCGACGGCGACGGCCGCGACGGAGACGGCGTACTCCAGGACCAGGCACCAGCCGCAGATCCAGGCGATGAGCTCGCCCATGGTGGCGTAGGCATACGAGTACGAGGAGCCGGAGACCGGCACCGATCCGGCCAGCTCCGCGTAGGAGAGGGCGGAGAACAGGGCGGCGAGGCCCGCGAGGATGAAGGAGATCGTCACGGCGGGGCCGGCCTTGGGGGCGGCGGTGCCGAGGACGACGAAGATGCCGGTGCCCAGGGTGGCACCGATGCTGATCATGGTCAGCTGCCACATGGTGAGCGAACGGCGCAGCGTGCCGCCTTCGCCCTGTCCGCCCTCGGAGACGAGCCGCTCGACCGGCTTGCGCCGCATCAGCGGGTTCGCGGTCCTGCGGGGCTCGGTCGTGGCGGGGGGCGCCTGGCCGGTGTCGAGCACTCGGGAACTCCTTCTCACTGCGGATGGGGACTGTCTGGCGTCGACCGCAGCGGTTCCGGAGCAAGGATCAGGCAGAACTCTGCCTGGGCATGCGGACCGCCGAGCAGGCGGTCGCGCCACTCCACGTACAGGGGGTGAGCCTACGAGCTGAGCGATACCGCCCGTAATGCACCTTCCTTGCACATTGGCGAACGATCGTTGCGCGGATCCGTCCGGAATGGTCCTTTGTTGCGCGCGGACGATCGATCACTGCGCAAAGCACCCGAACCCCGTTTCTTGACACTTCGTCAGATCTGCCGCAGCGTGCCGCCATGGATCTGGACGTGCTCTACGAGATCGACGTACCGAAACCCTGGACCGGGTCCCACCCGCACGGCCAGCGGGCCGCCGAGCAGCGCGCCTACCGGGAGGCCGTCGAGCAGATCCGGCTCGCCGACCGGATGGGGTTCCGGACCGTGTGGGCGGTCGAGCACCACTTCCGCGAGGGCCGCTCCCACTGCCCGGCCCCCGAGGTCCTCCTCGGGCACCTGGCCGGGCTGACCGAGCGGATCCGGCTCGGCTTCGGGGTGACCCTGACCCCCTTCGGCTTCACCCCTCCGCAGCGCATCGCGGAGAAGGTGGCCACCGTGGACGTGCTGTCCGGCGGCCGGGTGGACTGGGGCACCGGGCGCTCCACCCCCATGGAGCAGGCCGCCTTCGGGGTGGACCGGGAGCGCTCGCGCGACGACTGGCGCGAGGCGATCGGGATCGTGGCCGGGATGTGGCGCGAGGAGTACTTCGCCTACGAGTCCGAGCGGTTCCGCTTCCCTCGCCGCATGGTCACGCCGAAGCCCGTGCAGGACCCGCACCCGCCCGCCTGGATGGCGGCCACCTCCCCCGGCTCGGCCGAGGTGGCGGGGGCGGCCGGGCTCGGACTGCTCTCCTTCTCGATCATGCAGCCGCTGGAGGCGATGGCCCGGCAGGTGGCGGCCTATCGGGCGGCCGCCCTCGACCCCCGCCCGCTCACCGACGTCACCACGAACCGGGTCAGCGCCTACACCCTCGTCCACGCGACCGCCCCGCGCGCGGAGCCCGGCGCCCGGGTGTGGGACTCGGTGGCCTGGTGGTACTCGAACCTGGCCCGCTTCACCCTGGAGTGGGAGCTGCCGCACCTGGCCCCCGACGAGCGCGAACGGGCCTTCCCGCTGCTGAACCCGATCCTCGAAGGAGAGGTTCCCGTACGGGAGTTCAGCGACGGGGACATGATCCTGATCGGGGACGCGGAGACCATCGTCGCCAAGGCCAAGCGGTACGCGGACCTCGGGGTGGACCAGCTCATCTGCTACGTGCAGTGGGGGTACCTGGAGCACCGGGAGATCCTGCGCACCCTGGAGATCCTGGGGAAGGAAGTCATCCCGGAACTGGCCCGCTACGAGCCCCGCGTGGCCTCCTCGTGAGCGCGGCCGGGCCCCCGGGCGCGAGCGCCTCCGGGCCCCTCGAAGCGGCTTCGGCCGAGCCACTCGGCGCGAGCGCGGCGGGCCCCCTCGACTCCTCCCCCGTGCCCGACTACGCCGCCCTGCACCGCCTCGACGGCCGCTGCCTGGTCCTGCTCGGCGCCGGCAACGGCATCGGCCGGCAGAGCGCCCACGCCCTGGCCGCCGCCGGCGCCCGGGTGCTGTGCGTGGACGTGGACGGGGAGCGGGCCTCGGCCGTCGCCGCCGAGACCGGGGGCGTCCCGTACGCCTGCGACGTGACCCGCCGGGAGCCCGTACGAACCCTGTTCGAGCGGGCCACGGAGCTGCTCGGCGGCCCGGTGGGCGGGGTGGTCGACATCGTGGGCATGGCCCGGTACGCGGCGCTGCCCGAGCTGGACGACGCCGGCTGGGACTGGCACTTCGACCTGGTCCTGCGGCACGCCTGGCTCGCCGTGCAGTACGGCGGGGAGGCCGTCGCGGCGGCCGGCGGCGGCCCGCTGGTCTTCGTCGCCTCCGTCTCCGGCCTCACGGCGGCCCCGCTGCACGCCGCGTACGGCGCCGCCAAGGCCGGCCTGATGGCATTGGTGCGCTCGGCGGCGGTGGAACTGGGCCCGCGCGGGGTACGGGTGAACGCGGTGGCGCCGGGCGTGGTGTGGACCCCGCGGGTCGCCGCCCTGCTGGGCGCCGAGGGGCGGCGGCGCAACGCGGAGAACGCCCCGCTGGGCCGGGTGGCCGAGACCTCGGACATCGCGGCCGCCCTGTACTTCCTGGCCTCGCCGCTGTCCTCGTACGTGACGGGCCAGACGCTCGTGGTGGACGGCGGGGTCGGTGTGAAGTTCCCGTATCCGACGATCGGAGGCGAACAGTGAACGCGCACAGCGCCGGCAGCACCGAAAGCACCTTCGGCACCCGCGGGCAGTGGCAGGACCCGCAGCCGTTCCTTCGCGGGGTCGCCTGGTTGGACAAGGGGCGCCCGGTGCGCGCCGATCCGGCGGACACCATGCGGCTGCCCTGGGACACCGGGGAGCGGGCCACCCTGCCCATCGGGGTACGGCTGGAGTTCACCACGGCCACCGCGACCGCGGTCGAGATCCGCTACCGGGCGACGGTGCCCGGACCCACCGACTCGCTGCGCGACCTCTCGCACCTGTTCTCCCTCTGGGACCGGCACGGGGTGGTGACCGAGGTGTTCACCGAACCGGCCGCGGAGTCCGTCGTACGGATCGAACTGGGCGGCGGGCACGGCCCCTTCACCATCCACCCGCCCGAGGCCCAGTCGCCGCTGGTGCTCGGCCTGCGCGGGATCGGCGGCGAACTCGCCCCGGCGCCGCCCGCCCCGCGCTGGGTGGTGCACGGCGACTCCATCACCGAGGGCTGGTGGTCGACCCGCCCCGCGCACGGCTGGCCCGCGGTCACCGGCCGCGCGCTGGGCTGGGACACCGTCAACCTCGGCTACGCGGGGGCCGCGCGCGGTGAACTGGCCACCGCCGAGCAGCTCGCGGGCCTCTCCGCCGATGTCCTGACCCTCGCCTTCGGCACCAACTGCTGGTCCAGGGTGCCGTTCTCGGCGCCGATGCTGTACGAGACCACGCGCGCGTTCCTCGAACTGGTCCGCCAGGGCCACCCCAGGACCCCGCTGCTGCTCGTCTCCCCCGTCCTGCGGCCCGACGCCGAACGCACCCCGAACCGGCTGGGCGCCACCCTCGGCGCGCTGCGCGACGCGATGGAGCGCGCCGCGCGGGACCGGATCGCCGCCGGGGACGAACGGCTGGCCGTGCTCCCGGGGCGGGACGTGCTCGGTCCGGAACACCTGGAGGACGGTCTGCACCCCAACGACGCCGGACACCGGGTCCTCGGCCTCGCTGTGGTCACGGCTCTGCGGCGGGCCGGGTTCGCCGCCGGGTAGGTGAAACAGCCCACACCGGAGGCGGTGAACACATCGCCGCCTCCGCGGCGTGTCCTGGGCAAGTTGCCGCCGCTTCGGAAAGAACGCGGGCGGCGGACACGACGGACACGATGTGGGAGAGATCAAAATGGGCATCAAGCGCGGAACCACCCTGGCCGCGGCCGTGATCGCCGTCGCCCTCGCGGCGACGGCCTGCGGCCCGAACGACGACAAGGCCGCGGACTACGTCAAGCCGGCCGGCGCCGATTCCTACCAGGCCCCCGCGGCGGACGGCGCGCCGGCCGCCAAGCCGGCCGGGAAGCTGGCCATCGGCGACAACGCGCAGCTCGGTTCGGTCCTGGCCGACGGCGCCGGCCTGACCCTCTACCGCTTCGACAAGGACACCGCCAAGCCGTCGAAGTCGAACTGCGACGGGGACTGCGCGAAGACCTGGCCGGTGGTCCCGGCGGGCGACGTCACCGCCGCCGCGGGCATGGACCCGGCGCTGCTGGGCGAGGTCGTGCGCAGCGACGGCACGAAGCAGCTGACGGTGGCCGGCTGGCCCGCGTACCGCTTCAACAAGGACGCCAAGGCGGGCGATGTGAACGGCCAGGGCGTCGGCGGGGTGTGGTTCGCCTTCGCGCCGGACGGCAAGAAGGCCGCGAAGGCGGCGCCGGGTGCGGGGGCTCCGGCCGAGGCGGGCGCGGGGCTGTCGGTGGCGAAGGACCCGAAGCTGGGCGACCACATCGTCGACGGCAAGGGCATGACGGTCTACCGCTTCAAGCCGGACACGGCGTGGCCGATGGAGTCCAAGTGCACCGGCGACTGCGTGGCGAAGTGGCCGGTGGTCCCGCCGGTCGACAAGGCGAACGCCAAGGGCATCACCGAGCGGAACTACCTGGTGCTGGACCGGCCCGACGGCAAGAAGCAGCAGACCGTCGACTGCTGGCCCGTCTACACCTTCACCGGTGACAAGAAGCCCGGTGACATCAACGGCCAGGGCGTCGGCGGCACCTGGTACGCCGTCTCCCCCGACGGCAAGCTCATCACCGTCCAGTAACCCCCCTTCGCCACCCGAATCCGCGCGGCCCTCCGCCCCAACCTCCCCCGGGGCGGAGGGCCGCGCGCCGTTCCGCCCCGGCGGGCCGCTCTCTACACTCGGCCGCATGCTGCGCGTACTGGCCGTCGACGACGAGAAGCCGCTCCTGGAGGAGCTCCTCTACCTGCTGCGCTCCGATGCCCGGGTGCGCAGCGCGGAGGGCGCCTCGGACGCCACCGAGGCCCTGCGCCGGATCACCCGGGCGCTGGAGTCCGGGCCCGACGGGGCCGACGGCATCGACGTGGTGTTCCTCGACATCCACATGGCCGGGCTGACCGGGCTGGACATCGCGCGGCTGCTGGCCGGGTTCGCGCGGCCGCCGCTGATCGTGTTCGTCACGGCGCACGAGGGGTTCGCCGTACAGGCCTTCGACCTCAAGGCCGTGGACTACGTACTGAAGCCCGTGCGCCCGGAGCGGCTCGCCGAGGCCGTCCGGCGGGCCTGCGCGCAGCTGGGCCGGGACCGGCCGGCGGCCTCGGGCCCGGAGGCCGGGGAGCCGCTGCCGGCGGTGCCGCTCCAGCGGCCTTCGGTGCCCGAGCCCGCCGTACCGGCTTCCGCTGAGCGCGGCGCCGACCAGATCGCCGTCGAGCTGGGCGGGGTCACGCGTTTCGTGGCCATCTCCGACATCGCCCACGTCGAGGCCCAGGGCGACTACGCCCGCCTGCACACCGACGAGGGCAGCCACCTCGTCCGCATCCCGCTGTCCACGCTGGAGGAACGCTGGGCGGCGCGCGGCTTCGTCCGCATCCACCGCCGCCACCTGGTGGCGCTGGCCCGCATCGACGAGCTGCGGCTGGACGCGGGCGCCACGAGCGTCCGGGTGGGCTCGGCGGAGCTCCAGGTCAGCCGCAGGCACGCACGGCAGCTCCGGGACCTGCTGATGCGTCAGGCCACGGGCTGACCGACGTTCTTGCGGGCCGTCCGACCGCCCGGCGGCGCGCACCCACCGTTCGTCGCACGACGAATGGCGTACGGCGATCCGGCGGGCCGAACGGTCCGCCGGTGGCGTGGGCCGTGCGTATCGTGGCTCTTCCGGCGCGGGAGGAGCGACATGTCCGAGATCCAGGCGCTGCTCGACGCGCTTACCGGGATGTCCCGCGCCCGTCCGGCCGGGCCCGCCGAGGCGGAGGCGCTGCTGACCGGGCTGCGGAGTGCGGCTGCCCGCTGGGCCGATGTCCTGTACGAGGCCCGGGAGGGCGTGCGCGAGCAGGTGCCGCCGCGTGCCGAGGCCGCCCTGACGCTGGCGTTCCGGCGGGCGGAGGAGTCGTACGTGGAGCTGGAGATCGCCCTGCGCGACTGCGCGGAGCACCACGACCCGGCCGTCTGACCACGCCGCCACCGCCGCATCCGCTGCGCGGCCCTCACGACGCCGCCCGCACGCCACCGGTACGGGCCGGATCGTGCCTGTTGCCCCGCCCGGGGGGGCACATAGACTCCGGACACCCTCCCCCCGGCCTGAAGGAACCGCCCGTGAACCAGACGTACGCGCTGACCGCGGTCACCGTCGTCGTCCTGGTCACGGTCCTGCTCGGGGCGCTCGGACTGCGGATATCGCGGACCACCTCCGACTTCTACGTGGCCTCCCGCACCGTCGGCCCCCGCCTGAACGCCGCGGCCATCAGCGGGGAGTACCTCTCCGCGGCGTCCTTCCTCGGGGTGGCCGGGCTGGTGCTGCTGCAGGGGCCCGAGATGCTCTGGTACCCCGTCGGCTACACGGCCGGGTACGTCGTGCTGCTCGCGCTCGTCGCGGCCCCGCTGCGCCGCTCGGGGGCGTACACCCTGCCGGACTTCGCCGAGGACCGGTTGGAGTCGCAGGCGGTGCGCCGGACCGCGGTGCTGCTCGTCGTCGGGGTCGGCTGGCTGTACCTGCTGCCGCAGTTGCAGGGTGCCGGGCTGACCCTGGAGATCCTGACCGGCGCCCCGCACTGGGCGGGCGGGGTGGTCGTCGCCTTCGTGGTGACCGCGGCGGTGGCGGCCGGCGGGATGCGCAGCATCACCTTCGTGCAGGCCTTCCAGTACTGGCTCAAGCTCACCGCCCTGCTCGTCCCGGCCTTCTTCCTGGTCGCCGCCTGGGCCGGGGACGGCGCGCCGCGCGTCTCCTTCGACGCCCCGGCCGTGTTCCGCGAGCACACCGCCGTCACCCTCGCCGAGGACGTCCGGCTGTCCCTGGAGGCGCCGCTCACCGTGTCGGTGACCGGTCAGGTGGACGGGCGTGCGTACGGCGGGGAGCCGGTGACCCTGGCCGCCGGTGCGCATTCCGTACGGGCCCACGCGCGCCTGGAGTTCGCCCCGGACACCCCCGTGCCCGACACCCGGGCGGAGGCGGGCACGGGTGCGTCCAGCTGGTCGCAGCCGCTGTCCGGGGGCGACGAGGGGTACCGGCTGTACGCGACGTACGGGCTGATCCTGGCGACCTTCCTCGGCACGATGGGGCTGCCGCATGTGGCGGTGCGCTTCTACACGAGCCCCAACGGGCGGGCCGCGCGCCGCACCACGCTGGTGGTGCTCGGGCTGGTCGGGGTCTTCTACCTGCTGCCGCCGCTGTACGGGGCGCTGGGCCGGATCTACGCCCCCGAGCTGGCCCTGACCGGTGACGCGGACGCGGTCGTGCTGGTCCTCCCGGAACGGATGCTGGGCGGGCTCGTCGGGGACCTGCTGGGGGCGCTGCTGGCCGGGGGCGCCTTCGCGGCGTTCCTGTCGACGGCTTCGGGGCTGACCATGGCGGTGGCGGGGGTGCTGCACCAGGACCTGCTGCCGTCGCGCGGGGTGCGCAGCTTCCGCGTCGCGGTGCTCGTGGCGATCCTGGTGCCGCTGGTGGGCAGCGTGGCGGCCCGGGACGTGCCGGTCGCGGACGCGGTGGGGCTGGCCTTCGCGGTGTCGGCCTCGTCCTTCTGCCCGCTGCTGGTGCTCGGCATCTGGTGGCGCGGCCTGACCCCGCCGGGTGCGGTGGCGGGGCTGGTCACCGGGGGCGGGGCGGCGTTGAGCGCGGTGCTGGCGACGCGGGCCGGGCTGGCCCCGCTCGGCTGGACGCACGCGCTGCTGGCCTGGCCGGCGGTGTGGTCGGTGCCGCTGGGGTTCCTCACCATGGTGGCGGTGTCGCTGGCCACGCGCTCGCGGATCCCGGCCGGGACGGCGGCCACGCTGGCCCGGCTGCACCTGCCCGAGAACCTTGCCGTGGACCGGACGGGGGGTGCCCGGTGAACGCGGCGGCGCTCGTCTTCCTCGTGGTGGCCGGCGCGGCGCTGCTGTCGGCCGCGGGCTGGGCGGCGGGCCGTCGGCACGCCCTGCGCGGCGAGCGCGCGGCGGGGCTGGACCTCGGCACGCCGGTGGAGCGGGCCACGTTCCACACGCTGCACACGGCTTCGCTGGCCGCTCCCCCGCTGCGGGCCGGGTTGACGGAGGACGCCGCCCGCAAGGCCGCGAAACGGCTGCGCTCCCTGCTGGGCACGGAGGCCTTGTGTCTGACCGACCGGGAGTCGGTGCTGGCCTGGGACGGCCCGGGCGCCGACCACCACGAGCGGCGGGCGATGGCCCGGGTGGCGGTGATGCTGGAGTCGGGGCGCAGCCAGAGCGTGCGGACGGAGTGCCAGCGGCCGGACTGCCCGCTGAAGTGGGCGGTGGTGGCCCCGCTGACCGGTGAGGACGGGATGCTGGGCGCGCTGGTGGCCTACGGTTCGCGGGAGTCTGCGGTGCTGGTGCGGGCGGCCACGGAGGTCGCGCGGTGGGTGTCCGTACAGCTGGAGCTGTCCGAGCTGGACCGGTCGCGGACCCGGCTGATGGAGGCGGAGATCAAGGCGTTGCGCGCGCAGATATCCCCGCACTTCATCTTCAACTCCCTCGCCGCCATCGCCTCGTTCGTACGGACCGATCCGGAGCGGGCCCGGGACCTGCTGCTGGAGTTCGCGGACTTCACCCGCTACTCGTTCCGGCGGCACGGCGACTTCACCACCCTGGCCGACGAGTTGCGCTCGGTCGAGCAGTACTTGGCGCTGGCCGGAGCCCGGTTCGGGGACCGGTTGAAGGTGACCTTGCAGGTGGCGCCGGAGGTGCTGCCGGTGGCGCTGCCGTTCCTGTGCCTGCAACCGCTGGTGGAGAACGCCGTCAAGCACGGGGTGGAGGACTCCACGCAGGAGTGCCGGATCACCATCACGGCGCGGGACGCGGGCCCGGATGCGGTGATCACCGTGGAGGACAACGGCATCGGGATGGATCCGGCCCGGCTGCGCCGGATCCTGGCCGGGGAGCGGGCCGGCTCCTCCTCGGGGATCGGGCTGCCCAATGTCGACGAGCGGATCCGCCAGGTGTACGGGGACGCGTACGGGCCGGTGATGGAGACGGGCCTCGGCGCGGGCATGAAGGTCACCCTGCGGATTCCCAAGTTCCGTGCGGGTGTGCACAGTTCACCGGCCGATCGGCAGTCGCCCAGGCCCTGAGACGGCATTTTGCGACCGGCCCGTCCGTGCCATCCTGTGACCGGCGCGAACGACCGGAGGGATCGCCGACGTGACGGTCGGGCGAGAGCAGCTTCGTTGCGAGTTACGGGAATGGGTGCGCGCGGGCGCGGAGGGCGGCGACAGCGCCCTGTTGATCGTGGAGGGCGAGCCCGGTTGCGGCCGGACCTCCTTGGTGCGGGGGGCGCTGGCCGATGCGGCGGCGCTGGGCTTCGGCGTGCGGTACGCGGCGGCGGAGGCGCTCGCGCTGCGGCTGCCGCTGCACGCGGCCTTGGACTGCCTGCACCCCCGCGGACCCGGCCGCGGGGCCGTGGTCGACCTGCTGCGGGAGGCCGAGGACTCGGCGCGTCCGGGCGGGGCGCTGCTCGCCGCGATGGACCTGCTGGCCGCCGGGGTCGAGCGCTGGTGCGCCGAGCGGCCGCTGCTGCTCGTACTGGACGACGCGCACTGGGCCGATCCCGCCTCCCTGCTGCTGTGGCAGCGCCTCGCCGGGCAGGCGGCGGCCGGGCGGCTGCCGCTGCGGCTGGCCGTGACCCGGCGGCCGCTGCCCCGGCGGCCCGAACTGGATCCGCTGTGCGCGACGGCGGGCGCGCGCACGGTGCGGCCGGGCCCGCTGTCGGGGGCGGAGGCGGCCGGGCTGGTGCGCGGGGTGCTGGGGGCGCAGCCGGGACCGCGGCTGCGGGCGGCGGCCGCCGGGGCGGGCGGCAACCCCGCGCTCCTGCGGCGGCTGCTCGACCACTGGTCCCGGTCCGGGGCCATCGAAGTCACCGCCGTGGTGGCCGAACTCACCCTGCCCGAGGTCGAGTCGCCGGCACCGCCCGGCACGGCCGAGTGGGCCCTGGATCCGCTCTCCGGGCCGGCCCGGGCCGTCGCTCGGCACGCGGCGCTGCTGGGCCCGGTGTTCACGGCGCGCGAGCTGGCCCTCGTACGGTCGCGGCCCGTGCGGGAGTTGCTCGCGGAGCTGGAGGAGCCGGTGCTGGCCGGGCTGCTGGAGGACACCGGGGAAGCCTTGCGCTTCCGCCATCCGGCGCTGCGCCGGGCCCTGTACGACGAGACCCCGGGGGCCGTGCGTGCGGCTCTGCACCAGGACGCCGCCCGGGCCTTCGCGGAGGCCGGGCTGGACCCGGCGCGGACCGCCGGCCAGCTCCTCGGCGGCGGTCGCCTCACCGCCTGGGCGGTGCGCTGGCTGGCGGAGTCGGCGCCTGCCCTGATAGCCGGGGCCCCCGTGACGGCCGCGGAGCTGCTGGAGCGGGCCATCGCGCAGGGCGACGCGTGGCAGCCGCACACCCGGGACGCGCTGGAGGAGCTCCTGGCGGACGCGGCGCTGATGTTGCGCCGCCCCGAGTCGGTGGAGCTGCTGGCCGCGCTGCGCGCCCGGACCACGGACCCGGACCGGCGGGCGTCGGTGGACTTCAGGCTGGTGTCCGCGCTGATGATCCAGGGGGACATGGCCCGTTCCCTGGAGGTCACCGAGCGGGCGCTGGCGGAGGAGTTCCCGTCGGCGGTGGTGCGGCTGCGGCTGGAGGCCTGCCGGGTGCTGGCCCTCGCCGACCTGGGGCGGGCCGCCGAGGCGTACGCGCTGGCCGGGCCGGTGGTGGCGGCGGCGCGGGCCCTGGGGGACCCGCTGTGCGGGGCGGAGGCCCATCACGCCATGTCCTACGCCCTGTTCCACCTGGGTCGGGGCCGGGATTCGCTGCGCCACGTCGCGTGGGGGATCGCCTGCGCGCGGCGCGGCCCGGAGGCGAACGACATGCGGCTGCTGCTGCTCGCGAACCAGGCGGAGGGCCACCTGCGGTTCGACGAGCCGGGCATCGTGGAGGCGGCGCTGAGGGAGGCGCGGGAGCTGGCGGCCCGGACCGGTTCGACGGGGCGGCTGGTGGTGACGCGGGCCCGGCTCGCCGAGTTCCACTACCGGCTGGGCGACTGGGAGCGGACCCTCGCCGAAGTGGCCCGGGCGTGCGCGATGACCGTCTCGGACGGCTGGCTGCCGGTGGTGGTGCACGGGCTGCGGGCTCTGGTGTTGGGCCATCGCGACGAGCCCGGGGCTGCGGGCGCCGAGCTGGAGTCGCTGCCGGCCGACGTCTTCGGTACGCCGGCCGCGCGCCGCTACGCCGCGCACGTGCTGCTGGCCCGGGCGCTGCTCGCGGAGCGGGACGGCCGCCCGGGCGACGCGCTGCGGGCGCTGCTGCCCGTACTGGAGGACGGGGCGGAGGAGGCGGTGGCGTACGAGCGCCCGTGGGTGCTGTCGGAGATCGTCCGCCTCGCCCTGGAGAGCGGGGAGCCCGGTACGGCGCGTGCGGCGGTCGCGGCGTGCGAGCGGGCGGCCGCGGCGCTGGCGGAGTACCCGGGTCCGGCGCTGGCCCTGCTGCGCTGCCGGGGGCTGTTCGCGCAGGATCCGGAGCCGCTGGCGGAGGCGGTGGCCCTCGGTGAGCGGGCCGGGTGGCCGCTGCCGCTGGGCCACACCCTGGAGGACCTGGCGGTGGCCCGGGCCTGGCGGGGCGACCTGGCCGGCTCGCGGTCCGCGCTGACGCGCGCTGTGGAGACGTACGAGGACCTGGGCGCCCGGTGGGACGTCGCCCGGGCCGATGCCCGGCTGCGGAGCCTGGGCGTGCGCCGGGGCAGCCGGTCGGCGCGGCGGCGGGTGTCGAACGGGTGGGAGGCGCTGACCCCGGCGGAGCTGAAGGTGGCCCTGCTGGTGGCGCAGGGCCGCTCGAACCCGGAGATCGCGAGTGCGCTGTTCCTCTCCCGTCGGACCGTACAGACGCACGTCTCGCACATCCTGGCCAAGCTCCAGGTCCGCTCCCGGGCGGCGGTGGCGGCTCAGGCCGCGACGCGGGGGCCCGGCACGCCCGGCCCGTAGCCGGGCATGGCGGCCCGCAGCGCCCTGAGGGCGTAGTGCGTACGGGACTTCACGGTCCCGGCGGGGACTCCGAGCGCCTCGGCGGCCTCGCCGACGGAGGCTCCCCGGAAGTAGATCTGGTGGAGCACGGCGCGGTGTTCCGGGCTCAGCAATCGCAGGGCGTGGCGGACGTCGAGGACGGCGACGGCCTGCTCGGTGCGGTCGTCGGCGGCCGGAGCGTGCTCCAGGGCGTCCGGCCCGACCTCGGCGGGCCGCACCATGCGGGCCCGCCGGGCGTCGATGGCGATCCGCCGGGCGACGGTGTACAGCCAGGGCCGCATGGACGCGTGCGCGCTCTCCAGGGCCTCGGGGTGGGTCCAGGCCCGGAAGAGGGTCTCCTGGAGCAGGTCCTCGGCGCGGTGCCGGTCCCCGAAGGTGAGGCCGAGGAGGAAGGTGTAGAGGGCCTTGCCGTGTTCGCTGTGCAGCCGGGCGAGGGCGTGCGCGTCGGTCCTGTCCACGGGATGTCCCTTCGGGGTGGGGGTCCCCCGAGCGTCCCGCCGCCCGTGCCCGAAGTTATCCGCCGCATGGCGTATCCCCGGGCCCCTGCGCCGAACGGTCCCCCACACCGCCGAACGGTCGCCCACCGGTCGCCGCTGCGCGGAGCGGTCCCCTACCCGCCCTTCCACCGTTCCCGCCCTCAATCGCCGGCGCGGCTCACTACACGGCGCTCCGCGCCCGCGCCCCAAACGCCGGCGGGGCTGATCAAGCCTCGCCGGCGTTTGAGGCGCGGGGGTCCGGGGCGGAGCCCCCGGGAAACGGTGAAAGGGCGGGTAGGGGACCGCTCCGCGCAGCGGCAGACCCGCCCACCGACGCCCGGGTACGACCGTGGCCCCGGCCCGCCTCCGTGCAGAGGCTGGGCCGGGGCCACGGAAAGAGCGACTAGCTCCAGCTGGCGTGCAGCGGCTTGCCCTCGGCGTAGCCCGCCGCGGACTGGATGCCGACGACGGCCTTCTCCTCGAACTCCGCGAGGGAGCCCGCACCGGCGTAGGTGCAGGAGGAACGGACACCGGCGATGATCGAGTCGATCAGGTCCTCGACGCCCGGGCGGGCCGGGTCCAGGAACATGCGCGAGGTGGAGATGCCCTCCTCGAACAGACCCTTCCGGGCCCGGTCGTACGCGGACTCCTCCGACGTGCGGTTCTGCACCGCACGCGCGGACGCCATGCCGAAGGACTCCTTGTACAGGCGGCCCTCGGCCGACTGCTGGAGGTCGCCCGGGGACTCGTACGTACCGGCGAACCAGGAGCCGATCATCACGTTCGAGGCACCGGCGGCCAGCGCCATCGCCACGTCGCGCGGGTGGCGGACACCGCCGTCGGCCCACACGTGCTTGCCGAACTTCTTGGCCTCCGCCGCGCACTCCAGCACCGCGGAGAACTGCGGGCGGCCCACGCCGGTCATCATGCGGGTGGTGCACATGGCGCCGGGGCCCACACCGACCTTGATGATGTCCGCGCCGGCCTCGATCAGGTCGCGCACGCCCTCGGCGGCGACGATGTTGCCCGCGACGATCGGGACCTGCGGGTCCAGCGCGCGGACGGCCTTGATCGCGTTGATCATCGACTCCTGGTGGCCGTGGGCCGTGTCGATGACGAGCGTGTCCACGCCCGCGTCGAGCAGCTGCTTGGCCTTCTGCACGAAGTCGCCGTTGATGCCGACGGCGGCCGCGATGCGCAGCTTGCCGTTGGCGTCGGTCGCCGGGGTGTAGAGGGTCGCGCGCAGGGCGCCCTTGCGGGTGAGGATGCCGACGAGCTTGCCGTCCTTGTCGACGGCCGGGGCCAGCTTGCGGTGGCCGGCGTCGAGCTGGTTGAAGGCCTCGCGCGGGTCGATGTCGGCGTCGATGAGCAGCAGCTCCTTCGACATGACCTCGGAGAGCTGGGTGAAGCGGTCGACGCCGGTCAGGTCGTGCTCGGTGACGACGCCGATCGGGCGGCCCTCGCCGTCGACGACGACGCCGGCGCCGTGGGCGCGCTTGGGCAGCAGGGACAGCGCGTCGGCGACGGTCTGGGTGGGCGCCAGCGTGATCGGGGTGTCGAGCACGTGGTGGCGGGTCTTCACCCAGGAGATGACGTCGGTGACGACCTCGATCGGGATGTCCTGCGGGATGACGACGATGCCGCCGCGGCGCGCGACCGTCTCGGCCATCCGGCGGCCCGCGATGGCGGTCATGTTCGCCACGACCAGCGGAATGGTGGTGCCGGTGCCGTCGGGCGAGGAGAGGTCCACGCCCTGGCGGGAGCCCACCGCGGAGCGGCTCGGCACCATGAACACATCGTCGTACGTCAGGTCGTACGGCGGCTTCGAGTCATTGAGGAAACGCACGTGCTGAACATCCCAGTCGATCGGAGGTGCCCCGACCCTGTCAGCCGAGGAAACGCACGTACTTCATTCTCCCATGGCCTGGCGTTTATGCCGCCCGGGCCGATCGTCCAGGACATTCCGGGCCGGGTGGTTCTTTCCTACGGGACTTTCGTCCTGCGGTGCACCGGACCGGTGCGCCGGGCCAGTGGGGTCACGGATCCGCCGTGCCGGACCGCGGTGAGTTCGGCGGCGATGGCCAGGGCCGTCTCCTCGGGCGTGGCGCCGCCCAGGTCGAGGCCGATGGGTGAGCGGAGCCGGGCCAGTGCCCGGTCCGGGACGCCTTCCTCCCGCAGCCGCCGGGTCCGCTCGGTGTGGGTGCGCCGTGAGCCCATGGCCCCCACGTAGGAGAGGGGCAGCCGCAGGGCCAGCTCCAGCAGCGGTACGTCGAACTTCGCGTCGTGGGTCAGGACGCAGACGGCGGTACGAGCGTCCAGCCGGCCCGCGTCCCATTCCGCGGCCAGGTGGCGGTGCGGCCAGTCGACGACCACCTCGTCGGCGTCGGGGAAGCGGGCGGGGGTCGCGAAGACGGGCCGGGCGTCGCACACGGTGACCCGGTGGCCGAGGAAGGCTCCGATCCGGGCCAGGGCGGCGGCGAAGTCGATGGCCCCGTAGACGAGGAGGCGGGGCGCCTCGGCGGCCGACTCGACGAGCAGGGTCAGCGGTTCCCCGCACAGCCCGCCGGCCGTGCCGAGCTCGGCGGTGCCGGTACGCCCGGCGGCCAGCAGTCCCCGTACGCGCAGGGCGGCGGCCCGGTCCAGTGCGGGGCCGGCGCCGAGCCCGCCCTCGTAGGAGCCGTCGGCGTGGACGGCCAGTGCCCCGCCGAGCTGGGCCGCGGGGCCGGAGACGACCCGGGCGAGGGCCGCTCTGGCGCCGCCCGCGGTGGCGTCGAGTACGCGGTGGATGACGGGCCGCACGGGGTCGGCCCCGCGTACCGGGGTGATCAGTACGTCGAGGACTCCTCCGCAGGTCAGGCCGACAGCGAAGGCGTCGTCGTCGCTGTAGCCGAAGCGGTGCACACCGCCTTCGCCGGAGGCGATGGCGTCGAGGCAGAGCTCGTGGACGGCGGATTCGACGCAGCCTCCGGAGAGGGAGCCGAGGGCGGTGCCGCGGTCGTCGACGGCGAGCGAGGCGCCGGGGCCGCGCGGGGCGCTCCCGGTGACGGAGACGACGGTGGCGAGGGCGAATTCCCGCTGCGCGGCGTACCACGCGCGTAGCTCGTCGGCGATGTCGAGCATCAGCGGATGTATTCGCGACGGGCGGTCTGGCCGGGGGTGTACGAGCGTGCGGGCAGTGCGGGCGGGGGTCCCGGCCGGATGGCGGGGGGCCGGGCCGCGAGCGGTGCGGGCGCCCGGCCGGTGACGGGCCGGGCGGCCGCGGGGCGGGGGTCGGCTTCCGGGCCGCGCCTGCCGAGGAGTTTCGCGGCGTGGGCGACGCTGGCGAGGGTGGCGTGGTGGTGCCAGCCCCGGAAGGAGCGGCCTTCGAAGTCGCGGATGCCCACGGCTTCGCAGGTCTCCGTGAAGTCGAGGGAGACGCGGTCGGTGAGCTTGGCGAGGAGGAAGAGCTGGGCGAGCGGCCGGTCCCCGATGTTGGTGATCCAGAACTCGGTCGGCAGCAGGGCGGCTTCGCTCCAGGCTCCGACGAGCAGCAGCGGGGTCGTCGGGGCGGGCAGGAGGCGGTCCTCGGCGGGGGTGGCGAGGATGGAGGCGGAGGTGAGCAGGGTGACCGCTCCCTCTGCGCCGCCGTGCCGGGTCCATTCGACGACGCGGCGCTGGGAGCGCAGGGAGTCGATGAGTTCGCGGGCGGGGGCGGTGTGCGGACCGGGTTTGTGCCGGCCGGCGCCGCCGAAGGAGACGGGCAGGGAGCCGTCGACCTTGAAGACGAAGGGGATGTCCTGGAGGACGAACGACTCGACGCTCTGCGGGAGGTCGGAGTTGGCGACCTCCATCACCACGGGCCGGCGCTGGAGTTGCCAGGTGGCGGCCATCCGCTGGACGGCGTGCACGGCGTCCTGGGCGGGGGTGAGGGAGCGGGCCGTGTCGGGGATGCCGGCGCGGCGGCGCAGGAGCTCGGTCGTCCAGGGCCCGGGGAGGGTGAGGGTCCATTCGACCGGGAAGCTGGCCTCGCTGGAGGCGAGCCAGATCCCGCCGGCCTGCTGACAGTTGGCGGTGCGGCCCAGTTGGGGGACGAACTGCCGGCCGACCCCGACCGAGCGGTCTCCGGCCTTCTCTATGACCATGGGCTGGAGCACCCAGGCGAGGGGGCGCTGGGCGGTGCGTTCGAGGTGCTGGGCGAGGGAGCGGCGGACCGGGGTCCAGTCCCAGGGGGACTTGCTGATGAACTGCTGGAGGCTCTGCTCGACGGAACTGGCCCCTGTTCCGGCGATGTTACGGATTGTTTTCTTCCCGCTGGTCCGCACGAGGCCGTTCAGATAAACGCGGGCCCAGTTTCGCTGGTCCCGCCGGGGTAAGGACTCGAAGAGCAAAGAGATCAGTACGTCGATCAATTCGGAGATTTCCTTCGTGGATTCCTCCGGCAGGACTACGCGAGCCATCTGGGCCTCCCCCGCGACCAGCTAGATCCAATACCCTACTTGACCGCGAAGAACGGCCGTAGGCCCCGGCGGCTACTTCCTGAGGTCGCTGGCAGTTTCGAGCCGCTCTTCCTCTACCACGAGAGGGATGGGGATCTGGTTCGCCGCATAGTAGAGCGCGATCAGGAAGTGGGCGACGAGTGTGAGCGGCGCCGAGAAGAAGGCCAGGACGACGGTGAGCGGGTAGGCGATGGCGCCGAGGCCGAATCGCACCCGGGTGGCGCGTGCGCCGTCCTTGTCCACGTGGTCGTGGAAGAGGTGGCCGACGCGGGTGACGTACCACCAGAAGAGCAGGAACGCCAGGGCGTAGGCCACGGTGATGGCGCTGTACAGGACCGCTGCGGCACTGGCGGACCCGCCGTCGTCCATGAGGTGTTCGGCGAGGACGTTGGTGGTGTACGGGATCACCGACACCACCATCAGCACCAGGAGATTCAGGAAGAGCAGGGGCCGGTCGACCCGCTTGAGGTGACTGAAGATGGTGTGGTGGTTCACCCACATCACGCCGATGATGAGGAAACTCACGACATAGGCGGCGTAATGCGGCCACTGTTCCCGCACACCGTGCCAGAAGCCGGACCAACCCTTTTCCTCGGGAGCCTCCAACTCCAGGACGAGGATGGTGATGATGATGGCGAATACGCCATCGCTGAAAGCCTCGACCCGCCCGGTTTCGTGTTCCATGACCTCCCCATTTCCGCTCCGTGCATATATCTACGCTGCCTACGCATACGGGGAGGGCGCGCACATCCCCGCCCTCCCCGCACACGCTACCCAGATTTCGGAGTTCAGCCGCCGAACCCGGCCGTCTGCCGCCAGATTCGGCCATCGCGGACCACAAGTGTCCCGAACGCGTGCTCCGGTTCACCGTTCAGGTTCATGATCGCCCGGTAGAAGATGGTGTCTTCGGTCTCGATGTACTCCTGGAGTTCGACGAGGGTGGGCTTCACCGTGAGATAGCCGGTGAACGTCTCCCGAACCGCTTCGATGCCGACCGAGACCCCCTCGAAGCGGAGCAGTACGGCGTCGTCGGTGTAGTTCTTCATCACCGCCTCGATGTCGAGGGCGGCGAGGGCCTCCATCTGGCGGACGAACACCGGGTGCAGCTTGGAGATGTCGTACTTGGCCATGTCGACTCCATTCCTTCAACGGGTGGTGGGACGGGTGGCGGCAGGTGGTGCGTCGGCGGGGCCGTCGGCGGGCGGGGCGCAGGCCTCGGCGCTGCCGGCGAAGGGCAGCCGGACGACCATCCGGGTCTCGCCGGGGCGTGAGCGGGCCGTGAGGGAGCCGTGGTGGCGCTGGGTCACGATCCGGTAGCTGAGGTGCAGCCCCAGGCCCGTGCCCTTGCCCACGTCCTTGGTGGTGTAGAAGGGTTCGAAGATCCTCGGCAGGGATTCCTCGGGGATGCCGCTGCCGGTGTCGGCGATCTCCACGACCATGCAGACGCCCTCGGCCCGGGCGCGCAGGGTCAGGGTCCCGGCGCCTTCCATGGCCTCGGCGGCGTTGGCGACCAGGTTGGTCCACACCTGGTTCAACTCGCTCGGATAGCCCGTCAGTTCGGGCAGACCGTCTTCGTACGCGCGCACGATGGTGATGCCGGCGAGCTTCGCACGCAGCACGACCAGGGTGTTCTCCAGTCCGTCGGTCACCTTGAACCGCTGCTCGGGGGCCCGGTCGAGATTGGCGTAATCCCGGGTGGCGGAGACGAGCTGGGAGATCCGCGGACCGGCGGCCCGCAGCTCCGCGGCCAGCGACCGGATCTCCAGCAGCGCCGCCAGGTGGTCCAGGGCCGGCGCGAGGGCCCGGTCCCCGATCCCCTCCAGCCGCTCCCGAAGCCAGTCCAGTTCGAGCCCGAGGTCCGAGACCCCCGAGCCGAGCAGGCCGGGCCGTTCGGTGCCGGCCTCCTCGGCCCAGTCGGCGATCTCCTCCTCGGCGTCGGCCTGTGCGAGGGGGTCGGTGGTCACCGGTGGCGGCAGCTTGTCCAGTTCCTCGGCGAGCCGGTCGAGTACGGAGCGCTCCGCGCCCGTGGCGGCGGCGCCCCAGGCGTGGGCGGTGCGGGTGAGCCGGTCCAGGGCCGGGGCCAGTTCCTGGGCGGCGCGGGCCACGGCGGCGGCCGGGTTGTTCAGTTCGTGCGCGAGCCCGGCGGCGAGGGTCCCGAGGGCCTCCACGGTGGCCCGCTTGCGGGCCTGGACCTCGGAGGACTTGATCCGCCAGGCCAGCACGGGCAGCAGGACGGCGGCGACCCCGTGGCAGCGGGAGAGCATCTCGAAGAAGACCGGCTTCTCGTACGCCACGACGGTGGTCGACGGACCGCTCGCGGCCGCGGTGGCCACGTAGGAGCCCTCGGTGAGCAGGGGCAGTTCCCCGGTGAACCGGTGTGCGGCGGAGGGTTTGCCGTCGTGGTCCTCGGCCGCGGCGCTCTCCTCCTCGGTGGAGTGCCGGGTCAGCACCTCCTCGCGGCCGTCGACGACCTTGGTGACGACGAGCCCGCCCGAGAGCAGGACGTGGAAGCGGCCCGCTTCCTCGCCGTCCCGGAAGAGCACCTCCCCGTCGGCGAGGACCCGCGGCTCGGAGACCGAGACCAGCCAGTCCAGCTGCTCCCCGGTGAGTCCGGCGAAGATCTCCAGTCCGTGCAGGGCCGACCTCAGATCGGCCGCCCCGATGTCCGCGCCGTTCATGCGGTGCTCCCCTCGGACCTGGTGCGGGCGGCCAACCGCAGGGTGGCCAGCAGGGCCAGTGCGCACACCGCGGCGACGGCGGCCATGAAGCCGACGGAGGTGCGGTGCAGCCCGTGGATGTTGGTGAGCATCCCGGCGAGCACCGCCGGCACGCTCATGGCCAGGTACGCGAAGACGTATACGGCGGCGGTCAGTTCGCCCCGGTGCGCCGGGTCGGCGAGTGCGGACAGCGCCCGGAAGGACCCGAGGAACGCGGCCCCCCACCCGCTGCCGAGCACCGCGGTGGCCACCAGGAACACGGGGGCCGAGCCGATGCCCAGGGCCAGCAGGACCAGGGCCAGCCCGGCGAGCAGCCCGAGCAGTCCGAGGACGGCGGTGCGCAGCGCCTCGGTGCGGCCGAGCACCAGCTGGGCCACGGTGGCGGCGCCCGCGAGGAGGGCGACGGTGGCCCCGCCGACGAGGTAGTTGGTGGAGCGGAGCAGGGACAGGGCCAGGTGCGGGCCGAGCGAGAGGTAGAAGCCGCCCACGGACCACACCGCGACGATGGTCAGGACGAGGATGCCGAATCGCCGGCGGGCTCCGGCGGGCACCGAGATCCGGTGCGGGACGATCCGGAACCGCCCGCCCGCCCCGGGAGCGCTCTCACGCATCCGGACCACCCCCACCAGGGTGACGGCGAAGGCTCCCACCAGCAGGAGGTAGCTCAGCACCGTGGGCGCGGGCGCGTACTGGACGAGCAGTCCGGCCCCGAGCCCGCCGAGCCCGATGCCCACGGTCGGTCCGGCACTGTTGACCTGGGCACCGAGCGCGGGCCGGGAGCTCGGGCTGAGTTCCAGCAGGGCCGCGCCCATGGCTCCGGTGGCGAGGCCCACGGCGAGCCCCTGTACGGCGCGGGCGGCGAGCAGCAGGCCGAGCCCCTGGGCCCCGGCGAACAGTCCCATCGAGACGATCGCCAGGACCAGGCCGGCGCCGAGGACGGGACGCCGGCCCAGGGTGTCGGACAGGGACCCGAACAGCAGGAGCCCGGCGAGCACGGTGACGGCGTACAGGGCGAAGACCACCGTGATCGTGCCGGAGGACAGCCCCCATCTCTGCTGGTAGAGCACGTAGAGGGCGGAGGGCACGGAGGAGGAGAGCATGAGCAGGACGAGGACCGCTCCCACCACCCAGAAGCCCGAGCCCCTGTGCGGCGCTCCGGCCGCGTGCGCGGCCGGTTGCACGGCCGTCCCCGTGGTCGTCGTCCGGTACGGTTCCACTGCTTCAACTCCCCCGTGACGGGCGGTCAGGCGGTCGCCTGCTCCGCCCTTTGCAAGGCGCGGGCCGTCAGGACCCCCGCGAGATGGCCGAGGTACTCGGCCGAGGTGCCGCGTCCGGGGACGAACAACTCCCGGGGCTCGGCACGGAAGGCCGCGAGCACCGCGTCCGTGGTGTACGGGCCGCCGCGCAGCCGGTCCTCGACCCGCCGCAGCCGCAGCGCGCGCGGGGTGGCCCCGGTGACCGCGATGCGCGGCCCGTCGGGGGTGATCCGTACGGCGGTGGCGGCGATCGGGTAGCGGGTGGCCCGGTCGGCGGTCTTCTCGAAGGCCGCGGCCCGTCCTGCGGAGGGCACCAGCAGCGCGGTGACGACGGTGGCGGCGGGCGCTCCGGTGGCCGCGAACTCCTCGGCGGTCACCGTCCTGCGCCCGCCCCGGCCGGCCAGTTCGACGGCCGCGTCGGCGGCGATGGCGGCGACCGGGAGGTCGGTGGCCCGCCCGCCCGCGGCGAGGTTGCCGCCGACGGTGCCGAGGTTGCGGACCTGCGGGTCGCCGTTGGCGCGGGCCGCGGCTGCCAGTTCGGGCGCCCCGGCGAGGACCAGGGGGTGCGCGGAGAGTTCGGCGAGCGTGGTGAGGGCGCCGATCCGCAGCCGCCGGCCGTCGGAGCCGCTGTCGATGCCGCGCAGCTCCTCCAGGTGCCGTACGTCGACCAGCAGCCGGGCCCGTTCGGCGCCGGTGCGCAGGTCGGGCAGGAGGCTCTGGCCGCCGGCGAGCACGCGGGCGCCGCGGGTCCCGGAGAGCAGGGTCAGCGCCTCGTCGAGGCCTACGGGCCGGACGTAGTCGAACGCGGTGAGGATCACCGTGCTTCTCCTCTCAGTGCGCGCCAGACCTTCTCGGGGGTGAGGGGCATGTCGATGTGTTGGACGCCCAGGTCGGACAGGGCGTCGACGACCGCGTTGACGACGGCCGCTGCGGGCGGCACGGTGGCGATCTCGCCGGCGCCCTTGGCGCCGAGCGGGTTGTGCGGGGTGGGCGTGACGGTCTTGTCGATGGCGAAGAACGGCACGTCGGCGGCGCGCGGCAGGGCGTAGTGGTTCAGGTCGGAACTGATCAGCCGCCCGTCCTCGGCGTATTCGGCGGCCTCCATGAGGGCCTGGCCGAGGCCGTGGACGATGCTTCCCTCGATCTGGCCGTGCACGATCTTCGGGTTGCCGATGTTGCCGGCGTCGTCGACGGCGGTGTAGGCCACCACCTCGGTCTCGCCGGTGAGTTCGTCGATCTCGACGACGGCGACGTGCGTCCCGAAGGGGTAGTTGAAGTCCGGCGGGTCGAAGTGGGTGGTCTCGTCGAGGGCCGGTTCGATCTCGGGGGGCAGCCCCCAGCCGTACCACATGGCCATCGCGAGCTCGGCGAAGGTCTTGGCGTTCTCCGCGTTGCCCTCCTCGTGGACCCCGCCGCCCTCGTAGACGACCTTCGCCTCGGGGATGCCGAGGAAGACGGCCGCGGCCCGGATCAGCTTGGCCTTGATCTTGCGGGCGGTGAGGGCGACGGCGGGCGCGGCCATGCTGTAGGAGCGGGAGCCGTAGGTGCCCTGTCCGTACGGGGCCTTCTGGGTGTCCCCTTCGAGGACCTGGACGCTCGAAGGATCGATGCCGAGCTCGTCGGCGGCGACCTGGGCGAAGACGGTGGCGTGGCTCTGGCCGGTGGAGGCCGAGCCGACGGTCACGGTGACCTCGCCGGTCGGGTGGACGCGGATGTTCGCGCTCTCCCAGGTGCCGCCGAGCATGCCCTCCTGGGACATCCGGGTGGAGGGGCCGACCCCGCAGATGGCGACGTAGGTGGCGAGGCCGACGCCGAGGCGTTTTCCGCGGGTGCGGGCCTCGGCCTTGCGGGCGGGCATGTCCGCGTAGCCGGCGAGTTCGAGGGCCTTGTCGAAGTTCGGCCGGTAGTTGCCGGAGTCGTAGGTCCAGCCGAGGCCGTTGTCGTACGGGAACTTCTCCTGCGGCACCAGGTTCCGGCGGCGGACCTCCGCCGGGTCCATGCCGATCTCGGAGGCGTACCGGTCGACGAGCCGTTCCATCAGGAAGGCGGCCTCCGCGCGCCCGCTGCCGCGCTGGGCGCCGAGCGAGACGGTGTTGGTGAAGGCGGCGTAGACCTCGCAGAAGGCGGCGGGGATCTCGTACATGCCGCTGATGGAGCGTCCCATCAGGGCGGTGGCGACGCCGGGGCCGATGGTGGAGGGGTACGCGCCGAGGTTGGCGTAGCTGGTGGCGCGCACGGCGGTGATGCGGCCGTCGCGGGTGCCGGCGAGGGTGACGTGCTGGCGGTGGTCGCGGCCCTGGACGGTGGAGTTCATCAGACCGGTGCGGGTGTCGACCCATTTCACGGGACGGCCCAGCGCCTTGGAGAGCAGCAGGACCAGTGCCATGTCGGGGTAGAGGTAGCCCTTGGTGCCGAAGCTGCCTCCGACGGTCGGGGCGATCACCCGGAGTTTGTTGAAGGGGATGCCGAGGACCAGGGCGGAGAGCAGGAAGCGGTGGTTGTGCGGGCCCTGGGTGGAGGCGTAGAGCGTGTACTCGCCGGTGGCGGGGTCGTAGTCGCCGACCGCGCCGCGGGGCTCGATGGGGCTGTTGATGGTCCGCTGGTTGACCAGGTCGAGCTCGACGGTGACCTCGGCCTCGGCGATGGCCGCGTCGGTGCGGTCCTTGTCGCCGCAGGTCCAGTACGCGTTCAGGTTGCCCGGGACGGCCTCGTGGAGCTGGGGCGCGCCCTCGGCGAGGGCCTCGTCGGCGCGGGTGACCACGGGCAGGGGCTCGTACTCGACGGAGATGGCGGCGAGCGCGGCCGCGGCCTGGCGCGGGGTCTCGGCGACGACCACGGCGATGGGGTCGCCGACGTGGCGCACGGCGTCGCCGGTGAGGACCGGGCGGGCGCCGGGAAGTCCGTAGGGGTGGGGCGGGAAGTGGCTCTCGACGCCGCCGGGTATCCAGATGCAGGGCAGCGGCATCACGTCGGTGAAGTCCGCGGCCGTGGCCACCTTGAGGACGCCGGGCATCTGCTCGGCCGCCTTGGTCGTGATGGACAGGATCTTCGCGTGGGCGACCGGGCTGCCCAGGATCGCCATGTGGGCGGTTCCCGGCAGGTCGATGTCGGCCACGTACTTCGCTTCGCCGCGCAGCAGCTGCGGATCCTCACGGATGTCGATCGGCTTGCCGAGCACGGTGTGTCCCGGGTCCGCCGGTGACTCGTGTCTCTCCGTGGAGACGGACTCCTCGGTCCGCTCCCCCGTCTCTGTGGTCATGTCCTCACACCTCCTGGCCGGCTGCGGCGGTGACGGCTTCGGCGGGCTCCTCGCCGCCCGCGGCGGCACAGGCGCGCTGCACGCCGCGGACGACGCTGTGGTAGCCGGTGCACCGGCAGAGGTTGCCGGTGAGCCATTCGCGGATCTCCGGCTCGGTGGGGGCCTCGCCTCCGGCGGTGGAGTCGACGAGCTCGCCGAGTGCCATGACCATGCCGGGGGTGCAGAACCCGCACTGGGTGCCGTGCTCCTGGCGCAGCGCCTCCTGGAGGCCGGTGAGTTCGCCGCCGGGGGTGGTGACGCCCTCGATGGTGGTGACCTCGGAGCCGGCGGCCGAGGCGGTGAGGATCAGGCAGCTCTTGACGGACTTCCCGTCGAGCCGGACCACGCAGGTGCCGCACTGGCCGGTGTCGCAGCCGACCTTGGTCCCGGTGAGGCCGAGGCCTTCGCGGAGCCGTTCCACGAGGAGTTCGTTCGGCTGCGCCGGGAACTGCTCGGATCTGCCGTTCACATTCAGTGTGATATCCATGCCAGCGCCTGCGCTTCCGTGAGCGGCCGGTTGAAGAGGGGTCCGCCGGGCTGTTGGAGAATTCCTCCGGAGTGCAGCGGGCCGGTGTCGACGGGTGCGAATCCCAGGTCCGAGATGATGCCCGCGACGATTTCCTTCGCTTTCACGTCGTCGCCCGCGGTGAAATGCGCCAGGCGCTCTCCGGGTGCGGTGCCGGCGACGGCGAGTGTTTCGAAATGCATGGTGTTGAGGGATTTCACGATCTGGGCGCCGGGGTACCACTCGGCGACGAGATCGCTGGAGCCGCGGCCGCCGAAGTCGGCCGGGGCGCCGGGGCCGCTGAACGCGTTGGTGGCGTCCACGAGCACCTTGTCCTGGACGACGTGCGGCGGGAGCAGCCCCCGTACGCCGTCGAAGGGCACCATCAGCACCAGGAGGTCGGCCCGGGCGGCGGCCTCGGCGGGGTGCGCCGCCGAGGCCGCCGGTCCCAGTTCCGCCAGGAGCGGGCCGAGGCTCTGTGGGCCGCGGGCGCCCGCGACCACGACCTCGTGGCCCGCGGCCACGAGGATCCTGGCGAGGGTCGAACCGATCCGGCCGGTGCCGATGATGCCTGTCCGCATGACGCTCCTCGGGAAGGGTGACCGGGATTGCGACGCCGGTCTCAGTCCATGCCGATCCAGACCGACTTGGTCTGGGTGTAGCTCTCCAGGGATTCCGGACCGCATTCGCGGCCGTAGCCGGAGGCCTTGTAGCCGCCGTAGGGCACGGAGGGGTCGTACTGGTTGTAGCAATTCACCCAGACCGTGCCGGCCTTGATCTGGGAGGCGACCCGGTGGGCCCGGCGCAGGTCCTTGGTGTGGACCCCGGCGGCGAGGCCGTACGCGCTGTCGTTGGCGATGCGCACGGCGTCCTCCTCGGTGTCGAAGGGGATGATCGACAGGACCGGTCCGAAGATCTCCTCCTGCGCGATCCGCATGCCGTTGTCGACGCCCGTGAAGACGGTCGGCAGGAAGTACAGGCCCTGACTGGAGGCTCCCTCCGGGGTCCAGCCGGTGCCGCCGGTGCGCAGGACCGCGCCTTCCTTCTCGCCCACCTCGATGTAGGAGCTGACCTTGTCGAACTGTCCGCGGTGGGCCAGGGGCCCGAAGAGGGTGGCCGGGTCGCGCGGGTCGCCGGGCTTGAGCGCGGAGGCCCTGCGGACGAGGCGTTCGACCAGTTCGTCGTGGATGGGCCGCTGGAGCAGGAGGCGGGAGCCGGCGGTGCAGATCTCGCCCTTGTTGTAGTAGATGCCGAAGAAGGCGAGTTCCTCGGCGGCGTCGAGGTCCGCGTCGGCGAAGACGATGTTGGCGGACTTCCCGCCGAGCTCCATCGTCACCTTCTTCAGGGTGCCGGCCGCCTTGCGGATGATGGACTGGCCGACGGCGGTGGAACCGGTGAACGCGATCTTGTCGATGTCCGGGTGGTCGGTGAGGGTCTCCCCCAGTTCCACGCCGGGACCGGTGATGACGTTCAACACGCCGTCGGGTATTTCCGCCTCCTGGAAGAGCTCCGCGATCTTCAGGGCGGTGAGCGGGGTCGCCGGGGAGGGCTTGTGGACGACCGTGTTGCCCGCCGCGAGGGCCGGCGCGATCTTCGTCATCGACAGCAGCAGCGGGAAGTTGAACGGGGTGATCGCGCAGACCACGCCCAGCGGTTCGCGCAGGGTGTAGGCGAGCTGGCCTCCGGCCGGGGCCCGCGAGGAGCCGTCGACACGGGTCACGGCGCCGGCGTAGTAGTGCATGAGCTGGGCCGCCATGGGGGCGTCGACCGTGCTGGAGAAGGCGAACGGCTTGCCCATGTCCACGGTCTCCAGGAGGGCGATCTCCTCCAGGTCGCGCTCGATGAGCTCGCCGACCCGGTTCAGCCGCAGCGCGCGCTCCTGGGCCGACAGTCTGCTCCACGGACCTTCCTCGTACGCCTTGCGGGCGGCGGCGACGGCCGCGTCCGCGTCGGCGGCGGTGGCCTGGGCCACCGGCACGATCTCCTGGCCGTCCACGGGGCTGATGTCCGGCTCGGTGCGGCCGTCCTGGGCCTCGACCCATTTGCCGCCGATGAACAACTTCCCGGGGTTGGCCAGGGGCTGGTCGCTGAGCGCGCGCTGTGTCATGGCTGCCTTCCGGATTCGGGTGCGGGGGCTGCGGTCAGCCCTTCGCGAGCTGTGTCAGGAACGTCTCGGCGAGGGCCTTGGAGGAGTACGGGTTCTGGCCTGTCGTGAGCTTCCGGTCCACGACCACGTGCGAGTCCCAGATCGCCTCGGCCTTCTCGTAGCGGGCGCCGAGCCTGGTGAGCTCGACCTCCAGGATCAGCGGGAGCCGGCCGGCCATGTTGGTGACCAGTTCCTCGCTGTGCGAGAAGGCCGTCATCCGGTAGCCCTCGAAGGGCCAGCGGCCCTCGCCGTCGCGCAGGGCGAGCAGCGACGTGTGGCCGTGGCAGACGGTGGCGAGCGGCTTGTCCTGGGCGATGACCCAGCGCAGGATCTGGGCGAGCTCGTCGGACTTGGGCAGGTCGCCGATGGCGCCGTGGCCGCCGCTGACGTAGACGCCGTCGTAGTCGGCGATGTCCTTCTCGGTGAGGGACTCCAGGGCGATCGGCGCCTTCAGGCGGGGGGTGTTCTCGATGACCCGGACGTACTCGGCGGCGTTGGCCGCGTCCTCGTCGGGCGACCCCTGGGGGCGGACCCACTGGAGGAACTGGGGGTCGATGCTCGTCTGGTCGACCGTCGGCGCCTGACCGCCGATGGTCGCGACGTCCACGGCGTGACCGGCGGCCTTGAACAACTGGTAGGGGACGACGAATTCCTCGGCCCAGAATCCCGAGGGGTGCTGTTCGCCGTCCAGCAGGTGGAGGGTGGCCTTGGCCGTCATGACGACGAGAATCTTCATGATTCTCTCCTTGTTCTGGATTCGCTGCCGATTGAACACGCCCGTCGCAAGGGGCGTAAGGGGACGACGTCAGGCCCGCGATACTTCGTCACGTGCGTCCAACGCCGAGATGATGGTGCGGAATTCATCGACCAGGGGGTGGTCGGGGTGGGCTTCTGCGAATATGCGCTCCCCGTACAGCGCCGCCATTTCCGGCGAGTAGGGAAGGATTCCGGCCAGGGGTGCCCCGTAGACCTCCTGCGCGCGCCGCCGGGCCGCTTCCCGGTCGACGCCGGCGGGGGCCATGCTCAGCACCAGGGTCCGCCGGCAGGGCAGGCGCCCGGCCAGGGCGATGGTCTCCTCGACGCCGGAGAGGTCGATCCGGTCGGCCCGCGCCATGATCATCAGTACGTCGGCGCTGGCCATGGCCGTCACCGACTCGTTGTTGAGTCCGGCGTGGGTGTCGAGGAGCAGTACGTCGAGGGCGAGGTGGCGGGCCAGCCGGTCGAAGCCCTCCGGGAGCAGCCCCACGTCGTATCCGCTGGTCATGATCTCGCGCAGGGCGGCCGTCCCGGTCCGGGCCGGTACGACGTACAGCCCGGCCGGCCCGCACTCGGTGCCCACCTGCTGGGCCGCGGCCTCGATCTCGCAGCGGCCGAGCAGGTAGTCGGCCAGGGAGAAGCCCGGACCCAGCCGGAAGAGCAGATCGAGGGTGGGTGACTGGATGTCGGTGTCCACCACCCCGACGCGCCGCCCCTCGGCCGCCAGGAGCAGCGCGAGGTTCGCCAGTACCGAGGACTTGCCCGTGCCACCTCGGTGCGAGTGCACCACGATGGTCCGGGTCATCAGGCCACCACCCGATGGCCGGTGCCGTCCGCGTGCGGCCCCCGCGCCGCACGTGGATCGGGCCGGTGCAGGGCCATCATGGTGACGTCGTCGTGCTGTTCGGCGGTGCCGGTGTGCTCGCGCACCGCCCAGTCCATGCGGTCGACGACCTCCCTGCCGCTGGCCGGGGGGCCGGCGAGCAGTTCCAGCATGCGTTCGTCGCCGAGGAAGCGGCCTTGTGGGCAGCGGGCCTCGGGGACTCCGTCGGTGAAGACGAAGAGGGTGTCGCCCGGGTTCAGCTGGGCGTAGCCGAGGGTGTAGACGCAGTCGGGCAGTACCCCGACGGCCGGTCCGGTGATCTCGAGCGCGACGGGCGGACCGCCGTCGGCGGGCAGTTTCAGGGGCGGGTTGTGGCCGCCGTTGATGTAGACGAGGCTGCCGGTGAGCGGGTCCAGCACCCCGAAGAAGAGGGTGGCGAAGTAGCCCTGCCGCAGGTGGTTGCGGGTGAGGTAGCCGTTGGTGGCGGTGACCGCGTTGAGCAGCGGGGTGGCGCCGACCACCGGGATGCGGCGGCTGCCTCCGGTGCGTCCGGCGACCAGGTGCTGGAGTCCGCTGTTCTCTGCGGTGTGCCGCAGCAGGGAACGGATGAGTGCCATGAAGAGGGCGGCTCCGACCCCCTTGTCGCAGACGTCGGCCACGACGAAGGCGAGCCGGCGGCCGCGGGATATCTCGAAGACGTCGTAGAAGTCCCCGGCGACCTGGCGGGCCGGCCGGAACCGTACGTCGATCTCCCAGCCGTCCGGGACGGGCAGCCGTTCGGGCAGGAAGCCCGCCTGGATCTCCCGCCCGATCTCCAGTTCCTTCTCGTAGCCCATGAGTTCGGCGCGGGCGTCCGCTTCGCGCAGGGTGCGGCCGAGTCCGGCGCGCTCCGAGCAGCTGTGCAGGCGGGCCGCGACGAGCGCGGGCAGGAAGGGCGGGACCAGGTAGTCGTGCCCGAGCCGTACGTGTTCCTCCAGTGCGGCGAACTCCGACACGGTCCAGACGACCACGATGGGTTCTCCGGCCCAGCGGCGCAGCCGGCGCACGGCCATCCGTACGGACTCCCCGTCGGCCTCGGCCGGGGCGAGCAGTACGTCCGCGACGGGCAGCCGTTCCAGCGGGCCTTCGCGGAGCTCCATGAGGGAGCGGGTGACGAGGTGCGCGTCCATCGTCCGCAGCGCGTCCCGCAGTTCGGGCGGCGGGGGCGGGTTCACGTCGAGGATGATCACGGTCGTGGAGGGCATGGGTCCGTCCCCTCAGCTCTCACGGTCAGCGTGCTGATGTTGCGGCCGTCCGTGCGTCGGTAGCCGAACCCGTCCACGCTGGTCAGCGCCAGGTGGATGCCGAGGCCGCCGATCCGCCGTTCCCCGGGGGGGACCCCGGGGGCGGGCGGAAGGCGGCCTTCGACGGGGTCGAAGGCGGGTGCGCCGTCCTCGATGACGATGCGCACCTCGCCCGGGCCGGAGCGGCCGCGGACGGTGATCCGTCCGTCGCCGCCCCGGTACCCGTGCATCACGATGTTCGTGGCCAGTTCGTCCACGGCCAGCCGGATCCGGTAGGCGGCGCCCTTGTCCAGGCCCGCCCGTCCGGCCAGCCGCAGGACGAAGGAGGCGATCTCGCCCAGTGCCCCCACCGTCGCGGGCACCTCCAGTACGGCGGACTCCCTCGCCAGTTCGGCCATGTCGGTCACGGTGGTCACTCGTCGGCGAGGACGATGCTCCGGTCGAGGCCGGCCGTCCGGATGGTCCGGGACACCGGCTCGATGGCGCCCACCACCTTGATGGTGACGTGGTCGGCGACCTTCTGCTGGGCGAAGACCAGGGAGCGCAGTCCGGCGCTGGCCATGTAGCCGACGCCGGCCATCCGGATCTCCACGGTGCTGGTGCCGTGCCCGGCGGCCTTCTCGATGGTCTGGTGGAAGTCCGGCGCGGTCTTGGCGTCCAGCTCGCCCGTCAGTTCGATCACGGTGGTATCGCCGTCGATGCTCAGGGACACGGAAAGGGGCATCTCAGGTCTCCTTCTACTCGTCGGGATCGTTCGTGCGGCCGACCAGGATCACGACCGAGCGCGGGCCGATCAGGTACTTACCGGCGTTGTCGAGTTCCTGCTCGGTGCCCGGGGTGCGGATGTCGTGCGGCGCCTCGGCCCCGGTGTCGGCGAAGAGGTGCCAGCTGCGTCCGCCGGGCAGGGCGGGCAGTTCCAGGTCGTGGGACTCCCAGTGCGCGTTCATGGCCACGTACACCACGTCGTCGTCCCCGGTGCCGCAGCGGGCCACCGCCAGCAGCCGGCTGTCCGCCGACCAGTCGGGCTGCCAGGCCCGCTCCCCGTGCCAGCTGATGTCGGGCAGACCCAGGTTCTCGCGGATCCGGCCGGTGGGGTGGGCGGTCGCGCGCAGTTCCCGGTGGTGCTTGCGGAAGGCGATCATCTGGCGGGTGAACCGGAGCAGTTCGGCGTTCTCGTCGACCTGGTCCCAGTCGAACCAGGACAGTTCGTTGTCCTGGCAGTACGTGTTGTTGTTCCCCTGCTGGGTCCGCGCGACCTCGTCCCCGGCCAGCAGCATCGGGATGCCCTGGCTGGTGAAGAGGATGGCGAGGGCGTTCTTCATCTGCCGGGTGCGCAGCGCGCCCACCTCGGGGTCGTCGGTGGGCCCCTCGGCTCCGCAGTTCCAGCTGTTGTTGTCGTTGGCGCCGTCGTTGTTGTTCTCGCCGTTGGCCTCGTTGTGCTTGTCGTTGTAGGAGACCAGGTCGGCGAGGGTGAAACCGTCGTGCGCGGTCAGGAAGTTGACCGAGGCGGCGGTTCCGCGGCTGGAGTAGAGGTCGGGCGAGCCGGCGATCCGGGTGGCGAGCTCGCCGGTGAGCCCCGGGTCGCCCTTGAGGAAGCCTCGCACGGTGTCGCGGTACTTCCCGTTCCACTCGGCCCAGCGGCCGTAGGCCGGGAAGTTGCCGACCTCGTAGAGGCCGCCCGCGTCCCAGGCCTCGGCGATGAGCTTGGTGTGCCGCAGGACCGGGTCGAAGGCGAGCGATTCCAGCAGCGGCGGGTTGGGCAGCGGGGTGCCGTCCAGGTCCCGGCCGAGGATGGCCGCGAGGTCGAAGCGGAAGCCGTCGATGTGGTAGTCGGCGACCCAGTGGCGCAGGCAGTCGAGCACGTAGTTGCGCACGACGGGGTGGTTGCAGTTGACGGTGTTGCCGGTGCCGCTGAAGTTGAAGTAGTACCCCTCGGGGGTGAGCATGTAGTACGTGGCGTTGTCGAGGCCCTTGAAGGAGATCGTCGGGCCCTGCTCGTTGCCCTCGGCGGTGTGGTTGAAGACGACGTCGAGGATGACCTCGATGCCGGCCGCGTGCAGGTCCTTGATCAGGGTGCGGAACTCGTCGCCCTGCATCCCGTAGCGTCCGGTGGCGGCGTAGCCGGCCTTGGGTGCGAAGAACGAGACGGTGTTGTAGCCCCAGTAGTCGAAGAGCCGCTCGCCCGTCTCCGGGTTGCTGCGCGGGTTGTCGCTCTCGTCGAACTCGAACACGGGCAGGAGCTCGATGCAGTTCACGCCGAGTTCCTTGAGGTACGGGATCTTCTCGCGCAGCCCCGCGAAGGTTCCGGGCGCGGTGACCTGGGAGTTGGGGTGCCGGGTGAAGCCGCGCACGTGGGTCTCGTACACGACGAGGTCCTCGGCGGGGATGCCCAGCGGGGTGTCGTCGCCCCAGTCGAAGTCCTGGAGGCAGACGCGGGAGCGGTACTGGTAGCCGCGGCTGCGGTCCGGCTCCACGCCCCACACGTCGCGGCCGGCGATCAGCCGGGCGTAGGGGTCGGAGAGGACCTGGCGGGCGTCGAAACGGTGGCCGGTGACCGGGTCGTAGGGGCCGTCGGCCCGGTACCCGTACTCGATGTTCTCGTGGTCGAGGCCGAAGACCGTCATGGCGAAGACGCTGCCGGTGCGGAATTCCTCGGGGAACTCCAGTTCGGCCATCGGCTCGGGCTCTCCGCGCTTGTAGATGACCAGGGTCATGGAGGTGGCCTGGTCGGAGAACACGGAGAAGCTGACCCCGCCGGGGACCACGTTGGCCCCGAAGGGGAACGGTTTGCCGGCGCGGACGCGGTACCCGCCCACTTCGTGGGTCGGGTACGCGTCGACGCGCAGGACCTGCTCGGACCTGGGCTCGCTCATCGCGCCGCCCTGGCCTTGGCCTTGGCCTCCGCGGCCGCCGCCTCGCCGGTCTCGAAGAAGTCGAGGAATCCGGTGGCCGACATGACGAACCGGACTTCCTCGCTCACCCCGTACAGGGTGACGGCCACGCCCGCGTGCTGGGCCTCGCGGTAGACCACGAGCAGCGTGCGCAGGCCGGCGCTGGAGACGTAGGTGACCGCCGTGAGGTCGATCCGCAGCGGCCTGCCCTCGCGGACCAGCGGCAGCAGCGCCTGGAGCAGCGAGCCGGACGTCTCGCTGTTGATCTCACCGGTGGCGACGAGCACGGTGCCCGTCTTGTTGCGGCGTTCCTTGACGTTGAGACTCATTGCTTGCTTTCCCCTCTGGTTGGGGCGCCCCCCGTTGAGCGCGCGGTGAGCCCCTGTGGAACTACTTGGCCACGGGCCGGAGCCGGACCTTGACCTTGACCCGCCCCTGGACGTCGGGGAGGTGGACGGTCAGTTCGTCCGCGTCGAACTCCTCGTACGGCTTCTCGTCGATCTCCACGGACGCGATCCGCACGGAGCCCGCGGGGAGCAGGTCGGGCGAGACGCGCAGGATCCGGTCGGGAAGGCCGGTCGGGTCGGGCTGGAAGTGGAAGTCCATCTCCCGGCCGTTGATGAGCAGGTTGTTGTAGACGGCGGCGAGGTAGCACAGCTCCGCCGAGTGGTACATGGACATCGAGTGGCTGCCCTTGAGCCGCTCGGTGCCGAGCAGGTACGGCGTCCCGCCGGCGAGCACGTTGAAGTAGACGGCTCCCTCGTCGTGGTCGAGGAAGAAGGTGTTGTAGAAGGACTGCGCCTGCCGGGCCTCGCGCAGGTTGGCCTCGCCGCCGACCGTGCCGTTCAGGATGAGGTAGGCGAGGATCGCCTGCTCCTGCTGCCACCAGGCCTTGCGGTCGTGCCAGGCGAATCGATACGCCTCCTGGTCGCCGGACTTCAGCCGCTCGACGACGTCGTACCAGCCGCCGCGCTGCACGTCGCTGCCGACCGCCGGCATGATCTCGCCGATCTTCTTGGCGAGTTCCTCGTACGCCGGCTTGGCCTTCAGCGAGTTCATCCGCATCAGGTTCCAGGCGATCTTCAGGTTGTGGCCGACCACGGCCCGATCCTGCTGCCAGCTGTGCGCCTTGTCGTGCGACCAGTCCCGGTTGAAGCGCTCCTGGACGAAGGGGCTGTTCTTGTAGTCCGGGAAGCGGTCCGCGATGGTGTCGAAGGTGTACTCCAGGAAGTCGGCGTACTTCTGGTCGCCGGTCGCCAGGTACAGGTTGATCAGGTAGGCGGGCGCGTGGTCGCCGACCGAGTTCCAGTTCTTGCGCTCGGCGTTCTCGCCGAGGGACTCGTGGTCGGCGCTGAAGAGGATCGGGTCGATGTGCGAGTAGTAGCCGCCCTGCTCCGGGTCGAAGAAGAACTTGTCGAACAGCCGGATGGTGGCGTCCGCGTCGTTCTTGATCCGGACGTCACCGGTGACCCGGTACGTCTGGATGGGGCCGGCCAGCGCGTAGATCTGCTCGTACATCGGGATCGCGTCGTAGTCGTCGGAGAACTCCGAGGTGAACAGCTTGCGCTCGGTGTCCCCGTCGACGCTGATGCCGTGGTACCAGAAGACCACGTCCTCCTCGCCGTCCACGACGCGCATGTGCTTGCGCAGGTACTCGGTGCCGCGCTCGGCGACCTCCAGGTACTCGTCCTTGCCGGTCAGCAGGTAGGCCGAGGCCATGCCGTAGACCAGGCGGGAGATCGTGTCGGTCTCCTGGACGTGGCTGGCGGTCTTGTCCCCGCCGAGCCGGATCTCGGTGCGGTACTCGGTGAAGTCCACCGGCCCGTCGCCGAACTGCGCCCGCTTGTAGAAGTCGGCGAGCGATTCGATCTGCTTGATCCACCAGCTGGGTTCCTCGAAGCGGTAGTCCTCGGCGCCACGGCCCAGGAACACCAGGCGCTTGGCGTCGAAGCGCCCGCCGTGCTCCGGGTAGTGGATGCCGTAGGCGAAGAGGAACCGGCCGGGCGAGAGCATCTCGTCGATGTGCCCGGAGGCGTCGATGTAGGGCTCCTCCAGGTTGCGGACGAGCTCGGCGCTCGGGCCGCCGGCGAGCGAGACGTCGAACTCGCGGCCGTCGGAGGTCTTCAGCCGCAGGAGGCGTGATCCGGAGTCGAAGCGGACGACGTAGCCCGCGATGGTGTCGGAGAAGGAGAAGCTCACGGCGTCCGCCATGTCATGCACCGTCCTTGTCGTGAGAGCCGTCGTGAGAGCGGTCGTCCTCGTATCCCTGGCTGACCTCGACGATCACGCCGTCGGGGTCGCGGAGCCATACGGTGCGCCAGCCGCAGATGAAGTCGTCGAAGTCCAGCGGGCCGAGCGTCACGTCGGCCGCGTCCCCGATCTCGGCGAGGAAGGCGTCGACGCTGTCGGTCTGGAAGGCCAGGTGGCGCATCCTGCCGGGGGCCTGGGGCCCGTCGTCGTGCGCGGTGCGCGCCGGTTCGTTGGCGCCGGCCGCGAAGAGCTCCAGGTACGCGTCCCCCTTGCGCAGGAACACGATCTCGGAGTCGCCCAGGTTCACCACACGGGCCCGGGAGAATCCGAAGTACCGGGTGTAGAACTCCTCGGTGGTCTTCTGGTCCAGGCAGTTCAGGCCCACGTGCGACCAGCGCAGCCCGGCCATCAGGCGGCGCCCCGGCCGCCCCGCCCGGCCGAGATCAGCTCGATGATCCGGCGGGCGAAGAGGTGGTGGTGGGCGCCGGTGCGGCCGGTGACGAGGTCGCCGTCGACGACCACGTCCTCGTCCACGTACTCGCCGCCCATGTTGCGGACGTCACCGATGAGGTTGTTGTGGCAGACCACCTTGCGGCCGCGGATCTTGCCCGGGATCGAGGAGGCCAGCCACATGCCGTGACAGATGATCCCCTTGAGGACCGTGGGCTCCTCGAAGGCCCGGCGCAGCAGCTCCGTGGCGGGCGCGAGGACGTCCACGTCCTCGGTGTAGCGCAGCCGGTCGGCGACCATGCCCGAGGGCACGATGATCGCCGCGTACCGGCGCAGGTCCTCGTCGCTCAGCCCCTCCAGGGACTTGTCGGCGGTGAACGGCGCCCGGTACTCGTGCCCGGAGAAGGTGATGGAGTCGTTGCCCCACAGCCGGGTCAGGAAGTCGACCTCGGCGCCCTCCTCCGCGAAGCGGCGCTGGTAGTAGAAGATCTCCGGCTCGTAGAAGTCGCTCTCGACCAGGACCGCGATCCGGGTCCCGGTCAGCGCGCCCTCGCGCAGGACGGCGTCAGGCACGGGAGGCCCCCTTCAGGAAGTCCGCCGCGCGCTCGGCGATCATCGCGATGGCGGTGTGGCAGTTGCCCGACGGAACGGCGGGCATCACGCTCGCGTCGACGACGCGCAGGTTCCGTACGCCGTGGACCCGCAGCTCGGGGTCGACCACGGAGAGGTCGTCGATGCCCATGCGGCAGGAGCCGGCCTGGTGGTGGTAGCTCTCCGACTTCTGCTTGACGAAGGTGCGCAGCTCGGAGTCGCTCAGGTAGGCCGGGCCGGGCTGGAGTTCCTGCTTGTACCAGGGCGAGAAGGCCGAGGTCGCGAAGAGTTCCCGGGCGATCTTGACGCCCTGCACCATCCGCTCCAGGTCCCACCGGTCGCCCAGGTAGTTCGGGTTGATCAGCGGGTGGGCCAGCGGGTCCGCGCTCGCCAGCCTGATCCAGCCGCGCGAGACCGGGCGTACGACACCCGGCAGGATGGACACGGTGTTCGGGTGGTCCTGGCCGACGATCACGTCGAACGGGACGTGCACGAAGGCGATCTGGAGGTCCGGCGCGGGCAGTCCGGGCCGGGAGGACAGGAACAGAGCGCTCTCCGACAGATTCTGCGTCGGCGGCGGGAGTTCCTGGGTGACCTCGGCCATCAGCCCGGTCAGCACGTGGTTGTGGAAGTTCTCGCCGACCCCGGGCAGGGCCGCGGTGACCTCGATGCCGTGCTCGCGCAGCTGCTCGGGGTGACCGATGCCGGAGAGCAGCAGCAGCTTCGGGGACTCGATCGCCCCGGCGGCCACGATCACCTCCCGGCGGGCCCGGGCGGTGTGCGGCCCGGGCTCGGCGGCGCCGCTGTGGCCGTCCGCCACCGTCCGGCCGGGGAACTCCGCCGGGGCCTGGAGCTGCACGTACTCGACGCCCGTACAGGTGTCCCCGTCGAAGAGCAGCCGGGTGCTCTGCGCGCTGGTGCGCAGGGTCAGGTTGGAGCGGTCGAGCGCGGGCTCCAGGTACGCGGCGAGGGTGCCCTGGCGGCGGCCGTCGGCCACGTCGATGTGGTGCCAGCCGGTGCCGAAGAGGCCGCGGCGGGGACCGTCGGTGTTGAAGTCGGCGATCTCCTGGTGGCCGAGCTCCACGGCCGCGTCGATGAAGGCGCGGGAGACCGGGTTGGGGGCGTGCCGCCCGGCGTTGGTGATGCGCTGCGGGCCCCGGGTGCCGGTGGTGGCGGCGGTGGCGTCCTCCTGGCCCTCCAGGAGGGCGAAGTAGGGGAGCACGTCCTCGTACGCCCAGCCCGCCGCGCCCTGGTAGGCCCAGTTGTCGAAGTCCGAGGCGTGGCCGCGGATGTGCATCATGATGTAGAGGTTGCTGCTGCCCCCCGGGGCCTTGCCGCGCGGCTCGTAGGTGCGGCGGCCGTCGAGGCCGGGCTGCGGGGTGCTGGTGTAGCCCCAGTCGACGGGCCCGCCGAGCAGCTTGTACCAGGACGACGGGTCGTCCACCTCGGGCGGGATCCGGGAGCCGCCCGCCTCCAGGACGAGGACGGAGACGTCCGGGTCCTCGGAGAGCCGGTTCGCCAGCACGCTGCCGGCGGTGCCGGATCCCACGACGATGTAGTCGTATTCTTCGGCGCTCACGGGTCCCCCTCAGTCCTGGCTCAGGACCTGGAAGGGGGCCGTGTCGTGGAAGTTCGCCATGTAGGCGATCTTTCCGTCCACGATCCGGAAGAAGTTCATGACCTCGGCCTCGATGGCCTCGCCCGAGGCGCTGACCGCCGTCAGGTGCGAGACGGCCGCGGCCTTCTCCCCGCCGCCGTCGACGATGAAGTGCACGGGCTCGTTCCGGAAGACCCGGTACATGGTGCCCATGCCCTTCATCATCGAGCGCAGCACCTCCAGGCCCTCGATGTGCCCGGCGAGCTGCTCGTCCATGACCTGGTCGTCGGCGAACAGGTCGCACCAGCGGTCCCAGTCCCCGGCGTTGGCGTACTGGTAGTACTTCGTGAGGATCTCTCGCGGTTCCATGGCTTCGCTCGTCCCCCTATCGGTCCCGTCGGGTGCCGTCCGGCGCGAAGGGCGCCCAGAACCGGCTGAAGGCGGCCGCCGTGTCGCCGAAGAGCCCGTCGCGGCCCTCGACGATCCGGCCGTCCCGCCACTTCATGAAGTGGAAGACCGGGTAGTCCATCCGCTCGTACGGCGACGTGCTCGCGGCGTCCGCGCCGTCCCGCAGGGCGACGTTGCGGCACACGTCGGCGCTGCAGTCCTCGCCGACGAGGACCGCCTCCAGGTCCATCCGGAAGGTGCCGCCCGTGAGCTTGTGGGTCTGGCCCATCAGTTCCAGGAAGGCGTCGAGGCTCTCGTACCACCCGGCCAGCGGGTGGTTGCCCGGCACCAGCCAGCGCAGGTCCTCGGAGTAGTACTCCAGGATGCGCGCCCGGTCGCCGGAGCCGAGGGCGGCGTAGGCCTCCCGGACCCGCTCCCGCGTCACTTCGGTCATCGTCGCTTCTCCTTCGCCGGCGGTCAGAGGGAGCCGGAACCGGGCATCGGGGCCAGGTCGTTGACGGTGTACTGCTTGATCAGCGGTCCGTTCGGACCGGCCACCACCGTCCAGGTCTGGTCGGCGTCGAAGCCGAGCCACTCGCTGCGGGCGGCCGGCGGGTCCCAGACCTTGGCCTGCCAGTTGACGAGGACCCGGACGATCGCCCGGTCGCCCTCGATGACCGGCTCCACCTTGGTGACGGTGTGCACCTCGTCGAAGAACCGGTTGGTCACGGCCTCGTACCAGCGGCCGAAGCCCTGGTGGCCGAGGAAGGTGTCCTCGGGGACCTTGAACTCCAGGTCCTCGGTGATCAGGGCGAGCACCTGGTCCGCCGGCACGTGCCGGTCCAGCGCCACGTACCAGTCCTCGGCGAACCTGCGGATCGCGTCCTCGGTCAACTGCCGCTCGGCGGGCATGCGGTCTCCTCCTGTCCGGTTGGGTGTGTCGCTCGGCACGGCTCAGATCTGGATGTCCACGAGGAACGGTCCGGGGTGGGCCAGCATCCGGTTCACGGCGGCCGCCGCCTCGTCCGGCTTCTCCACCCGCATGCCGCCGGCGCCGAGGGACCGGGCCAGCCCGGCGAAGTCGATCTCGGGGTGGGAGAGGTCGAAGGAGCCGGGGAAACCGTGCTCCGGGATGTCCCGCTCCCGCCAGTACTGGGCGATGTTGTCGTCCAGGAGCCGGTACTTGCGGTTGTTGCAGACCACGAACTTGGCGTCGATGCCGTGCCGGACCGCCGTCCACAGCGCCTGGTACGTGTACATCGACCCGCCGTCGCCGGCGAAGCCCACGACGAGCCGCTCGGGCCGGGCCAGCTTCGCGCCGACCGCCCCCGGGAAGCCGACGCCCAGCGAACCGCCCCGGGTGAGGTGGTAGTCGCCCGGGCGTTCCGCGGGCAGGTACCGGGTGACCAGCGGGGAGGTGGTCAGCGCCTCGTCGAAGACGATCAGGTCCCCGCCGGTGCGCTCGGCGAGGGTCTTCAGGAAGACGGTGATCGGCGTGCCGTCGTCCGCCTCCGCCTGGGCGCGCACGGCACGGACCCGTTCCCGGGTGCGTACGTCGAGCCGGGCGGCCGCGGCGGCCCGCTGCTGCGGGGTGAGCCGTCGCTCCAGTACGCCGGCCAGGGCGCGCAGGGCCTGCCGGGGGTCGGCGGCCAGGCCCAGGTCCACCGGGTGGTTCTTGGCGATCTCGTAGGCGTTGAGGTCGATGTGGACGATCTTCGCGCCCTCCCGGAAGGGGCTCTCCAGTTCGGGGAACACCTCCGGGAAGACATAGGTGCCGACGATGAGGACCCCGTCGGCGTCCCCGATCAGCTCCTTGCTGTGCGGGCCGAACATGTGGCCCGTCTGGCCGCGCCGCAGCGGGTGCGAGGCCGCGATGTTGACCTCGGAGGAGTCGACCTCGTACACGTCCGCGCCCAGCAGTTCGGCGACGGCCGCGAGTTCGCGCTGGGCCCCGGAGAGCGCGACCCCGTCGCCGACGAGGAGGACCGGCCGCTCGGCGGGGGCGAGCAGCTCGGCCGCCCGCCCCACCGAGGCCGGCGAGGGGGCCACGTCCGTGAGCGGCACCGTGGCGGGCAGCACGGGCTCGGAGTTGAGCTCGTCCAGCACGTCCATCGGCAGCGCCACGAACACGGGCCCGCGGGGCGGGGTGAGCGCGATCTTCACGGCCCGCCGGATGGTGCGCAGTACGGACCGGGGGTCGGTGACCCGGGTCGCGTACTTGGTCACCGGCTTCGCCATGGCCACCAGGTCGGAGGCCATCTGCGCGTCCATGGCGTCGTAGCGGACCCCGGCGTCACCGGCGACCACGACGAGCGGGGTGTGGCCGCGCAGCGACTGGTAGAGCATGCCGATGCCGTTGCCCAGCCCGACCCCGGAGTGCAGCTGGAGCAGGGCCGCGCCGCCGGTGGCCCGGGCGTATCCGTCGGCGATGCCGGCGGCCACGGTCTCCTGGAGGGCGAGGACGTAGGTGAAGTCCTCCGCCGCGTCGACCGCGTCGAGGAATCCCTGTTCCACCGTTCCCGGATTTCCGAACATCACATTCAGGCCGTCGGCCTTGAACTGCTCGATCAGCCTTTCCCGTCCCGGACGTGCCGGATTGGCTTCGGCATTCATCGGACTCCCCCTGAAATCACCAGCCGTACCGGATGAGACCGTCCTCCAGGACTTCCACGATCTTCTGCCCCGTGAGATACGAGTCGGGGGTCGAACGGCCGGTGACGAACGGGAAGTCGACGATCACGGAAACCGGCTTTCCGAAATTGCCGTGGTACGCGCCGCGCGGGCCGGTGGCATCGCGCAGGATGTACTCCAGCGGGTACGGCGGCGGGCCCATGTTGAAGTCGGTGCCGAGGAACCCGGTGCCGTCCTTGTAGTCGTACTCCTTGCAGTGACCGGTCACGTGCTTGCCCCGGATGATGCTCCTGCGGTCGCTCCAGTCCCGGGCGAAGGCCAGGCAGGCGACTCCGTAGCACTCGGCGGCGACGACCTTGCCGGCCTTCTCGAAGGCCAGGATCAGGGCGTGCACGCGCTCGTTGTTGGCGAGGTCGGCGATGGGACCGCTGCCGCCGACGATGAGGATGGCGTCGTATCCGGCGATGTCGGCGTCGAGCTTGTCCAGATCGCGGTGGTACTGCTCCAGCTTCCGCAGGTAGCCCTCGTCGCTCGTGTACGGGCGCTCGGGGACCCACGCCTCGATGTCGAGCGGGGAGTCCAGCCGGCTGGACTGCTCGAACTCGCGGCCCAGCCGGGCGTTCTCCTCGGTGGTGACCGAGCGGCCCAGCGGGGGGTCGATGTAGTTCGCGTCGAGGCTCGGCGGAAGAGCGTGCGCACGCTTTCCGGTCGGCGTGGCGAATACGACCTCGTAGCCCCGCTCGTCGAACTTCGATACGGGGCCTATCAGTTCCTCGGCCCAGTAACCGTGTTCGGAGACAATGACCAGAATCTTTCTGCTCACGAATTCCTCCAGGCGCCGCCTGTTGTCGTTGGCGTCCACCACACTGGCCGCGCCCGGGGCATGCGTCAAAGCGTCGGCGTGCGACTTGGTGAGGTAGCGGCCATGGTCATCGCGGCACTTCAGGAAGTCGCTCCCGGAGGTCATGAAGTCGCTCCAGGACTACCTGACTTCGGCCGAATCGCTGAACCATTCCGAGGGCCGCGCCCTATGGTCTGGACGCGCCGTCAATCACGGAATGCACGGGACACCGGCGCGAGGACGCGACGAGAGGGACGGGGACGATGGCGATGGACCTGTTGTGCACACACCTCGACCGGATACGTCCGGTGAAACCGGGCACCGAGGGCTGCGAGGAGTGCCTCGCCTCCGGTGACGGCTGGGTGCACCTGCGGATGTGCCTGAGCTGCGGGCACGTGGGCTGCTGCGACTCCTCGAAGAACCGTCACGCCACCCGCCACTACCGGGTCACCGAGCACCCCATCGCCGCCTCGCACGAGCCGGGCGAGGACTGGGCCTGGTGCTACGCCGACAAGCTGATGCTGGACCCGGCGTGAGCGCGGCCCCGGAGAGCGCCGCGGCCGTCCCCTCCGACGCCGCCGCCCCTGCCGAGCGCGCCGAGAACAGGAAGCCGGTCATCCTGGCCGTGGACGACGATCCGCAGGTGCTGCGCGCCGTCCGCCGCGACCTGCGCAGCGCCTACGGAGACCGCTACCGGGTGCTCGGCGCATCCTCGGCGGCCGACGCCCTGAAGATCCTGGACTCGCTGGACGAGCGGGGCCACGACCCGGCCCTCTTCCTCGTCGACCAGCGGATGCCCGACGTCACCGGGGTGGAGTTCCTCCTGGAGGCGGTCAGCCGGTTCCCGGACGCCCGCCGGGTGCTGCTGACGGCGTACGCGGAGACCGACGCGGCGATCACCGCCATCAACCGGGTCCGGCTGGACTACTACCTGCTCAAGCCGTGGGACCCGCCGCACGAGCGGCTGTTCCCGGTCCTGGACGACCTGCTGTCGGACTGGCTGGCCACCTACCGCCCGGCGTACGACGGGATCATCGTCGCCGGCCACCTGGTCTCCCCCGGCACCCACGCCGTCCGGGACTTCTTCACCCGCAACGGGCAGCCGTTCCGCTTCCTCAACGTCGAGCGGGACCCCGAGGCGCTGACCCTGATCGCCGCCCAGCCGGGCGGGGCGCTGCCCCTGGTCCGCTTCCCGGACGGGTCGGTGCTCTCCGCGCCCGGCGACACCGAGCTCGCCCAGCGGCTGGGGCTGGCCACCACCGCCTCCCGCCCGCACTACGAGTGCGTCATCGTCGGTGCGGGGCCCGCCGGGCTGGCGGCCGGGGTCTACTCCGCCTCGGAGGGCCTGTCGACCCTGATGCTGGACTCCCGCGCCCCGGGCGGCCAGGCCGGCACCTCCAGCCTGATCGAGAACTACCTCGGTTTCCCGTCGGGCCTCTCCGGCGGGGACCTGACCCGCCGCGCCACCATCCAGGCCTCCCGCTTCGGCGCGGAGATCCTGCACCCGGTGGAGGTGGTCTCGCTGACCCGCGACGACCCGGCGAAGATCCTCACCCTGGCGGACGGTACGGAGATCAGCGCGGAGACGGTCCTCCTCGCGACCGGCGTCTCGTACAACCGCCTGGAGGCCCCGGGCGCGGACCGCTTCGAGGGGGCCGGCCTGTACTACGGCGCGGCCACCACCGAGAGTTCGGCGTGCATCTCCCAGCACGTGTTCATCGTGGGCGGGGCCAACTCGGCGGGCCAGGCGGCGGTGCACTTCGCCAAGTACGCGGCGCGGGTGACGATCCTGGTGCGCGCGGCCTCGCTGGACGCGAGCATGTCCCGCTACCTGATCGACGAGATCGACCGCACGCCGAACATCGAGGTCAGGGTCCGCACCACGGTGGTCCGGCTGGACGGAGGGGAACACCTGGAGCGCATCACCCTCCACGACGCGGACGCGGGCACGGACACCGAGATCCCGGCGCGCTTCATGTTCACCTTCATCGGCGCCCGCCCGCACACCGAGTGGCTCTCGGGGGTCGTCGAACGGGACGAGTACGGCTTCGTCCTCACCGGCTCCGACCTGATCGCGAACGGCGGCGAGCTCCCGGCCGAATGGAGCCTGGAACGCGCCCCCTACCCGCTGGAGACAAGCGTCCCCGGTGTCTTCGCGGCCGGCGACGTACGGGCCCACTCGGTGAAGCGGGTCGCCTCGGGCGTGGGCGAGGGCGCGATGGCGGTCTCCCTCATCCACCGCTACCGCTCGATGGGCTGAGAGCGAACGGTCACCCCCTTGCGATCAAGGAGCCGCCCGACGCAACGTTGATTACATGATTACAGCCGAACAGAGCGAAAAGCTCCGCGCGTGGTTCGCCGAGCGCCTGCCGGTGGACGTGTACGAGTCCCTCGTGTCGGTCACGGTCGACCGCGAGGAAATCACGGTCGTCGGCACCGTCCCGGCGAACGAATCGGTCAGGGAGTTCCGCGAGCGCACCCGCGAGCAGCGCATCGAGGTTGCGCGCGAGGCCGAGGAGCTCTACCGCCGCAAGGTGGCCTGGGGTGTGCGGTCCGGTGAGGAGACGGCCCTCTTCACGCACCTGGCCGTGCCCGTCATGACCCGGCTGCGCCAGTCCGAGCGCCAGGTCCTCGACACCCTGGTCGCGGGCGGCGTGGCCCGCAGCCGGGCCGACGCGCTGGCCTGGTGCGTCCGCCTGGTCGGGCGCAACACCGACGAGTGGCTCTCCGAGCTGCGCGAGTCGCTGGACAAGGTGCAGCAGGTCCGAGCCCAGGGCCCGGACGTCACCGGTGCGGGCGACCCCGGCGACACCGACTCCAGGAAGTCCGACCGGGAATGACGAAATCACCCCACAACCGCCCATGATCGCGTAAGGCTGGCCCGGACCGACAACGAGGGAGAGGCACGCACCATGACCACGACCGTCGAATACATCCGCTACCGGATCGCCTTGGACGATCAGCAGGCCTTCGAAACCTCGTACGCGAGGGCGGCCGAGGCCCTGGCCGCCGCACCCGAGTGCGTCGACTACGAACTCGCCCGGTGCGAGGAGGAGAAGGAGCGCTACATCCTGCGCATCCGCTGGACCTCGGTCGACGCCCACCTGAACGGCTTCCGCAAGGGCGAGCACTTCCCGGCGTTCTTCAGCGCGATCCGGCCGTACGTGACGGCGATCGAGGAAATGCAGCACTACACGGTGACCGATGTCGCGGGTACCGGAAAGGCCGCCGGACAGTCATGAGCACCACACCGTCGACACCCACCATCTACGAGTGGATGGGCGGAGCGGAGGCGATGAAGCGCCTCACGGACGCCTTCTACGCGCACGCCCTGCACGACGAGATCCTGGCCCCGGTCTTCGCGGGCATGGACTCCGAGCACCCCCAGCACGTCGCCGTCTGGCTGTCGGAGGTCTTCGGCGGCCCGGCGGAGTACACCGCCCACCACGGCGGCCACCAGCACATGGCCACCAAGCACCTGGGCCGCGCCATCACCGAGAAGCAGCGCCGCCGCTGGGTGGACCTGCTGATGGACACGGCCGACGAGGTCGGCCTCCCCACGGACCCGGAGTTCCGCGGGGTGTTCGCCTACTACATCGAGTGGGGCACCCGGATGGCCCTGATCTACTCGGGCCCGAACCCGCCCCCGGTGGACGCGGCCAAGATCCCGGTCTGGTCCTGGGGCCAGACCCCGCCGTGGATCCCCAAGGGCTGAAAGGTCCGGTCTTCTCCGCCCCGGGCCCTGCCGGCCGACCGCCTCAGCGCATGAACTTGTAGCGCCGAGGGGGCAGCCGCGGGGTCTGGGGCGGCACGCCTTCGGCGAGGAGCACGGTGAGCGGCACGGCCGCGGCCCCGTCCTCGGGCTCGGCGTGCTGCCAGAACTCCACCGCCCCCTCCAGGATCTCCACGAACTTCGCCCAGTCACCGGGGTCCGCCTCGGCGCAGCCGCGCCAGGACGTCACCGTCACCAGCCGCCCCGGTGCCTGCGGCAGCCACGAGAGGTCGCGCAGCACGTCGGCCAGCGCGTCCCAGTTCCCGCCGAACCACTCCGGCAGCTCCAGGGCCGCCTCGCAGCGACTCATCAGCGCGGCCTTGCCGCGCACCCCGTCGAGGTCCAGCTCCATGACCGTCCAGCCGGCCTTCGCCGCGGCGTCGAGCGCCGGGGTCAGCGGCAGCGGCTCCAGGGAGGTGGACGGGGACAGGGGTGAGATCGGGCTCATCGGAGAACCGCCTTGAATGTGTCGTAGTGATCGTCTGTGTAGTAGAACTCGCCGCCCTGACCCGTCACGATCCGCCGGGCGCCCCTGTCCGGCTCCCCCGGCGTCTTGACCGTGAACTCGTGGTAGTAACCGCGCTTCTGCTTCGGCAATGCCTTCTCGAAGTTACCGAAGACCGTGCCGTCCTGGCGGTAGGGGTACGGCCCGCCCTTGTCGATGAGCACGAGCACGTCCCGGGCCTGCCGCGGCAGCGCGTCGGCCCGTACGGTCGCCATCCCCTTCGCCCACGACGGCGCGGGTGCGGCACTGCCGGTGACGGCGGCGGGCGCGGCGTTCGGACCGCCGCAGCCCACCGTGCCGCCGACCAGCGCGGCGCCGAGGAACAAGGCCCCCAGCAGCCGCAGGAACGATCGGGGCGCGTTCCGAAGGATCATGCGCCGATCGTGCCAAATATCCGATTCGCTCGCGAATCGTCCGATGGCCTCAGAGGGCGGACATCTTGGTGTAAGGGCTCAGAACACGCTTCTGGACCGATCCGAAGTCGACGAGAACAGCGATCCCCTCCTCGATTCCGACGACACGGCCGAGGCCGTGCTCGTCGTGGGAAACCCGGTCGCCGACCGAGAACTGCCGGATGGGCTGCTCCTCGGGCGCCTTGAACGGGCTGGACGGCAAATGACGGCGAGGTACTGCTGATTTGGTCATCGGAACCAGTATGCGCCCAGTGAGCCACGCCACGGCCCGCCGTTCGCATCTCGATTACGGCACCATCCGCCCCAGCACCCGCACCGGTCAGTCGTCCGGGTCGGCCCGCTCCAGCGCCGGCCGGAGCCCCGGCGCCGACTCGGTCAGCAGGTAGTCGGCGACGGCCGTGTCCGTGACCAGGCTGGTCACCAGGCCCGAACGCAGCACCGCCCCGATCGCCGAGGCCTTGCGCAGCCCGCCCGCGATCGCCACGACCTCGGGGATCCGCCGCAGCCGGTCGGCCTCCACGGTGATGCACCGCTCGCCGAGGTCCCGGCCGACCCGCCGCCCCTCGGAGTCGAACAGGTGCGCCGACATCTCGGCCGCGACGCCGAGCGAGGCGTAGTGCGCCCGCTCCTCGTCAGTGAGCATGTCGTGGACGGTGGAGATGCCGGGCTCCCAGGAGCCGATGGAGACGGCCGCGACCGTCACCTTGTCGAAGTATTCGAAGGCGCGCGCGATCCCGGTCTGGCTCCGCAGCGCCGCCGCGGTCGCCGGATCGGGCAGCAGCATCGGCGCGTAGATGGGGTGCGCGTCCCCGCCGGAGACCTGCGCGGCCCGTCGTACGGCCTCCACCGAACCGCGCTCCGCGGTCCCGGCGTCGTACACGCCGGTCAGCTGGACCACGGTGCACGGGGGCAGCCGGTGCAGGGAGGCGGCCATGTGGATGGTCGAGCGCCCCCAGGCCAGGCCGAGCACGTCGCCCTCGTTGACGAGCTCGCCGAGCAGGTCAGCGGCGACGGCGCCCAGGTTCTCCGGGTCGGGGGCGTCCTCGGTCGCGTCGGCCGGGGACTCCACGACCACCGCGTGCCGCAGTCCGTACCGGGCGCGGAGCGCGTCGGAGCGCTCCGCGTCCAGTTCGGCGGGAACGCGGATCTCGATGCGTACGAGATCGCGTTCGAGGGCGGTCTCCAGGACCCGGGCCACCTTGAAGCGGCTCACGCCGAACTCCTCGGCGATCTGGATCTTGGACTTGCCCTCCAGGTAGAAGCGTCGCGCCATGGCCGCAGCCTGCACCAGCTCCGCGGGTCCCATCCGCAGGGCTGACCGTCCCGCCGAAGTTGCAGACACCGCGTTCTCCTCACTGCTGTTCACACTCTCGACTCGTCGTTCATCCTGTCAGATCCGACGGCCGTTGATCAGCCTGGACAGCTCCCGTTCACCGAGCCGTCCACCAAGCCTTCTCCTCAGTGGTCGCAAGCCCACGGCGCCGCCGCGATGGCCGCACCCGCCTGCTCACGCAGCGTGCGCACGGCGGCTGCCGGGTCGACCGCTCCGTACACCGCGCTGCCCGCCACGAAGACGTCGGCGCCGGCCTCGGCGCAGCGCTCGATGGTCGAGGCCGAGACCCCGCCGTCGACCTGGAGCCAGATCTCCAGGCCGTGCTTGGAGATCAGCTCACGGGTGCGGCGGATCTTGGGCAGCATGATGTCCAGAAAGGGCTGGCCGCCGAAGCCCGGCTCGACCGTCATGATCAGCAGCATGTCGAGCTCGGGGAGGATGTCCTCGTACTGCTCGATCGGCGTCGCGGGCTTGAGCGCCATGGAGGCGCGCGCGCCCTTGGCCCGGATCTCCCGCGCGAGCCGTACGGGCGCGGCCGCGGCCTCGGCGTGGAAGGTCACCGAGCCGGCGCCGGCCTCCACGTACTGCGGGGCCCAGCGGTCCGGGTTCTCGATCATCAGGTGGAGGTCGAGCGGGGTGTCCGTGGCCCGGCTCAGGGATTCGACGACCGGTACGCCGAGGGTGAGGTTGGGGACGAAGTGGTTGTCCATGACGTCGACATGCAGCCAGTCGGCTCCCTCGACGGCCTTCGCCTCCTCGGCGAGCCGGGCGAAGTCGGCGGACAGGATGCTGGGAAAAATCTGGGCGGCCATGCCCCAAGCCTGCCATGCCACCGCGCGGTTCCGGCCACGACCCCGAAACCCGGCCCTCTCTCGCGGATCCTGCCCGACCGGCGCGGCCGGACAAGATCGACGAGAGACGGCCCGGGCGCCCCTGCCGGCCCCCGCCGGCCAGGGGCGGGGGGACATCGCGTCAGGTGCGGACGGGCCCTCAGGCGGTGCGGCGCAGCAGCGCCAGGTACATCGCGTCCGTGCCGTGCAGGTGCGGCCACAGCTGGACGTCCGGGCCGTCGCCCAGGCCCGGGACGCCCTCCATGAACGGGCGCGCGTCGATGAGTTCGGCGGCGACCGGCGAGGCGCCCGCGCCCCGGCCCTGCAGTACGTCGTCCACCACGATCCGGGTCTCCGCCAGGTGCGGGGAGCACGTCGCGTAGCCGACCACTCCGCCGACGCGCACCGCGGACAGCGCCTCGCGCAGCAGCGCCCGCTGGAGCGGCGCGAAGCCCTCCAGGTCCTGCGGCCGCCGGCGCCAGCGGGCCTCCGGGCGGCGGCGCAGCGCGCCCAGGCCGCTGCACGGCACGTCCATCAGCACCCGGTCGAAGGAGCCCGGCAGCCACGCGGGCCGGGTGCCGTCGGCGGCGATCACCTGGTAGGGCCCCGGATTGCCCGCGAGGGCCTTCTCGACCAGCCGCGCCCGGTGCGGCTGCTTCTCGGAGGCCAGCAGGAAGGCCCCGCGCCGCGCGGCCAGCGCCGCGAGCAGCGCCGCCTTGCCGCCGGGACCCGCGCAGCCGTCGAGCCAGCGCTCGTCACGGCCCTCGACCGGTACCGCCGCCAGGGCCATCGCCACGAGCTGGCTGCCCTCGTCCTGGACACCGGCGCGCCCGTCGCGCACGGCGTCCAGCGCGCCCGGCTCACCGCCCTCGGCCATCCGCACCGCGTACGGGGACCAGCGCCCCGGCAGCGCGGAGTCCTCGCCGAGCGCCTCCAGCAGCTCCTCCGGCGTGGACCGGCCGGGGCGTGCGACCAGCGTCACCTCGGGCCGCTCGTTGTCGGCTTCGAGGAGGTCCTCGATCCCGGCGCGGCCGCCGCCCAGGGAGTCCCACAGCGCGCTGACGACCCAGCGCGGGTGCGAGTGGTAGATCGCGAGGTGTTCCTCGGCGTCCTCGTCGTACGGCGGGGCGACGATCTCCAGCCACCCCTCCAGGTCGTGCGCGGCGATCTTCCGCAGCACCGCGTTGACGAACTTCGCCCGGCCGTCGCCCAGCACCACCCGCGCCAGCTCGACACTGGCCGACACGGCCGCGTGCGTGGGGATGCGGGTGCCCAGCAGCTGGTGCGCGCCGAGGGAGAGCACGTCCAGGACCGGCGGGTCGACCTCCCGCAGCGGGCGGTCGATGCAGGCCTTGATCACGGCGTCGTAGGTGCCCTGCCGGCGCAGCGTCCCGTACACGAGCTCGGTGGCCAGCGCCGCGTCCCGCGCCTGGAAGTTCTCGTCCTGGCGGGCCTTGCGGAGCAGCGGCGGCAGCACGAGGTTCGCGTACGCGTCGCGTTCGTCCACCGCCCGCAGCACCTCGAAGGCCAGCATCCGCACCGGGTCCTTCTGGGGCCGCCGGTAGGGCTTGGCCTGCTTGTTCTGCTTGCCACCCGCGCCTGCGGCGGGACGACGACGGGGCTGTTCGCTCACGTGAAAGGTGCTCCGGATTTACGAGTTGCTGGAGTGGTTCGACCGAAACCCTGCCGATTCCGACCGGGTTCAGCCACGTTCAGCCGCGTTCGGCTGGATTCAGCCTACGTCGGGCCCGCCGACGCGCTCGCCGGGCGCGATCCGCACCCCGCGCGCCCAGTCGGCGCCGCGCATCGGCTTCTTGCCCTGGGGCTGCACCCACAGCAGCTCCACGGCGTGCGAGCCGGTACCGACGTGGACGTTGTTCTTGGCCGGGGCCAGGGCGCCGGGCTCCAGGTCGGTGCGGTCGGGCACCAGGCCCAGCGAGATCACCTTGAGGCGCTCCCCGCGGAACACGGTCCACGCGCCCGGCGCCGGGGTGCAGCCGCGCACCACGCGGTCGGCGCGCATCGCGGGGGCCGTCCAGTCGATCCTGGCGTCCTCCACGGTGATCTTCGGGGCGAGGGAGATCCCGTCGGCGGGCTGGTCGACGGCGCGCAGGGTGCCGTCCTCGATGCCGTCCATGGTGGCGGCCAGCAGCCCGGAGCCGGCGAAGGCCAGGCGGGTCAGCAGATCGCCGCTGGTGTCGGTCGGTCGGATCTCCTCGGTGAGGATCCCGTAGACCGGGCCGGAGTCCAGCCCCTCCTCGATGAGGAAGGTGGAAGCGCCGGTGACCTGGTCCCCCGCCATGATCGAGTGCTGCACGGGCGCGGCTCCGCGCCAGGCCGGCAGCAGGGAGAAGTGCAGGTTGACCCACCCGTGCTTGGGGATGTCCAGGGCGCTCTTGGGGATCAGCGCCCCGTAGGCGACGACCGGGCAGCAGTCCGGGTCGATCTCGCGCAGCCGGGCCTGGAAGTCGGGGTCGCGCGGCCGGGCGGGCTTGAGGACCTCGATCCCGGCCTCTTCGGCGCGCTCGGCGACGGGGCTGGCGACGAGCCGGCGGCCGCGGCCGGCCGGGGCGTCGGGGCGGGTGATGACGGCGGCGACCTCGTGACGCCCGGAGGCGATCAAAGCGTCGAGGGCCGGCACGGCGACCTCAGGAGTGCCTGCGAAGACCAGCTTCACTGGGGTCATACCTCATTTCTGGAGCTTGTCCGTAGGCGGCCACGAGGGCTGCCAGCAGCGCACCAGTCTGTGACTCCACCCCCCGCTCGCGCGGCGAGCTTCCAGCCGGAAGGCTGCGGTCCAGCCCGAACCGACCCCTTACAGGGCGTGTCGAAACTACCACGCGACGGGGGGCGTACGTACATGCGCGCGCCTCTCGCATATGCCGACACGCCCCCACAGCGTGACCTGGTCGACGGGTGGCGCGTTGGTCAAAGGAGATTGACCAGTACGGGCCGCTCCGCGAACGGCGTCTGCGGCCCGATCCGCCCTTCAGCACCGGTTCGAGAGGCTTCTTCATGGCCGACCACGCCACCCACGACGCCCAAGCCCGGGCCAGCCTGCACCTGCTGGTGCGGGACATCGAGCGGGTTCGCCGCCAGGTGGATGCTCTGCGTACGCTCACCGCCCAGCTCGGCAATGTGTACCGCCCGCGCCGCTCCGGCCCCTCCACGGGATTCGTCGTCTACGGCCGGGCGCCCGCACCCACCGTCCGCCTCGCGCAGGAGCTGCGGGACAGCGTCGAGACGCTGGTCACCGCCGCGGTGGACTTCGACCGCTCGCTCGGCTTCTCGTGGGACGCGGTCGGCTCGGCGCTCGGCGTCACCAAGCAGGCCGTGCACCGCCGCTACGGCGCGAGGCGCGCGCAGAGCGCGGACGCCGCCGCCGCGGAGCCGCTGGCCGAGGGGACGACCACCCGGACGCTGGGGCCGCTCCCGACGATCCCGGCCGCCCGTTCGGTCCCCCCGCAGCCCCTGCGCGAGGGCTCCCCGGCCTTCCCGGGCCCCCGCAACGGCTGACCACCTCCCGGGCCCCCACACCGCCGGGCCCCGCCACGGCTGACCGCCGGGCCCCGTACCGCCGGGCCCCGCTACGGCTGACCGCCGGGACGCCGACCCCCGACGGCCGCGGCCGACCCCTCCGACCCCGGCGCAGCACCCCCACGGGCCGCCCCGCCGGGGTCGCCCCTTGCCACCACCCTCCCCACCCCACCGGGGTCGCCCCGTGCGGCCGCCCTCCCCACCCCACCGGGGTCACCCCCTGCGTGCACTCCTCCCCGCCCCCGCCTGGGTCGCCCCTGCATGCGCTGCTCCCCACCCCGCCGGGGTCGTCCCCCGCGGGAGCCTCTCCGCACCGGCGAAGCCGTTCCCTGCCGGCGCCCCTCCCCGCCCCGGCAGGGCCGTTCCCTGCGGGAGCCTCTCCCCTACCCGCCCTTCCACCGTTCCCCGGGGCTCCGCCCCGGACCCCGCGCCTCAAACGCCGGCGGGGCTGGGATTTGCCGCACGGCGTTTGAGCGCACAGGCGCGCAGCACCCACATCGGGGCCCGGGGCACCCAGCCCCGCCGGCGCTTGAGGCGCGGAGCCGGGGCAGAGCCCCATGCCTTTCAGCCCGGCCGGCGCTTGAAACACGGTGCCCGGGGCGGAGGCCCGTGCCTTCAGCCCCGCCGGCGCTTGAGGCGCGGGGCCGGGCGGAGCCCGGGGAACGGGGGAAGGGCGGGTAGGGGACCAGCTCCGCGCAGCGGCGCCCCGCCCCGCACACCGGCCGCCGCACCAGGCACCCGGCAACCGGCAACCGGCAACCGGCAACCGGCACCGGCACCGGCCCCGGGAGCCACCGCGTCAGCCGATGTCCGGCGGATCGATCCGCACCCGCACCGCATCCCCCACGGGAACCCCCCGTGCCATCCGCGCCGCCTGCGCCGCCTTCAACGCCGCCGCGAGCGCCGCGCCACTGCCCGGCGGGACACGGACCAGCGCCCGCTCCCCGGGCGACCGCTCCCCCCGACGCCCCGGCATCGGCACCGGCCCCAGCACCTCCGCGTCCGGCGGCAGCCCCGCCCCGGCCAGGAAGGCCTCCACGGCCTCCCCGCGCCCGGCGACCGCCGCCATCCGCGACACCGGCGGGAACCCGAGCTGCGCCCGCTCCGCGAGCTCCCGCACCGCGTGCCCCACGGGATCCCACCGCACCAGCGCCTGCACCGGCCGCAGCGTCGGCTCGGCGACCACCACGACCTGCCCGTCCCCCCGTACCAGGGAGGCCGCCGCGATCCAGCGCCGCAGCGCGTCCTCCCCGGCCCGCAGGTCGGGCCGGGTCAGCATGGCCCAGCCGTCCAGCAGCAGCGCCGCCGCGTATCCGGCGCCCGCCGCCACCGGCTCGGCCCCCGGGGTGGACACCACCAGCGCGGGTCGGTCCGGCACCTCGTCGAGGACGTGGTCGCGCCCGGAGGTCCGTACGGCGACGGCCGGGAAGGCCCGGCCCAGCTCCTCGGCCGTGCGCCGCGCGCCCACCACCTGGGCCCGCAGCCGGAAGGAGCCGCACTCCTCGCAGTGCCAGGACGGTTCGCCCCGCCCGCACCACCCGCAGTGCAGCTCCCGCTCGTCGGGGGCCTCCAGCGGCCCGGCGCAGACGGTGCAGCGGGCCGGGGTCCGGCACCGCTCGCAGGCGAGCCGGGGCACGTAGCCCCGCCGTGGCACCTGGACCAGTACGGGCCCGGTCTTGAGCCCCTCCCGTACCGTCTCCCACGCCAGGCTCGGCAGTCGCGCGGCCCGGGCCGCCTCGTCGCGGGCCAGCAGTTCGTCGCCCACGGTCCGGATCCGGGGCGCGCGGGCCCGTACCGTCTCCCGGTCGGCGGCCAGCGGGCGGGCCCAGCCGGACTCGACGAGCTGGGCGGCCTCCACCGTGCAGCTCGTACCGCCGACCAGGAAACCGCAGCCGTCGCTGACCGCCCGCAGTTCGAGCACCTCCCGGACGTGCGGGAAGGGGGCGCGGTCGTCGCTGTGGCTGGAGTCCCCGTCGTCCCAGACCGCCACGAGCCCCAGGTCCCTGACGGGGGCGAACATCGCGGCACGGGTACCGACGACGGCCCGTACCGAGCCCCGGCTGACGGCCAGCCACTGGCGGTAGCGCTTCTCGGGACCGGACTCGGCGGTCAGCAGCGCGTGCCGGCCCTCCCCCAGCAGGGCGGTCAGGGCGGCGTCGACCCGTGCGGCGGTCCGGCCGTCGGGGACCACCGCGAGGGCCCCGCGGCCGGAGGCGAGCGTGGCGGCCATGGCCCGGGCGAGCTCGTCGGCCCAGCCGGGGCCGGGGAGCGCGGTCCACACGGCGCGGGGGGCGCCGCCGGTGGCGAGGGCGCGCAGGAACGCGGGACCGGATCCGTAGCTCTGCCAGCCGCCGGGCTCGGGCGCGGCGGGCGGGGGCAGCGGGTCCGGGGAGGGCTTGGACTCGGCCCGGGCGCTGCGCGCGGGCAGCGCGAGCTGGAGTACGTCGGCCAGGCTGCCCGCGTACCGGTCGGCGACGGCCCGGGCGAGCGCGAGCATGCCCGGACCGAGCACCACCTCGGGCGAGACCACGTGGGCGAGGGCGGCCAGGGCCCCGTTGTAGTCGGAGTCGGCGCGGCGCTCGACGATGAACCCGTCGATGAGGCCGCCGCCCTCGCGGCGGCCCCCGTGGACGCGGTGCCCACCGGCCCCGAAACGGACCCGGACGCGGACGCCGGGCTGGGCGGCCTCGGAGAGCTCGGCGGGGACGGCGTAGTCGAACAGCCGGTCGAGGTGGAGCACGCCCTTGTTCACGAGGACCCGGGCAACGGGCAGCTCCTCGGCCTCGGCGGCCCCCCGCCAGGTGCGCGGTTTCGCCTTGGGCGCCTTGGCCTTCGCCTCGGCGACCATCTCCCGGATCAGCGCGAGCTGCTCCGGCGGGGAATCGTTCGAGCTGCTCACACCAGCATTCTTACCAAACCCCGCTGACAGCGGCGGGGGTCGGTGGCGCTCCCGAGATCTTCATCGGCGGCGGTGGGGGTCCTTCAACACGGGGACGACTCACCCGCTCCAGATGTATCCGTCGCCTTCGCACCGGGAGGCCCGCGCGAGCATAGTGCCCGGTGTCGTCCGCCGCACCCGCGTTTCCGCGGGCGGGGCGGGGTACGCGAACGGCCCCGGACCAGGAGGTCCGGGGCCGTTCGTCGTGAGCGGTGCCGCTTACAGACCGGCGGCGGCGCGCAGCGCCTCGACGCGGTCGGTGCGCTCCCAGGTGAAGTCCGGCAGCTCACGGCCGAAGTGGCCGTAGGCGGCGGTCTGGGCGTAGATCGGGCGCAGCAGGTCCAGGTCGCGGATGATCGCGGCCGGGCGCAGGTCGAAGACCTCGCCGATGGCGTCCTCGATCTTCTGGACCTCGACCTTGGCGGTGCCGAAGGTCTCGACGAAGAGACCGACGGGCTCGGCCTTGCCGATGGCGTACGCGACCTGGACCTCGCAGCGCGAGGCGAGGCCGGCGGCGACCACGTTCTTGGCGACCCAGCGCATGGCGTAGGCGGCGGAACGGTCGACCTTCGACGGGTCCTTGCCGGAGAAGGCGCCGCCACCGTGGCGGGCCATGCCGCCGTAGGTGTCGATGATGATCTTGCGGCCGGTGAGGCCGGCGTCGCCCATCGGGCCGCCGATCTCGAAGCGGCCGGTCGGGTTGACCAGCAGGCGGTAGCCCTCGGTGTCGAGCTTGATGCCGTCCTCGATCAGCTGGGCCAGCACGTGCTCGACGACGAACTCGCGGATGTCGGGAGCGAGCAGCGAGTCCAGGTCGATGTCCGAGGCGTGCTGCGAGGAGACGACCACGGTGTCGAGGCGGACGGCCTTGTCGCCGTCGTACTCGATGGTGACCTGGGTCTTGCCGTCGGGACGCAGGTACGGGATGGTCCCGTTCTTGCGGACCTCGGACAGCCGGCGCGAGAGCCGGTGCGCCAGGTGGATCGGGAGCGGCATCAGCTCGGGGGTCTCGTCGCAGGCGTAGCCGAACATCAGGCCCTGGTCGCCGGCGCCCTGCTTGTCGAGCTCGTCCTCGTCACCCTCGACACGCGTCTCGTGGGAGGTGTCGACGCCCTGCGCGATGTCCGGGGACTGCGCGCCGATGGAGACGGACACGCCGCAGGAGGCGCCGTCGAAGCCCTTCTTCGAGGAGTCGTAGCCGATCTCCAGGATCTTCTCGCGGACGAGCTGCGCGATCGGGGCGTACGCCTTCGTCGTCACCTCGCCCGCGATGTGCACGAGACCGGTGGTGATGAGGGTCTCCACCGCGACGCGCGAGGTGGGGTCCTCGGTGAGGAGCGCGTCGAGGATCGTGTCGCTGATCTGGTCAGCGATCTTGTCGGGGTGGCCCTCGGTCACGGACTCCGAGGTGAACAGGCGACGGGACACAACGCTCCCTGGGTTTGCAGCGGCTGCTGTCTGAGTATTTGGCGGAACCACACCAGGGGCTGCGCCCGATCACGTTCCGAAGGCAGTTTATCGGTTGCCACAGTCCCACGGTCCACCCGTCTCGCCTTATGGGAGCCGTGTGAGCTGCGGCACTCCATTCTGACCCAACGGCGGGTCGAGGAGAAGGGATCAGCCGAGGGCGCGCCGGGCCGGAAGTCGGCGGGCGACCTGATCCCAGATGACATCGGCCAGCGCCTCCTTGGGACCGTAGGGGACCTGGAGCTCCGACCCGTCGGAGCCGAGGACGACCGCCTCGTTCTCCTCCGAACCGAAGGTCTTCGCTTCCCCGACCTCATTGACGACGAGAAGATCACATCCCTTGCGCCGGAGCTTGGCGCGCCCGTTGGCGAGGACGTCGTCGGTCTCGGCGGCGAAGCCCACCACGACCTGTCCCTCGCGGGCCCGGTCCGCGGAGACCTCCGCGAGGACGTCGGGGTTGCGTACGAGGGCGACGGGCGCCGGGTCCTGCCCGTCCTTCTTCTTGATCTTGCCGCCGGCGTACTCGGCGGGCCGGAAGTCGGCCACCGCCGCCGCCATCACCACCGCGTCGGCGTCGGCGGCCGCCTTGAGTACCGCTTCCCTCAGCTGGACGGCCGTCCCCACGCGTACGACGTCCACTCCGGCCGGGTCGGCCAGGGCGGTGTTGGCGGCGACCAGGGTGACCCGGGCCCCGCGGGCCACGGCGGTGCGGGCGAGGGCGTACCCCTGCTTGCCGGAGGAGCGGTTGCCGAGGAACCGCACCGGGTCGAGCGGCTCCCGCGTGCCGCCCGCGCTGACGACCACGTGGCGGCCGGCGAGGTCCCGCTCGGCCGCGCCGCCCCGACGCAGGACCTGGCGGCACACCTCGAAGATCTCCTCGGGGTCGGGCAGCCGCCCCTTGCCGGTGTCCTTGCCGGTGAGCCGGCCGACGGCGGGCTCGATGACGAGGGCGCCGCGCCGGCGCAGCGTGGCCACGTTCTCCTGGGTGGCGGGGTGCTCCCACATCTCGGTGTGCATGGCGGGGGCGAAGACCACCGGGCAGCGGGCGGTGAGCAGCGTGTTGGTGAGCAGGTCGTCGGCGAGCCCGTGGGCGGCCTTGGCCAGCATGTCGGCGGTGGCCGGGGCGACGACGACGAGGTCGGCGCCCTGCCCGATCCGTACGTGCGGGACCTCGTGCACGGATTCCCACACCTCGGTGGAGGCCGGGTTGCCCGACAGGGCGGCCCAGGTGGCCTCGCCGACGAAGTTCAGCGACGCCGCCGTGGGCACCACGCGCACGTCGTGCCCGGACTCGGTCAGCCGGCGGAGCAGCTCGCACGCCTTGTACGCGGCGATCCCGCCGCTGACCCCCAGCACGACCTTCGGCTTGTCCACTGCTTCTCCCGTGATCGGTTGCGTCGGTACCCACGACGCAGTCGTACCTATGACACACCACAGGCCCGGCAGCGGTGCTGCCGGGCCTGTGGTGATGTTCTCGTGCCTTACTGGGCCGGGGCCTCGATGGCCTCGGAGGTCAGCAGACCCGCGTTGATCTCGCGCAGTGCGATCGAGAGCGGCTTCTCGTGGACGTGGGTGTCCACCAGCGGGCCGACGTACTCCAGCAGGCCCTCACCGAGCTGCGAGTAGTACGCGTTGATCTGACGCGCGCGCTTGGCCGCGTAGATCACGAGGCTGTACTTCGAGTCCGTGGCCTCGAGCAGCTCGTCGATCGGCGGGTTGATGATGCCCTCGGGCGCGGTGATGGAAGAGGACACGCTCTACCTTCCGAAGATGGATAAAAGATCAGACAACTTCCATCAAGGCTAGCAGCTCACGCGCCACGTCCTCGACGGAGGTGTTGACCAGGGTGGTGTCGAACTCGGACTCGGCAGCCAGTTCGATCTTGGCGGTGTCGAGTCGGCGCTCGATCACCTCGGGCGATTCCGTGCCCCGGCCGGTCAGCCGGCGGACCAACTCGTCCCAGCTCGGCGGGGCCAGGAAGACCAGTTGGGCCTCGGGCATCGACTCGCGGACGAGCCGTGCGCCCTGGAGGTCGATCTCCAGCAGTACCGGCTCGCCGTTGTCCAGGCGTTCCAGCACCGCGCCGCGCGGTGTGCCGTAGCGGTTGCCCGCGAACTCGGCCCACTCCAGCAGCTCGCCGTTGGCGATCAGCTTGTCGAACTCGTCGTCGTTGACGAAGAAGTACTGGACTCCGTGTCGCTCACCGGGCCGCGGCTTGCGGGTGGTGGCCGACACCGAGAGCCAGACCTCGGGGTGGACCTTGCGCATATGCGCGACGACCGTGCTCTTGCCGACCCCCGAAGGGCCGGAGAGCACGGTCAGCCGCGGACGAACCTCTGCTGCCATAGAGCGATTATCCAGGTTCTCGGGACTGCCTGAGAACGCCGGGAGAACTTCAGTCGACGCCTCAGGCGCCGGTGCTGCCGAACTCGCGCTCCAGAGAGGCGATCTGGTTGGAGCCGAGACCTCGGACACGCCGTGACTCGGAGATGCCGAGGCGCTCCATGATCTGCTTCGCGCGGACCTTGCCCACGCCGGGCAGGGACTCCAGCAGGGCGGAGACCTTCATCTTGCCGATGACGTCGTTCTCCTGCCCCGTCTTGATGACCTCCTGGAGGGAGGCGCCGGAGTGCTTGAGTCGATTCTTGACCTCGGCCCGCTCCCGGCGAGCCGCGGCGGCCTTTTCGAGCGCGGCTGCGCGCTGTTCAGGGGTAAGGGGCGGAAGAGCCACGCCTACGTCACCTCGGATGTCGAACTGTCGGATACGGACCAGTGGGTAACCCGAGGGCACCACACCACACGAGCTCCCGAACAGCGGTATTACTCGTTCGCTGCGCGTTCACTCTGCTCGGAGACTAGCGGCCAAGGCCGCCTGAGTCAGCGAGAACGGACGAAAAGTCCTGGTCAGCCTCCACTGAACCGTACATCAAGGACATAACACCCCGGTTTTGTCCGATGAAGGCCGTTCGATTTTCGTCAAGACGTGCGACGCGCCTGGCCGGCGGAGCCGAATCCGCGTTTCCACGAGGTCCGCACCTCCGTGCCGCGGAGCCGCTCCCCGGGCTTTCGGCCCCTCCGGCGTTTGAGGAGCGGGGTCCGGGGCGGAGCCCCGGGATCGTGAGCCGCGCCGGCGATCGCGGCGGGGCCCCGGGGCAGCCCCCGGGGCCCCGCCGTGATGGGTGGCCGTGGCCGTGGCCGCAGGCCGTTACGCCCCGGAGACGGCCTCTCGGATCTCCTCGGCGAAGGCGGCCGCGCTCGCGCGCAGGGCCGCCACGTCCGGTCCGTGCTTCAGCACGCCCCGCGACACGTTCGGCACGACGTTGCGCACGGCCGCGCCGAAGACCTTGGGCAGGTCCGCCGCGGTCGCGCCCTGCGCCCCCAGGCCGGGCGCCAGCAGCGGCCCGTTGATGTCCAGGTCGAAGGAGGACAGGTCGCCCAGCGTGGCGCCCACGACCGCGCCGAAGGAACCCATCGGCTCCGCGCCCGCGTTCTCCGCCGCCAGGTGCGCCAGCATCGTCGCGCCGATCGACCGGCCGTCCTCGCGCACGGCCCGCTGGACCTCGGCCCCCTCCGGGTTCGAGGTCAGGGCCAGGACGAACAGGCCCGCTCCGGACTCCCGCGCGAGTTCCACCGCCGGCCGCAGCGAGCCGTAGCCCAGGTACGGGGAGACCGTCAGCGCGTCGGAGAAGAGCGGCGAGGCCGGGTCCAGGAAGGCGGAGGCGTAGGCGGCCATGGTCGAGCCGATGTCGCCGCGCTTGGCGTCCATGACGACCAGCGTGCCGGCCGCGCGGGCGTCGGCCACGGTCCGCTCCAGCACCGCGACGCCCCGCGAGCCGAACCGCTCGAAGAAGGCCGCCTGCGGCTTGAAGACCGCCACCGAGTCCGCCAGCGCCTCGACGACCGTGCGGGAGAAGCGCTCCAGGCCCGCGATGTCGTCCGACAGGCCCCACTGCTCCAGCAGCGCGGCGTGCGGGTCGATGCCCACGCACAGCGGCCCGCGGGTGTCCATCGCCTCGCGGAGGCGGGTGCCGAACGGGGTCACAGGGCTCACTTCGCGGCCTTTCGGGTCTCCGCGCCCACCGCTTCGGCGAGCGTCGCGTACGGGCTGGTGGCCAGGCGCGCGGCCAGGCCCTTGTGGATGGCGCGGGCGTAGAAGGGGCCCTCGTAGATGAATGCGCTGTAGCCCTGGATCAGGGTGGCGCCCGCCAGGATCCGCTGCCAGGCGTCCTCGGCGTTCTCGATGCCCCCGACGCCCACCAGCACGATCCGGTCGCCCACGCGGGCGTACAGGCGCCTCAGGACCTCCAGGGAGCGTTCCTTGACGGGGGCGCCGGACAGGCCGCCGGTCTCCTTCACCAGGGACGGCGAGGACTTCAGCCCGAGGCCCTCGCGGGCGATCGTGGTGTTCGTGGCGATGATGCCGTCGAGGCCCAGTTCCAGGGCGAGGTCGGCGACGGCGTCGACGTCCTCGTCCGCGAGGTCCGGGGCGATCTTCACCAGCAGCGGGACCCGGCGGTCCGTGACGACCCGGTCGGCGGCTTCCCGTACGGCGGTCAGCAGCGGGCGCAGCGACTCGGTGGCCTGGAGGTTGCGCAGGCCGGGCGTGTTGGGCGAGGAGACGTTCACGACGAGGTAGTCGGCGTGGCGCGCCAGGCGCTCGGTGGAGGTGACGTAGTCGCCGACGGCCTCTTCCTCGGGGACGACCTTGGTCTTGCCGATGTTGACGCCGACCACGGTCTTGAAGACGGGGTTGCGGGCCGCCAGGCGCTCCGCGACGGCCGCCGAGCCCTCGTTGTTGAAGCCCATCCGGTTGATCAGCGCGCGGTCCGGCACGAGCCGGAAGAGGCGCTTCTTCGGGTTGCCGGGCTGGGCCTGGGCGGTGACGGTGCCGATCTCGATGTGGTCGAAGCCGAGCATCGACATGCCGTCGATGGCGACGGCGTTCTTGTCGAAGCCGGCCGCGAGGCCGAAGGGGCCGTGCATCCGCAGGCCGAGGGCCTCGGTGCGCAGTTCCTTGTAGCGGGGCGCGAGCGCGGCCGCGACGAAGGTGCGCAGCACCGGGGTGCGGGCCGCGAGGCGGATCCAGCGGAAGGCCATGTAGTGGGCCTGCTCGGGGTCCATCCGCTTGAAGACGAGGTTGAAGAACAGTTTGTACATCGTCCGAAATATCCCTTTCGCGCTCATGAAAGGGGGGACACCGGTCGCTGTCGCCGGTGCCCCCCTTTCGTACGGGCTGTTAGTCGCGGGCCGCGGTCAGGTGCTCCGCGTGCTCCTGGAGGGAGCGGACGCCCACGTCACCGTGGTTGAGCGCGTCGATGCCCTGGACGGCCGCGGCGAGCGCCTGGACCGTGGTCAGGCACGGGACGCTGCGCGCCACGGCCGCCGTGCGGATCTCGTAGCCGTCGAGGCGGCCGCCGGTGCCGTACGGGGTGTTGACGATCAGGTCGACCTGGCCGTCGTGGATGAGCTGGACGATGGTCTTCTCGCCGTTCGGGCCCTCGCCCTCGCTGAGCTTGCGCACCACGGTGGCGTTGATGCCGTTGCGGCGCAGCACCTCGGCGGTGCCGGAGGTGGCGAGCAGCTCGAAGCCGTGGGCGACGAGCTCGCGCGCCGGGAAGATCATCGAGCGCTTGTCGCGGTTGGCGACCGAGATGAACGCGCGGCCCTTGGTGGGCAGCGGGCCGTAGGCGCCGGCCTGGGACTTGGCGTAGGCGGTGCCGAAGACGGCGTCGATGCCCATGACCTCGCCGGTGGAGCGCATCTCCGGGCCGAGGACGGTGTCCACGCCGCGGCCGTGGATGTCGCGGAAGCGCGACCACGGCATGACGGCCTCCTTGACGGAGATCGGCGCGTCGATCGGCAGGGTGCCGCCGTCGCCGGTCTTCGGCAGCAGGCCTTCGGCGCGCAGCTCGGCGATGGTGGTGCCGAGCGAGATGCGGGCGGCGGCCTTCGCGAGCGGGACGGCGGTCGCCTTCGAGGTGAAGGGGACGGTCCGGGAGGCGCGCGGGTTGGCCTCCAGGACGTAGAGGATGTCACCCGCCATCGCGAACTGGATGTTGATCAGGCCGCGGACGCCGACGCCCTTGGCGATGGCCTCGGTGGAGGCGCGCAGGCGCTTGATGTCGTAGCCGCCGAGGGTGATCGGGGGCAGGGCGCAGGCCGAGTCGCCGGAGTGGATGCCGGCTTCCTCGATGTGCTCCATGACGCCGCCGAGGTAGAGCTCGTGGCCGTCGTAGAGGGCGTCGACGTCGATCTCGATGGCGTCGTCGAGGAAGCGGTCGACCAGGACCGGCCGGGTGGGGCTGATCTCGGTGGACTCGGCGATGTACGACTCCAGGCGGGTCTCGTCGTAGACGATCTCCATGCCGCGGCCGCCGAGCACGTAGGACGGGCGGACGAGGACCGGGTAACCGATCTCGTCGGCGATCGCCTTGGCGCCCGCGAAGGTGGTGGCGGTGCCGTGCTTGGGGGCGGGCAGGCCGGCGTCGGCGAGGACCTGGCCGAAGGCGCCGCGGTCCTCGGCGGCGTGGATGGCCTCCGGGGAGGTGCCGACGACGGGGACGCCGTTGTCCTTGAGTGCCTGGGCGAGACCCAGCGGGGTCTGGCCGCCGAGCTGTACGACGACGCCCGCGATCGGGCCCGCGAGGGACTCGGCGTGGACGATCTCCAGCACGTCCTCGAGCGTGAGCGGCTCGAAGTACAGGCGGTCGGAGGTGTCGTAGTCGGTGGAGACGGTCTCCGGGTTGCAGTTGACCATCACGGTCTCGTAGCCCGCGTCGCTGAGCGCGAACGAGGCGTGGACGCAGGAGTAGTCGAACTCGATGCCCTGGCCGATGCGGTTCGGGCCGGAGCCCAGGATGATCACCGCGGGCTTCTCGCGCGGGGCGACCTCGGACTCCTCGTCGTAGGACGAGTAGAAGTACGGGGTCTTCGCGGCGAACTCGGCGGCGCAGGTGTCGACCGTCTTGTAGACCGGGCGGATGCCCAGCGCGTGGCGGACCTCGCGGACTACGTCCTCGCGCAGGCCGCGGATCTCCGCGATCTGGGCGTCGGAGAAGCCGTGGCGCTTGGCTTCGGCGAGCAGCTCGGGGTAGAGCTTCTCGGCGCCGGCCAGCTCGTCGGCGATCTCCTTGATCAGGAAGAGCTGGTCGACGAACCAGGGGTCGATCTTCGTGGACTCGAAGACCTCTTCCTGGGTGGCGCCGGCGCGGATGGCCTGCATGACGGTGTTGATGCGGCCGTCGGTCGGGCGGACCGCGGTGGCCAGGAGCTCCGCCTTGTCGCCGACCGGGCCGACGAAGGTGAACTGCGAGCCCTTCTTCTCCAGGGAGCGCAGGGCCTTCTGGAGGGCTTCGGTGAAGTTGCGGCCGATGGCCATGGCCTCGCCCACCGACTTCATGGTGGTGGTGAGGGTGGCGTCGGCGACCGGGAACTTCTCGAAGGCGAAGCGCGGGGCCTTGACGACGACGTAGTCGAGGGTCGGCTCGAAGGAGGCCGGCGTCTTCTCGGTGATGTCGTTGGGGACCTCGTCGAGCGTGTAGCCGATGGCCAGCTTGGCGGCGATCTTGGCGATCGGGAAGCCGGTGGCCTTCGACGCGAGCGCCGAGGAGCGGGAGACGCGCGGGTTCATCTCGATGACGATGACGCGGCCGTCGACCGGGTCGATCGCGAACTGGATGTTGCAGCCGCCGGTGTCGACGCCGACCTCGCGGATGATCGCGATGCCGATGTCGCGCAGGCGCTGGTACTCGCGGTCGGTGAGCGTCATCGCCGGGGCGACGGTGATCGAGTCACCGGTGTGGACGCCCATCGGGTCGAAGTTCTCGATGGAGCAGACGACGACCACGTTGTCCTTGGTGTCGCGCATCAGCTCCAGCTCGTACTCCTTCCAGCCGAGGATGGACTCCTCCAGGAGCACCTCGGTGGTCGGGGAGAGCGTCAGGCCCTGGCCGGCGATGCGGCGCAGCTCCTCCTCGTCGTGCGCGAAGCCGGAGCCGGCGCCGCCCATGGTGAAGGAGGGGCGCACGACGACGGGGTAGCCGCCGAGGGTGTCGACGCCCGCGATGACGTCGTCCATCGAGTGGCAGATGACGGACCGGGCGGACTCGCCGTAGCCGATCTTCTCCTTGACGGCCTCGACGACGCCCTTGAAGAGGTCGCGGTCCTCGCCCTTGTTGATGGCCTCGACGTTGGCGCCGATGAGCTCGACGCCGTACTTCTCCAGCACACCCTGCTCGTGCATGGAGATCGCGGTGTTGAGCGCGGTCTGGCCGCCGAGGGTCGGGAGCAGCGCGTCGGGGCGCTCCTTCGCGATGATCTTCTCGACGAACTCCGGGGTGATCGGCTCGACGTACGTGGCGTCGGCGATCTCCGGGTCGGTCATGATCGTCGCCGGGTTGGAGTTCACCAGGATGACGCGCAGGCCCTCGGCCTTGAGGACGCGGCAGGCCTGGGTGCCGGAGTAGTCGAACTCGGCGGCCTGGCCGATGACGATCGGGCCGGAGCCGATGACCAGGACGGACTGGATATCGGTGCGCTTAGGCACGATCGGCCTCCATCAGGGAAACGAAGCGGTCGAAGAGGTACGCGGCGTCGTGCGGGCCTGCGGCAGCCTCGGGGTGGTACTGGACGCTGAAGGCCGGCTGGTCGAGCAGCTGGAGGCCCTCGACGACCTGGTCGTTCAGGCAGACGTGGGAGACCTCGGCGCGGCCGTAGGGGGTCTCGGAGACCTTGTCGAGGGGCGCGTCGACGGCGAAGCCGTGGTTGTGCGCGGTGACCTCGACCTTGCCCGTGGTGCGGTCCTGCACCGGCTGGTTGATGCCGCGGTGGCCGTACTTCAGCTTGTAGGTGCCGAAGCCGAGCGCGCGGCCCAGGATCTGGTTGCCGAAGCAGATGCCGAAGAGCGGGGTCTTGCGCTCCAGGACGCCCTGCATGACGGCGACGGGGCCGTCGGCGGTGGCCGGGTCGCCCGGGCCGTTGGAGAAGAACACGCCGTCCGGGTTGACCGCGTACACGTCCTCGACGGTGGCGGTGGCGGGCAGCACGTGCACCTCGATGCCGCGCTCGGCCATCCGGTGCGGGGTCATGCCCTTGATGCCCAGGTCGACGGCGGCCACGGTGAACTTCTTCTCACCGATGGCGGGGACCACGTAGGTCTCCTTGGTGGCGACCTCGGCGGAGAGGTTCGCGCCCTTCATCTCGGGGGCCTGGCGGACCTTCGCGAGGAGCGTGCCGTCGTCGGCGACGGCGTTGCCGGAGAAGATGCCGACGCGCATGGCGCCGCGCTCGCGCAGGTGGCGGGTGAGCGCCCGGGTGTCGACGCCGCAGATGCCGACGACGCCCTGGTGGACGAGCTCCTCGTCCAGCGAGCGCTGGGAGCGCCAGTTGGAGGGGATGCGCGCGGGGTCGCGCACGACGTAACCGGACACCCAGATGCGGGAGGACTCGGGGTCCTCGTCGTTGACGCCGGTGTTGCCCACGTGCGGGGCGGTCATCACGACGACCTGCCGGTGGTACGACGGGTCGGTGAGGGTCTCCTGGTAGCCGGTCATGCCGGTGGAGAACACGGCCTCACCGAAGGTCTCCCCGTGGGCGCCGTAGGCGCGGCCGCGGAAGATCCGACCGTCCTCCAGGACGAGTACGGCGGGAGTTTTGTCTGCTCCCCTGGTGGAGGTCGTCATCGTTCGGCGCCTTCCGTCGTGATGGATTGGTTCATGTGATTGATGGCTTCGACCCAGGCGGCGTGTTCGGCCGCGCGGTCGGAGCGGAATCCCGAGTCGATCAGCTTGTCGCCGTGCGCCCATGTGACGACGAGCAGTCCGCCCTCGGTGAGTACCTTGCCCGCGATTCCCTTGTCGAGGCGGGCGCCGCGCAGCTGCGCGGCCGGTACGAAGAAGTCGTTGGCACCCGGTCGGACCACGTCGAGGCCCGCGTCGGTGAGCGTGAGCTCCACCCGGCTGCGGAGGCCCAGGCCGTGGGCGACGATCCGGTCGAGCCACTGTCCGGCGGTGGTGGACCCGTGGTACCGGCCGGTCAGGGCCAGCCGGTGCTCGGGGAGACCGTCGGGGGCGGCGGGGAGCTCCGGCAGGTCGTTCTGCAGGGCTCCTCGCCATTTCCAGCCTTGCCGCATCAGCCAGTAGACGAACGCGACGAAGACGGCCAGGCCGACGACCCACGCCATGCGGGCGCCGAAGCTGGTCACCTCCGCCGACTGCCGTTCGGCGGCCTCGGCGGCCAGTTGGATTACTGCAGGTGTCACGCCAGCGTCCCGTCCACGACCGTTGCCCGGCCCCGCAGGAAGGTGTGAGTGACGCGACCCGGCAGCTCACGGCCCTCGTAAGGCGTGTTGCGGCTGCGGGAGGCGAAGTGTGCGGGGTCCACGACACCACGGTACGAGGTATCGACCAAGGTCAGGTTCGCGGGTTCACCTGCCGAGACGGGACGGCCGTGGTTCTCCAGGCCGCCGATGCGCGCCGGGGCGAAGGACATGCGCTCGGCGACGCCCGCCCAGTCGAGCAGTCCGGTCTCCACCATCGTCTGCTGGACGACGGAGAGCGCGGTCTCCAGGCCCACCATGCCCATGGCGGCGGCGGCCCACTCGCAGTCCTTGTCCTCGTGCGGGTGCGGGGCGTGGTCGGTGGCGACGATGTCGATCGTGCCGTCGGCGAGCGCCTCGCGCAGGGCCAGCACGTCCTTCTCGGTGCGCAGCGGCGGGTTGACCTTGTAGACCGCGTTGTACGAGCGCACGAGCTCGTCGGTGAGGAGCAGGTGGTGCGGGGTGACCTCGGCGGTCACGTCGATGCCGCGGGACTTGGCCCAGCGGACGATCTCGACGGAGCCGGCGGTGGAGAGGTGGCAGATGTGGACGCGGGAGCCGACGTGCTCGGCGAGCAGGACGTCGCGGGCGATGATCGACTCCTCGGCGACGGCCGGCCAGCCGCCCAGACCCAGCTCGGCGGAGACGACGCCCTCGTTCATCTGGGCGCCCTCGGTGAGGCGGGGCTCCTGGGCGTGCTGGGCGACGACGCCGCCGAAGGCCTTCACGTACTCCAGGGCGCGGCGCATGATCACGGCGTCGTCCACGCACTTGCCGTCGTCGGAGAAGACGGTGACGCGGGCGGCGGAGTCGTGCATGGCGCCGAGCTCGGAGAGCTGCTTGCCCTCCAGGCCGACGGTGACGGCGCCGATGGGCTGCACGTCGCAGTAGCCGGACTCCTTGCCCAGCCGCCAGACCTGCTCGACGACGCCGGCGGTGTCGGCGACCGGGAAGGTGTTCGCCATGGCGAAGACGGCGGTGTAGCCGCCGCTCGCGGCGGCGCGGGTGCCGGTCAGGACGGTCTCGGAGTCCTCGCGGCCGGGCTCGCGCAGGTGGGTGTGCAGGTCGACGAGACCGGGGAGGAGGACCTGGCCCTCGGCCTCGATGACGGTCGCGCCCTCGGCGGACAGCCCGGTGCCGACCTCTGCGATGGTCTCGCCGTCGATCAGGACGTCCTGCGCCTCGCCACCGAGTACCTTCGCGCCACGGATCAGGATCTTGCTCATCTTTACTTGCTCTCCTCGATGCGGGGCGTGCTGGTGGTGGTGACGGCGGGCTCGGAGCCTCCGAGCAGCAGGTACAGGACGGCCATCCGGGTGGACACGCCGTTGGCGACCTGCTCGACGGCCGTGCAGCGGTCGGAGTCGGCGACCTCGGCGGTGATCTCCATGCCGCGGTTCATCGGGCCGGGGTGCATCACGATCGCGTGCTCGGGCATCTTCGCCATGCGGTCGCCGTCGAGCCCGTACCGGCGGGAGTACTCGCGCTCGGTCGGGAAGAAGGCGGCGTTCATGCGTTCGCGCTGCACACGCAGCATCATCACAGCGTCGGACTTCGGCAGCACGTCGTCGAGGTTGTACGAGACCTCGCAGGGCCAGCTCTCGACGCCGATCGGGACCAGGGTCGGCGGGGCCACGACGGTGACCTCGGCGCCGAGGGTGTGCAGCAGCTGCACGTTGGAGCGGGCCACCCGGCTGTGCAGGACGTCGCCGACGATGGTGATCCGGCGGCCGTTCAGGTCCTTGCCGAGCCCGGCGTCGCGGCCGACCAGGCGGCGACGCATGGTGAAGGCGTCCAGCAGGGCCTGGGTGGGGTGCTCGTGGGTGCCGTCGCCGGCGTTGATCACGGCGGAGTCGATCCAGCCGGAGGTCGCGAGCCGGTAGGGCGCGCCGGAGGCGTGGTGGCGGATGACCACCGCGTCGGCGCCCATGGCCTCCAGGGTCAGCGCGGTGTCCTTGAGGGATTCGCCCTTGGAAACCGAGGAACCCTTGGCGGAGAAGTTGATGACGTCGGCGGACAGCCGCTTGGCGGCGGCCTCGAACGAGATCCGGGTGCGGGTCGAGTCCTCGAAGAAGAGGTTGACGACGGTCAGGCCGCGGAGGGTGGGCAGCTTCTTTATCGGCCGGTCCGCGACGCGTGCCATCTCCTCGGCGGTGTCGAGGATCAGGACGGCGTCGTCGCGCGTGAGATCGGCGGCCGAGATGAGATGGCGCTTCATCTGGATGGCTCCGTAGGTCAGGAGGGCAGGCTGGGGTTCGAGCAGGGCAGGCTGCGGCCGCGGGCCCGGGCCGGAGCCGGGCTCGTCCGTCCGCTCGTACGGGCTAGTGCCCGGCTGCCTGGGCGGTCCGCTGGCCGAGCAGCACGGCGTCACGGCCGTCCTCCTCCTGGAGCTGGACCTTGACGATCTCCCGCAGCGACGTGGGGAGGTTCTTGCCGACGTAGTCGGCACGGATCGGAAGTTCGCGGTGACCGCGGTCGACGAGGACGGCCAGCTGCACGGCGCGGGGGCGGCCGAGGTCGCCGAGGGCGTCGAGGGCGGCGCGGATGGTGCGGCCGGAGAAGAGCACGTCGTCGACCAGGACGACGAGGCGTCCGTCGATGTCGTCGCCGGGGATCTCGGTGCGACCGATCGCGCGGGCGGGCTTCATCCGCAGGTCGTCGCGGTACATGGTGATGTCGAGGGAGCCGACCGGGATCTTCGCGCCGGTGATCTCTTCGAGCTTGGCGGCCAGCCGGCGGGCGAGGAAGACACCGCGGGTGGGGATGCCGAGGAGCACCACGTCGCCGGCGCCCTTGGCGCGTTCGACGATCTCGTGGGCGATGCGGGTCAGGACCCGGGCGATGTCCTGCGCCTCCAGCACGGGGCGCATGACGTCAGCGTTCTGAGCGTCCATGAAAAGGACCTCCTTCTCCGCCTCACGGGACGGACCTTAAAGGACGTCTGATGTACGTCTCACACGGTACCAGGGGCGCGGCGGTGAACGGGCACCGGGCTGGTGCGCGGGGGCGCGCACGGGGCTCCTGGGGCTCCTCTTAAGGGGGCGATGCAGACCATTCGGCTTGACGCACCCAAGTAACGCTGCGTAACCTCACAGTGAGTTACCAACCGCGCGGCGGAGCCGCACGTGGTCGCGTTGTCCATATCGTCACAGCGTCACAGCGTCCGGGAGCGTTATGTCCAGCGAATACGCCAAACAGCTCGGGGCCAAGCTCCGCGCCATCCGCACCCAGCAGGGCCTCTCCCTCCATGGTGTCGAGGAGAAGTCGCAGGGCCGGTGGAAGGCCGTGGTGGTCGGGTCCTACGAGCGCGGGGACCGCGCCGTGACCGTCCAGCGCCTCGCCGAGCTGGCGGACTTCTACGGGGTTCCGGTGCAGGAACTGCTGCCCGGCACCACTCCCGGCGGGGCCGCCGAGCCGCCGCCGAAGCTGCGTCTGGACCTGGAGCGCCTGGCGGGCGTGCCCGCCGAGAAGGCCGGCCCGCTCCAGCGTTACGCGGCCACGATCCAGAGCCAGCGCGGCGACTACAACGGCAAGGTGCTGTCGATCCGCCAGGACGACCTGCGCACGCTGGCCGTCATCTACGACCAGTCCCCCTCGGTCCTGACCGAGCAGCTGATCAGCTGGGGCGTCCTGGACGCGGATGCCCGTCGTGCGGTGGCCCACGAGGACATCTAGTCCGGGCAGACCCAGAAGAAACGTTTACCGGCGGGTGCCGGGAGTCCGAGAGGCTCCCGGCACCCGCCGTTTCGCGTCCGGGCGGCCATGAGCACGGTCCTGGAGCGGTGAAGCACCGAAGCGAAAAGCGGAGGGGCCGCAGCTTTCGCTGCGGCCCCTCCGCTCGATCCGAATGGACCCGCAGGAGGCTATTCGCCTCGGCGCAGGCTCGGCTTCAGGTCCTTGAAGCGGGCCAGCAGCCCGTTGACGAACGCGGGGGAATCGTCCGTCGAGAATTCCTTGGCCAGCTGGACGGCCTCGTCGATGGCCACGGCGTCCGGGGTGTCGTCCACCCAGATCAGCTCGTAGGCACCGAGCCGCAGGATGTTCCGGTCCGCGACCGGCATGCGGTCGAGCTCCCAGTCCACGGCATAGGTGACGATCAGGTCGTCGATGCGGTTCACCTTGTCGGCGTAACCCTCGACGAGATCCATCGTGAAGGCGCTGACCGGCGGCTGCCGGTCGTCCGACCGCGCGTGGCGGATCCAGTCCGCGAGGACCTCGCGCACGGGCACCCCGCGCTGGTCGGCCTCGAACAGGATCTGGAAAGCGCGCTTGCGCGCGTTGCTCCGGGCAGCCACGGTTAGCTGTTCACCCGGCCGAGGTAGGAGCTGTTGCGGGTGTCGACCTTGATCTTCTCGCCGGTGGTGACGAAGAGCGGGACCTGGATCTCGTGACCGGTCTCCAGCGTCGCCGGCTTGGTGCCACCGGTGGAGCGGTCGCCCTGGACGCCCGGGTCGGTGTGCTGGATGGTCAGCTCGACGGCGGCCGGGAGCTCGACGTAGAGCACCTCGCCCTCGTGCTGGGCCACGGAGGCGGTGAAGCCCTCGATGAGGAAGTTGGCGGCGTCGCCGACGGCCTTCTTGTCGACCATCAGCTGGTCGTAGGTGTCCATGTCCATGAAGACGAAGTAGTCGCCGTCCATGTACGAGAACTGCATGTCGCGGCGGTCGATGGTGGCCGTCTCGACCTTCGTGCCGGCGTTGAACGTCTTGTCGACGACCTTGCCGGAGAGCACGTGCTTGAGCTTGGTGCGCACGAAGGCCGGGCCCTTGCCGGGCTTGACGTGCTGGAACTCGACGACGGACCAGAGCTGGTCACCGTCGAGCTTGAGCACCATGCCGTTCTTGAGGTCGTTCGTGGAAGCCACGGTTGCGGAATCTCCTGCACTGGAAGACCAGGGAGGCGCGCACTACCCGGCGGTGCGGGCTAGAGCGCGAGCAGCTCCTTGGTCGTAATGGTGAGTAGCTCGGGACCGCCGTCCGCCTCGGGGCGTACGACGAGCGTGTCATCGATCCGGACACCTCCCCGGCCCGGGAGGTGAACCCCCGGTTCGACGGTGACCGGCACGCAAGCGTCCAGTTTACCCATTGCCGTAGGTGCAAGCTGCGGGTCCTCGTCGATTTCGAGGCCGACACCGTGTCCGGTCCACGGAGCGAGGGCTTCCCCGTGGCCGGCGGAGTCCAGTACGGAGCGCGCCGCGTGATCCACGTCCCGGTACGCGGCACCGGGGAGCAGGGCCTCCCGTCCGGCCCGCTGGGCCCTGAAGACGAGGTCGTACAGCTCGATCTGCCAGTCGGCGGGGGTGGTGCCGATCACGAAGGTACGGCCGATCTCGCACCGGTAGCCGCGGTAGTTGGCGCCGAGGCAGACGGAGAGGAAGTCGCCCTCCTCGACCCTGCGGTCGGAGGGACGGTGCCGGGAGCGGCCGGAGTGCGGGCCGGTGCCCACCGAGGTCGGGAAGGCGGGGCCGTCGGCGCCGTGGTCGACGAGGCGTCGCTCCAGTTCCAGGGCGAGGTGGCGTTCGGTGCGGCCGACCAGGATGGACTCCAGCAGCTCCCCGAGGGCCTGGTCGGCGATCTCGGCGGCGATCCGCAGGCAGGTGATCTCCTCCTCGTCCTTGACGAGGCGCTGCTGCTCCACGGCCGTCCCGAGGTCGGCGAGGCGCAGCCGGGGCGCCACGGAGCGCAGGGCGCGGTGGCGGCCGACGGTGAGGTGGTGCTCCTCCACCGCGAGGGATTCGGCGCGCACGGCCGCCGCCATGTCCGCGGCGGCGACGGCCGGGTCCCCGCCGGGGCCCGTCAGGACGGAGACCCGCAGGCCCTCGTCGACGCGGCCCTCGTCGACCTCACCCGTGGGCGGGGCGGCGCAGAACAGCACGTCCTCGACCGGCCCGACGAGCAGCACGGCGCCCTGCGGGGACGCCCCGGAGAGGTAGCGGACGTTGGCCGGACGCGTGATCAGCGCGGCGGCGTTCCCCGCGGCGGCGCAGCGGTCACGGAGCAGGCCGCGGCGTGCGGCGTACACGTCTGACATGTCTTCGAGCCTACGAGCGCCCGGCGCATCCGGCCTGGTGAGCGCGTCCGTCCGCGCCGGTGCGCTGCCGCCGGGCTCCCCGTTCGTGCCGTGCGGCGCCGCTGCGGGGGCTCCGCCCCCGAGCCCCCGCGCCTCAAACGCCGGCGGGGCTGGAATCGCCCTGCGGGCGATCCAGCCCGCCCGGACACGAAAGGCGCGCACTTCCAGACCGACGCCGGCCACATCCAGCCCCTCCGGCGTTTGAGGAGCGGGGTCTGGGGCGGAGCCCCAGGAGCGGCGCCGCAGGGCGCATCGGGGCTCCGCTAGGCCAGCGCACGCGCCAAGGCTTCGTCGAGGGCGCGCGCGGTGCCCTCCACATCCAGGTGCGAGTTGTCGATGATCGGCAGGCCGGAGCCGTACCAGCCCGCCATCCGCCCGTGGATCCGCGCGACCTCCTCGTCGGAGAGCCGCCGGTTGCCGGAGCGGGCCGCGTTGCGTTCCAGGACGATCTCCAGCCCGGGCAGCAGTACCACCGGCAGCAGCGCGGGGCCCACGTGCCGCTTCCAGCCGCCGAGGCCGACCACCGGCCGGTCCGGGAAGACGGCGTCGTCGAGGATGCAGGAGATCCCGTTGGCCAGGTAGTTGCGGGCGGCGAAGCCGCAGGTGCGGCGGGCCAGGCGGTACTGGGCTTCCGAGTGCTCGTTCCAGCCCGCCTGCGGATCGGCGAAGCCCGAGCACACCCACTCGCGGACGTCGTCGAGGCTGACGTGGGCGGTCGGCACGGGCCGGGTGCTCGCCCAGTGCCGGGCCACGGTGGTCTTGCCCGCACCGGCCGGGCCGATCAGCAGCACGGCGAGGACGGCCCCGCCGGTGCTCGGCGCGGCCGGCGGGAGCGGGATGTGCCCGGTCGCCTCCGGCACGGCCGGCGGCGGTACGTGCGGGGGCGCGCCCGGGACCGGCGGGTGCTGGCCCGGGTGCGCCGGGTGCGGGGGAAGGCCCGGGTGCGCGGGTGGCTGGCCGGGCCAGCCGTGCGCCGGAGGTATCGGAGGCTGCGGAGGCGTCGGCGGGAGGTGCCCCGCCTGCCCCCAGCCCGCGCCGCCGCCCGTTCCCTGGTGCATCCGCTGCCACTCCGTCTCGTTCAGGCGACTGATGCGAGAACGTTATATGACAGCGGAGGCCCCGCCTCCCACTCGCACCGTCAGAGCGAGACTTCCTCCGCCAGTGCGCGCAGTGCCAGCCGGTACGAACCGAGGCCGAAGCCCGCCACCGTACCGGTCGCCACGGCCGCGATGACCGAGGTGTGCCGGAACGCCTCACGGGCGTACGGGTTCGAGATGTGTACCTCGATCAGCGGCGCGGTGCGCTGCGCCGCCGCGTCCCGCATGGCGTACGAGTAGTGCGTGAAGGCACCCGGGTTGATCACGACGGGAATCTTGCCGTCCGCCGCCTCGTGGAGCCAGCGTACGATCTCGCCCTCGTCGTTGGTCTCGCGGACCTCGACGTCGAAGCCGAGCTCCTCGCCGAGCGAGCGGCAGCTCTCCACCAGCCCGGCGTACGAGGTGGCCCCGTAGACGTCGGGCTCGCGGGAGCCGAGCCGGCCCAGGTTCGGCCCGTTCAGGACGAACACGCGCCGGCTCACGCGGACACCTCTCCGTACGCGGCGATCAGGTGCGCCGGGTCGGGGCCCTCCAGGACGGTCGGCTTGCCCAGCCCGTCGAGGACGATGAAGCGCAGCAGGTTGCCGCGCGACTTCTTGTCGACCTGCATGGTCTGGAGCAGCTTGGGCCACTGGTCACCGCGGTAGGTCAGGGGCAGGCCGACCGCGGCGAGGACCGTCTTGTGCCGGTCCGCCGTCGCGTCGTCGAGGCGGCCCGCGAGGCGACCCAGCTCGGCGGCGAAGACCATGCCGACCGACACGGCCGCGCCGTGCCGCCACTTGTAGCGCTCGTTCTTCTCGATGGCGTGCGCGAGGGTGTGGCCGTAGTTGAGGATCTCGCGCAGCCCCGATTCCTTGAGGTCGCTGGAGACCACGTCGGCCTTGACCTGGATCGACCGCACGATCAGCTCGGAGGTGTGCGGGCCGGCCGGGGTACGGGCCGCCTGCGGGTCCTCCTCGATCAGTTCGAGGATCTTCGGGTCGGAGATGAATCCGGCCTTGATGATCTCGGCGAGACCGCTGACGTAGTCGTTGACGGGCAGGGATTCCAGCGCCGCCAGGTCGCACAGCACACCGGCCGGCGGGTGGAAGGAGCCCACCAGGTTCTTGCCCTCGGCGGTGTTGATGCCGGTCTTGCCGCCGACCGCGGCGTCCACCATCGCGAGGACGGTGGTCGGTACGGCGATCCAGCGGACCCCGCGCAGCCAGGTGGCCGCGACGAAGCCCGCCAGGTCGGTGGTGGCTCCCCCGCCGACGCCGACGATGACGTCGGTGCGGGTGAAGCCGGACTGGCCGAGCGCCTTCCAGCAGTACGCGGCGACCTCGGCGGTCTTGGCCTCCTCGGCGTTCGGCACCTGGATGGCGATCGCCTCGTAGCCCTGCTCGGCGAGGTCGTCGCGCAGTGCCTCACCGGTCGAGGCCAGCGCCTCGGGGTGGATCACGGCGACCCGCTGGGCCTTCGTACCGACGAGGGTGCCGAGCTCGCCGAGCAACTGGTGCCCGACGAGCACCTCGTACGCGTCGTGGCCCGCACTCGCGCCGACCTGGATCCGCGTCACCTGGTCCGTCATACGTCCTTCAACTCCAGAGCGTCGAGGACCGCCTGGGCGACCTCTTCGGGGGTGCGGTCGTCGGTGGCGACGACGACGCGCGCGACTTCGGTGTACAGGTGGCGCCGGGCCTCCATCAGCTCGCGCCACTGGCGGCGCGGGTTGACGGCGAGCAGCGGGCGCGCGGCGCCGAGGCCGACGCGCCGCACGGCTTCCTCGACGTCCATCGACAGGTAGACGACGGGCAGGCCCGACAGCAGCGCGCGGGTGCCCTCGTCGAGGACGGCGCCGCCGCCGAGGGCGAGGACTCCCGTGTGCCCGGCGAGGGCGGCGGCGACCGCCTCCCTCTCCAGCTCACGGAAGTACGGCTCGCCCTCGTCGACGAAGATGTCGGAGATCTCGCGGCCCTGGGCGGCGACGATGTCCGCGTCGGTGTCCCGGTAGGGGACGCCGAGCCGGTCGGCGAGCAGGCCGCCGACCGTGGACTTGCCGGAACCCATGGGGCCGACGAGTACGACGATCGGTCCGCCCGTCACCGGATCTGCAGGTTGTCGAGGTACGCCTGCACGTTGCGGCGGGTCTCGGGGACCGAGTCGCCGCCGAACTTCTCGACGACCGCGTCGGCCAGCACGAGCGCGACCATCGCCTCGGCGACGATGCCGGCGGCGGGGACGGCACACACGTCGGAGCGCTGGTGGTGGGCCACCGTCGCCTCACCGGTGGCGACGTCCACGGTGGCCAGTGCGCGCGGCACGGTCGCGATGGGCTTCATCGCGGCGCGGACGCGCAGCAGCTCGCCGGTGGTCAGACCGCCCTCGGTGCCGCCGGCGCGGCCGGAGGTGCGCTTGAGGCCCTCGGGGGTGGAGACGATCTCGTCGTGGGCCTTGGAGCCGGGGACGCGGGCGAGCTCGAAGCCGTCGCCGACCTCGACGCCCTTGATCGCCTGGATGCCCATGAGCGCGCCGGCGAGGCGGGCGTCGAGGCGGCGGTCCCAGTGGACGTGCGAGCCGAGGCCGACGGGCACGCCGTAGGCCAGGACCTCGACCACGCCACCGAGGGTGTCGCCGTCCTTGTGGGCCTGGTCGATCTCGGCGACCATCGCCTTGCTCGCGTCGGCGTCGAGGCAGCGCACCGGGTCGGCGTCGAGCTTCTCCACGTCCGCGGGGGTCGGGTAGACGCCGTACGGGGCCTTGGCCGCGGCCAGTTCCACCACGTGCGAGACGATCTCGATCCCGGCGACCTCCTTGAGGAAGGACCGGGCGATAGCGCCGAGGGCGACGCGGGCGGCCGTCTCACGGGCGCTCGCGCGCTCCAGGATCGGCCGGGCCTCGTCGAAGCCGTACTTCTGCATGCCCGCGAGGTCGGCGTGACCGGGTCGCGGGCGGGTCAGCGCCGCGTTGCGGCCCGTGTCCTTGAGCAGCGAGGGGTCGACCGGGTCGGCCGACATGACCGTCTCCCACTTGGGCCACTCGCTGTTGCCGACCATGACCGCTACGGGGGAACCGAGCGAGAGCCCGTGCCGGACACCGCCCAGGAAGGTGATCTCGTCCTGCTCGAACTTCATGCGGGCGCCGCGCCCATAACCGAGCCGGCGACGGGCCAGGTGGTCGGCCACCAACTCAGTGGTGACCGGAACGCCGGCGGGAAGCCCCTCCAGCGTCGCAACCAGCGCCGGTCCGTGCGACTCCCCGGCGGTCAGCCAACGCAACCTGCTCAACGATGCTCCTCATGCTCGCGCCTGGTACAGCGATGGCGCGATCGGGTGCGCGGCCCTGACCCGCCGTACCCGATCCTCCCACGTCCGAGGGGGTTTGATGGGCCTCGGTCCAGCAATCGGACGCCTTGTCCGTCAGGTGGCCCGGGTGAAGCGGTCGCGGAGCCACATGATCGCCATCCACAGGCCCGCGGAACCGATGATTCCGAGGATGGTCGCCTGGGCCCAGCCGGGGAGGTTGCCGAACACCACCCTGAGCAAGCCGCCGATCATGTGGGGAACGAAGTCCCACTTCGACGCCAGCAGCTGCCCGGCACCCGTCTCTTCCACGCCGCCCCCCGTGCTCGAATCCGCAGGCGGGAAGCCTAACGGGCGGCCAGCGCCCGTTCTCCGGCGGCCCTCATGGCCGCGAGCGGGCCGGGACGGCCGGTCATCTGCTCGACCTGGAGCACGGCCTGGTGGACCAGCAGGTCCAGTCCGCCGACGACCTTGCCGCCGCGGCGGTCCCAGGCGGCCGCGAGAGCGGTCGGCCAGGGGTCGTACAGGACGTCGAAGAGGGTGCCCGCCCCTTCGGGCACGAAAGCCGCCAGGGCGTCGGTCGTACCGGCCGGGGTGGTGGCGATCACCAGCGGAGCCGACAGCGCATCCGCGGCCTCGGACCAGTCGGCCGTGCGGACCGCGACGCCGAGCCGATCGCCCCAGCCGCGCATCTCGTCGGCCCGCGCGCTGGAGCGCACGTACGCCGTGACCTCGCCGGTGCAGATCCGCGAGAGGGCGGCGAGCGCCGAGGAGGCGGTGGCGCCGGCGCCGAGGATGGCGGCCGAGGGGACCTTCTCGACGCCGCGCTCGTGCAGCGCGGCCACGATCCCGGGGATGTCCGTGTTGTCGCCGAGGCGGCGGCCGTCCTTCGTGAGGACGACCGTGTTGACCGCCTCGACGGAGGCGGCGGTGTCGCTGATCCCGTCGAGCAGCGGGATGATCGCCCGCTTCAGCGGCATGGTCAGCGACAGCCCGGCCCACTCGGGGCCGAGTCCGGAGACGAACGCGGGGAGCGCGGCCTCGTCGATCTCGAAGCGGTCGTAGGACCAGTCGTCGAGGCCGAGCTCCTGGTAGGCGGCGCGGTGCAGCACCGGTGAGAGGGAGTGCTCGATGGGCGAACCCAGCACCGCGGCCCTTATGTGAGACATGTCCTGCTATCCGCCGTTCTTCTGCTTCTGCCGTTCCTGGAACTCGGCGACGAGCTTGAGGTGCTCGTCGTACGTCTTGGTGAAGGTCGTCGTGGTGCCGTCGACCGACACGAAGAACATCCAGCCGCCATGGTCCGGGTTGAGCGTAGCGGTCAGAGCGTCCATGCCCGGGTTGCCGATCGGGCCCACGGGCAGGCCCTTGATGTAGTGCGTGTTGTACGGGTTGTTGAACGCCTGGGCTTCCTTGAGGTTGAAGTTGATCTCGCTCTGGCCCTTGGCGTAGTTGTACGTCGAGTCGAACTCGATCTTCTGGTTCGTGACGTCGTTGGTCTTCTTGAGGCGGTTGTAGACCACCTCGGACATCTTCCGGAAGTCGTCGTGGTTCTTGCCCTCGGCGTTGACGAGACTGGCGACCGTGATCACCTGGAGCGGGTTCTCCAGGCCCAGTTCCTTGGCCTTGCCCTCGACGCCCAGCTCGGCGTACTTGTCGGACGCGTTCTTGACCATCTGCTTGAGCAGGGACTCGGGGGTGCTGTCCTTGCTGAGGTCGTAGCGCGTCGGGTACAGGAAGCCTTCGAGCGGGTCCTTGATCTTCGGGTTGTTGCCGGCCCAGGCCGGCAGTCCGAGGCTCTTGGCGTCCTTCAGGGCGATGCCCTCGGTGGTGCCCTGTGGCTTGTTCAGCTTCCTGTCGATCGCCTCGTACACCTTGGTGTTGCGCATGCCCTCGGTGACGGTGATGACGTTCAGCTTGGTGGGGTCGATCATCAGCGCGACGGCGGCCGCACCCGACATCTTCTTCTGCATCGGGTAGACGCCGGGCTGGATGGACTTGCCCTTGGGGTTGGCGTTCGCCGCGTCGACGAAGGCCTGGGCGCTGGCGACCACTCCGGCTTCCTTGAGGATGCGGCCCATCTGTCCGAGGCCCGCGCCCTTGGGGATCTCGACGTCGACGATCTCGCTCGTGCCCTCGCCCGCGAAGTCCTCGGCGGCGCCGAACCGCGCCTTGATGTAGGTGTAGCCGTAGTACCCGCCGCCGCCGAGTACGCCCACGATGACGAGCGAGGCGATCAGGCAGGCCGCGCCGCTGCGCTTCTTGGGCTTGCCTCCCTTGGAACGGCCGCCGCGGCGCCCGCCGCCGGCGTCGTCCCCGTCTTCGCCGTCGCCGCCACCGGAGAAGAAGGAGGCCTCCGGCTCCTCGTCCTGCTGCTCGGGGAGCTCCGGTTCGAGGTGGCGCAGGTTCGGGGGCTGCGGCGGCGGGTAGGCCTCGGCCGTCGTGTAGAGGTCCGGACTCTCGCCCGGGTACCCGGCCGCGGCCTGCTGGGCGTACGGGTCCACGCCGGCGTAGGGGTCGGCGGGGGCCGTGGCGACGTACTGCTGCTGACCGGTGTCCCAGCCCTGGGCGTCGTACACCGGCTGCTGGGGCTGATGAGCCTGCTGCGGGTACTGGGGCTGCTGGGCCTGCTGCGGGTACTGGGCCTGCTGGGCCTGCTGGGCCTGCTGCGGGTACTGCGGGGCATAGCCCTGCTGTTGCGGGTGCTGCTGGTACTGCTGCTGCGGGTACTGCTGCTGGTATTGCGGGTCCTGCGCGTAGCCCTGCTGCTCGCCGCCGTAGGGCACCTGTCCCTGCTGGGTCTGGTGCCCGGTCCACCCCTGGTCCCCGTACAGGGGGTCCTCGGGGTGCCACGGTTCGGAGCCGTGGCCCCGTCCATACTCAGTCATCGGTCCCCTAGAGCCGCGAGACGAAAGCGACGGCTGTTCGAATGCCGTCTCATCGCGCGGAACGTTACCGTACCGCGATCAGACAACCACTTCGACGCACTCACCAGGCGGATTACCTGATACCCGTTCGGTCTCAAGAGCGTTCTGAAGGATCACCACAGCGGCGGCCTGGTCGATCACCGACCGGCCCTTCTTGGCGTTCTTCCCCGAGGCCCGCAGCCCCTGGGCGGCGGTGACCGTGGTCATCCGCTCGTCCACCAGACGGACGGTCACGGGCTTGATGCCCTTGGCGAGTTCGTTCGCGAAGGCTCTCACCTTGGCCGCGGCCGGCCCCTCCCGCCCGCTGAGCGAGCGGGGGAGGCCGACCACGACTTCGAGGGGCTCGTACTCCTCGACGAGCTGCCGCAGCCGCCGGTGGGCGAAGGGGATGTCCCGGCCCGGGACGGTTTCCACCGGTGTGGCGAGCACCCCGTCGGGGTCGCACGAGGCGACCCCGATCCGGGCGTCCCCGACGTCGATGGCGAGCCGGCGGCCACGGCGCAGTGTCATCGTCAGACCGTCTCTACGACGAGACGCTCGACCGCGGCGATGGCCTCGGGCACGGCGGCCGGGTTCTGGCCGCCGCCCTGGGCGACGTCGGGCTTGCCGCCACCGCCGCCACCGAGGGTCTTGGCGGCCGTACGCACCAGGTCACCGGCCTTGAGACCGCGCTCGCGGGCGGCCTCGTTCGTGGCGATGACGGTCAGCGGACGGTCGTTCGCCACGGTGAAGAGGGCCACGACGGCCGGACGGTCGCCCGGGATGCGGCCGCGGACGTCGAGGACCAGCTTGCGCAGGTCGTCGGCGCCCGTGCCGTCCGGCACCTGGCCGACGACGAGGGCGACGCCGTGGATGTCCTGGGCGTTCTGGGCGAGACCGGCGGCGGCCTGGAGGACCTTCTCCGCGCGGAACTTCTCGATCTCCTTCTCGGCGTCCTTCAGCTTGCCGAGCATGGAGGCGATCTTCTCGGGGAGCTCCTCCGGACGGCCCTTGACCAGCTCCTGGAGCTGGGCGACGATCGTGTGCTCCTTGGCGAGGAAGTTGTACGCGTCCACGCCGACGAGGGCCTCGACGCGGCGCACGCCGGAGCCGATGGAGGACTCGCCGAGCAGCTTCACCAGGCCGAGCTGGCTGGTGTTGCCGACGTGCGTGCCACCGCACAGCTCCTTGGAGAAGTCGCCGATGGTGACGACGCGCACGCGCTCGCCGTACTTCTCGCCGAACTCGGCGATGGCGCCCTGCTTCTTCGCCTCGTCGATGCTCATGACCTCGGCGGTGACGTCGAGCTCGCGGGAGAGCACGTCGTTGATCTTCTGCTCCACGTCGGTCAGGACCGAGCCGGGGACGGCGTTCGGGGAACCGAAGTCGAAGCGGAAGCGGCCGGGCGAGTTCTCGGAACCGGCCTGGGCGGCCGTCGGGCCGAGGGCGTCGCGCAGCGCCTGGTGGGTCAGGTGCGTGGCCGAGTGGGCGCGGGCGATGGCCCGGCGGCGGTTCACGTCGATGGCGGCGTACGCGGAGGCGCCCACCGTCACCTCGCCGACCTGGACGGAGCCCTTGTGCACGGAGACGCCGGGGACCGGCTGCTGGACGTCGCGGACGTTGATGATCGCGCCGGAGTCGAGCTTGATGCGGCCCTGGTCGGCGAGCTGGCCGCCGCCCTCCGCGTAGAAGGGGGTGCGGTCGAGGACGACCTCGACCTCGTCGCCCTCGGAGGCGGCGGGCGCGGAGACGCCGTTGACCAGGAGGCCGACGATGGTGGACTCGCCCTGGGTGGTGGCGTAGCCGGTGAACTCGGTGCCACCGGCCGTGTCGGCGATCTCGCGGTAGGAGGAGACGTCGGCGTGGCCCGTCTTCTTGGCCTTGGCGTCGGCCTTGGCGCGGTCGCGCTGCTCCTGCATCAGGCGGCGGAAGCCGGACTCGTCCACGGACAGGCCCTGCTCTGCGGCCATCTCCAGGGTGAGGTCGATCGGGAAGCCCCAGGTGTCGTGGAGCAGGAACGCCTTCTCGCCGGAGAGGACCTTGCCGCCGACGGCCTTGGTCTCGGTGACGGCGGTGTCGAGGATGTTCGTGCCGCCCTTGAGGGCCTTCAGGAAGGCGGCCTCTTCGGCGAGCGCGACGGTCTCGATGCGCTTGCGGTCGGTGACGAGCTCGGGGTACTGCTGGCCCATCGTGTTGATCACGACGTCCACGAGGTCCTGCACGACGGCGCCGGTGGCGCCCATGAGGCGCATGTTGCGGATGGCGCGGCGCATGATGCGGCGCAGCACGTAGCCGCGGCCCTCGTTGCCGGGGGTGACGCCGTCGCCGATGAGCATGACGGAGGTGCGCATGTGGTCGGCGACCACGCGCATGGACACGTCGGTGTCCTGCGCGGCGCCGTACCGCACGCCGGTCAGCTCGGTGGCCTTCTCCATGACCACGCGCAGGGTGTCGGTCTCGTACATGTTCTGCACGCCCTGCAGGATCATCGCGAGGCGTTCGAGACCGAGACCGGTGTCGATGTTCTTCGAAGGCAGGTCGCCGAGGATCGGGAAGTCTTCCTTGCCGTCGCCGGCGCCGCGCTCGTACTGCATGAAGACCAGGTTCCAGATCTCCACGTAGCGCTCGTCGTTGACGGCCGGGCCGCCCTCGACGCCGAAGTCGGGACCGCGGTCGTAGTTGATCTCGGAGCACGGGCCGCAGGGACCGGGGACGCCCATGGACCAGAAGTTGTCCTTCTTGCCCAGGCGCTGGATGCGCTCGGCGGGGACGCCGATCACGTCGCGCCAGATCGTCTCGGCCTCGTCGTCGTCGAGGTAGACGGTGATCCAGAGCTTCTCGGGCTCAAGGCCGTAGCCGCCGTCCGCCACGGAGCTGGTGAGCAGCTCCCAGGCGTACTTGATGGCGCCTTCCTTGAAGTAGTCGCCGAAGGAGAAGTTGCCACACATCTGGAAGAACGTGCCGTGGCGGGTGGTCTTGCCGACCTCTTCGATGTCCGGCGTACGGACGCACTTCTGCACGCTGGTGGCGCGGGGGGCCGGGGGCTTGGTCTCGCCGAGGAAGTACGGCTTGAAGGGGACCATGCCCGCGTTGACCAGCAGCAGAGTCGGGTCGTCCGCGATGAGCGACGCCGAAGGGACAACGGCGTGACCGCGCTCCTCGAAGAAGCTCAGCCAGCGGCGGCGGATTTCAGCCGACTCCATCAGTGGTCCTCATTCCGGTTGTACGAAAAATTGGGGTGGGTGGTCTTGTCGTTCTCGATGGCCCGCAGCCGCCGCGGCCCGGGCAGGGCGGTGACGTTGTCGGGCCGGTCGGGATCCTGGTGCAGTCCCAGTGCATCGTTCAGCTCGTCCTCGCGCTGCGTCATTCCCGCCTTGACGTCGAGGGCGAAGTCCTTGAGGCGGTGTCCCGCCTCGACGGCCTTGTCGGCGGCCTGGGCGGCGAGGCTCTCCGGCGTCAGCTTCTTCAGCTTGCGGTTGACCTTGGTGGTGGCCCACACGCCGGCGGCCGCGCCGGCGGTGAACCAGAAGGCTCGGCGGAACATCGGAGGTCTCAGCCCTTCTGCTTCCGGCGGCGCGGCGCCGGCACGGTACGGCCAACGATCACGTTACGTCGGGACGTCTTCTGCGGCGCGTCCTGCGGGTTCTTGCCCAGCGCCTTGCGGACGCCGTAGCCGAAGGCCGCGACCTTGACCAGCGGCCCGCCGAAGGCGGTCGCCACGGTGGAGGACAGTGCGGAGGCGTTGGAGGTGACCTCCTGGACGTCGCTCGCGATGGCGTCGACCCGGTCGAGCTGGGTGCGCGCGGAGCGGACGGTGGTGGAGGCGTCCGCCAGCAGCGGGACGGCCTGGTCGGTGACCTCGGCCACCAGCTTGGTGGTCGCCTTGAGCACCTGGGCCAGCCTCACCAGCACCACGGCCAGGAAGGAGACAAGGATCGCCCAGAAGACGGCCACGAGGATCCCGGCCACCTCTCCACCGGACACGTCACACCGCACTCTCGTCTGGACTTGAACTGCAAAAAGATTCGCCCTCCGACCCTATCGCGCCCGAGATCCCCGGCAGTACCGGAATTCGGGTACCGGCGTGATCATCTTGTACGCAGCGCATCCGGGCCAGTACCCTCCGTGTCCCATGCGACAGAAGACGCGCGGCAATCTTCCCTCGGAGCTGGGCGGGTTCATCGGCAGGGGCGGCGAACTCGACGCGCTGGGGCGGCTTCTGGACTCCTCCCGGCTCGTGACCGTGACCGGGGTGGGCGGGGTGGGCAAATCCCGGCTGGTACTGGCCGCGGCCCGGGCCGTCTCCGAGCCGGACGGGGAACTGCCGCAGGAACGCTACTGCGACGGGGTCTGGCTGGCCGAACTGGCGGCCGTACGGGATCCCGCGCTGCTGGAGATCGCCCTGTCCGAGGCACTCGGCCTGACCGACCACACCACCCGGCCGCCCCGGACGGTGCTGGCCGAGCACCTGGCCGGGCGGCGGCTGCTCCTGGTCCTGGACGGCTTCGAGCAGCTGGTCGACGAGACGGCCGAGCTGGTGCGGGAGCTGCTGCGCCACTCCCCCGGCCTGCGGGTGCTCGCGGCCGGGCGGCGGCCGCTGGCCCTGGACGGGGAGCTGGCCTTCCCGTTGGCCCCGCTCGACGGGGAGGCGTCGCTGGCCCTGCTCACCGCGCGCGCCTCGGCGGCGGACCCGGCGTTCCGGGTGGCCGGGGCGGACCGGGCCGCGCTGGCCGAGCTCTGCGCCCGCCTCGACGGGATCCCGCTGGCCCTGGAGCTGGCGGCGGCCCGGCTGCGGGTGCTGTCCCCCGCGCAGGTGCTGGCCCGGCTGGAGGACCGGTTCGCGCTGCTGACGGGCGGCGTGCGCGGGGTGCTCCCCCGGCACCGGGCGCTGCGGACCGCCATCGGCTGGAGCCACGAGCTGTGCACGCCCGCGGAGCGGCTGCTGTGGGCGCGGCTGTCGGTCTTCGCCGGGCAGTTCGACCTGGATGCCGCCGAGTACGTGTGCGCGGGCCCCGATCTGCCGGTGGACAGCGTGCTCGACCTGGTCGGGGAGCTCCTGGCGCAGTCCCTCCTGGTCCGGGAGGAGTCCCCTGCCGGGGTCCGCTACCGGATGCTGGAGACCGTACGGGTGTACGGAGCGGGGTGGCTGGAGTCGACGGGTGACACCGGGCGGCTGCGGCGGCGGCACCGGGACTGGTACATGGGCCTGGCGACGTGGTGCGAGACGGACTGGTTCAGCCCCCGCCAGGAGGAGGTGGCCGCGCTGGTGGAGGCGGAGCTGCCGAACCTGCGGCTCGCCCTGGAGTGCTGCCTGGACGATCCGGAGGAGGTGCACCTGGGCCAGTACCTGGCGGGCACCCTGTGGTTCTACTGGGCGGGCTGCGGCCGGCTGACCGAGGGCCGGCACTGGCTGGACCGGAGTCTGGAGTGCCGGGAGAGCGGGACCCCGACGACGACGGCGTTGCCGGCGGACGAGCCCTCGCGACTGAAGGCGCTGTGGGTGCTGGGTTACGTCTGCGCCCTCCAGGGGGACGCGGTGGCGGCCACGAGCGCCCTGTACGAGTGTCGGGACGGCGCGGCACGCAGCGGCAACGCCCTGGCCGCGGCCTACGCGGTGCACCGGCTCGGCTGTCTGGCGCTGGTCTCGGACGACATGGAGCGGGCCGGCGAGCTGCTGGGCTCGGCGCTGGAGCGCTACCGGGACGCCGGCGAGCTGAACAGCAACGTCCTGATGTGCCAGGTGGAGCTGGGCATGGCGCTGGCCTTCCAGGGGGAGCCGGCGGGCGCGCTGTCCCTGTGCGAGGAGGTCCGGGAGATCTGCGAGGAGCGCGGGGAGCGCTGGACGAAGGCGTACGCCCTGTACGTGCTCGCGTACGCGGCACTGGACGCGGGGGCCACGCCGGAGGCACGGCGGCTGCTCACCGAGTGCGTGGAGATCAACCACGCCTTCCACGACCTGGTGGGGCTGGTGCTGGCCCTGGAGCTGCTGGCCCTGGTGACGGTCGCGGAGGGCGACGCGGCCGAGGCCGCGGTGCTCCAGGGGGCGGCCGAGCCGCTGTGGGACGGGGTGGGGCTCCGGCTCTTCGGCTCGGGGTACTTCAACGCCCCGCGGCTGATGTGCCAGGAGCGGGCCGGCGAGGTGCTGGGCGCCGAGCGCTACGCGGCGTACGCGGCCGACGGGCGGAAGCTGAGCCGTGAGGCCCTGGTGGGACGCGCGCTGGATGCCGGGACCGGCACCGGGCGGGAAAGCGGAAAACCCGCCGCCCCCCGGAGGGGACGACGGGTTTCCACCAGCCTGTGAGGGCTACGCCTGCCGGAAGATCAGCGGGCGTAGTACTCGACGACGAGCTGCTCGTCGCAGATGACCGGGATTTCCTTGCGGTTCGGGTCGCGGTCCAGGCGGAAGGCCAGGGCCTTCAGGTTGACCTGCAGGTAACGGGGGGTCTCGCCCTCGCCTGCGTAGCCACCCTCACGGGCGACCTGGAACGGAACCTTCTCGCGGCTGCGCTCGCGCACGGTCACGACGTCGTCCGGGCGGACACGGAACGACGGCTTGTCGACCTTGCCACCGTTGACCTCGATGTGGCCGTGAACGACCATCTGGCGGGCCTGGTAGATGGTGCGGGCGATGCCCGAACGCAGGACCAGGGCGTCGAGACGACGCTCGAGCTCGACGACCAGCGCCTCGCCCGTCTTGCCCTCGGCCTTCTTGGCGCGGTCGTACGCGCGGGCCATCTGACGCTCAGAGATGTCGTACTGAGCGCGCAGACGCTGCTTCTCGAGCAGACGAACCTTGTAGTCCGAGTTCTGCTTGCGGCCACGGCCGTGCTCGCCCGGCGGGTAGGGACGAGCCTCGAAGTACTTGACGGCCTTCGGGGTCAGCGCAATGCCGAGGGCACGCGACTTCTTGACCTTGGGTCGCTTCTGGTTCACGGGGAACCTACCTCCATGTAAGTTAGGTGAGGCTTACCTTAGCGAGGAGGACGTAATGTCTCGACCACATGGGATCCCCCTGCCCAGTGCGCGCCGCAGTTCGGATTCCAACGAAACAGAATCCGCTTGCGCCGACGATAAGCAAGGTCAGCCGCGTCCCAGGGAAGGCGTTCGGCAGCTCACCGGAGCCGAACGCGTACGAACCCTCGTAGAGTCCAACGCCTCAGTATCCCTCACGCTCGTCGGTGCTCGTGACACGCACGGCTGCGATGAGTTCGGGACAGGGATGCCGGTCGCACGGACCGTCACCCCGGACGGGGACGTGATTCTCCTTGTTTCCGGGGAATCCGCGGCTGCCAGGGCAGCCGCTCACGCCCAGGACGACGACCTCACGGCCGTGATCGAGATCACGGACGTGGCGCCGGTGTCCGTGCCACATCGTATCCGAGGCCGCGCCTGGCTGGCCGGGTGGCTGACCCCGGTGCGCGGGGACGACCGCGGGGTTTGCGCGGCGCTGCTGGCGGAGCGGCAGCCGGTGGGCGAGCTCCTGGGCCTCTCCGAGTCCCTCGATTCCCTGTCCACGCACCGCCCCGCCTGGATGCTGCTCCGCCTGGAGGTCGGCGAGATCTCGGTGGACGACCTGTGGGGCGCCGAGCACGTGGACCCCGACGACCTCGCCACCGCCGAGCCGGACCCCCTCGTCGGCCACGAGGCGGAGCTGCTCCAGCACCTGCACGCCGCACACGGCGACCGGGTCGGCGGCCTGTCCGGTCTGCTGGGCGCGCGGGAGGCGGAGGGCATGAAGGCGGTCCCGCTCGCCCTGGACCGGCTGGGCCTGCGCGTCCGCTTCACCGGCGGCCCGGCCGGGTCCTTCGACGCCCGCTTCGACTTCCCGGAGCCCGTGGCGGACGTGTGCGGCCTGCGCCGGGCGATGCACGCGCTGCTCTCGGCCGCCTCCCACTGAGACGGCGGCGCCGCGCCCTCACTCGCCGCGCAAGCGCTCCCGCACCTTTTCCACCACGTCCGCGTAACGGGCTTCGGCCCCGTACCTCGTCGGCTCGTAGTACCGCTTGCCATGGACCTCGTCCGGCGCGTACTGCTGCGCGGCGATCCCACCCGGCACGTCGTGGGGGTACACGTACCCCACCGCGTGCCCCAGCTTCGCCGCGCCCTTGTAGTGCCCGTCCCGAAGATGCGCCGGCACGGACCCCGCCAGCCCTGCCCGGACGTCGGCCAGCGCCGCCCCGATCGCCGTCGTGGCGGTGTTGGACTTCGGGGCCAGCGCCAGCGCGATGGTGGCGTGCGACAGCGTCAGCGCGGCCTCCGGGAAGCCGATCATCGCCACCGCCTGCGCCGCGGCCACCGCGAGCGGCAGGGCCGTCGGATCCGCCAGGCCGATGTCCTCGCTCGCCGAGATCATCAGGCGGCGCGCGATGAACCGCGGGTCCTCCCCGGCCTCGATCATCCGCGCGAGGTAGTGCAGCGCCGCGTCCACGTCCGAGCCGCGGATCGACTTGATCAGCGCGCTCGCCACGTCGTAGTGCTGGTCCCCGTCCCGGTCGTACCGGACGGCGGCCCGGTCCACGGCCTCCTCCACCGTCTGGAGGGTGATCTCGGCCTCGCCCTTGGCGATCGCCGACCCGGCCCCGGCCTCCAGCGCGGTCAGTGCCCGCCGCGCGTCGCCGCCGGCGATCCGCAGCAGGTGCGCCTCCGCGTCCGCCGGCAGGGTCACCGCTCCGCCGAGGCCCCGTTCCTCCGTCAGCGCGCGTCGCATCAGCCCGCTCAGGTCGCCGTCCGTCAGCGGTTCCAGGGTCAGCAGCAGCGAGCGCGACAGCAGCGGGGAGATGATCGAGAAGTACGGGTTCTCCGTGGTCGCGGCGATCAGCGTCACCCAGCGGTTCTCCACCGCGGGCAGCAGCGAGTCCTGCTGCGCCTTGCTGAAGCGGTGGATCTCGTCGAGGAAGAGGACGGTCTCCTTGCCGTATCCGCCGGCCGCGCGCTTCGCGCCCTCGATGACGGCGCGGACCTCCTTCACGCCCGCCGTGATGGCGGACAGCTCCACGAAGCGCTTCTGCGTGGCCTGGCTGACCACGTACGCGAGGGTGGTCTTGCCGATGCCGGGCGGCCCCCAGAGGATCACCGACGAGGCGCCGGCCGGTCCCCCGGCGCCCTCCCCCACCAGCCTGCGCAGCGGGGAACCGGGCTTCAGCAGGTGCTGCTGGCCGACGACCTCGTCCAGGGTGCGCGGGCGCATGCGGACGGCGAGCGGAGAGCTCGACGGGTCCTTCTCCTGGCGGTCTTCGGCTGCGGCGGTGAAGAGGTCTGGTTCCACACAGGAAGCCTATGCGAGCCCGCCGACACTCCTTACGGGCCTCACGAGGTCCAGAAGTCCCACCAGCGGGTCAGGATCAGCATCCCGATGATCCCGACGTGCAGCACGGGCGGCACCCAAGCGAACTCGTCGAGGAAGGCCTTCAGCCAGCCCGGGGCGGGCAGCATCCCTTCGCTCACGTTGTGCGCGGTGACATACCAGAACATGAAGATCGTGGCGACCCAGGCCAGGCAGCACCACAGGCAGAGCGAGTTGATGTTGTACAGCGACTGGTACATCAGCCAGCCGCAGAAGACGACGCCGAAGAGCATGCCCGCGTTCAGCGTCAGCCAGTACCAGCGGCTGAACCGGGCGCCGGCCAGGATGCTCATGCCGACGCAGATCACGATCCCGTAGCAGACCAGTCCGAGCATCGGGTTCGGGAAGCCGAAGACGGCCGCCTGCTCGCTCTTCATGATGTTGCCGCAGGAGACGATCGGGTTGAGGCTGCAGCCCGGGGTGAAGTTCGGGTCTTCCAGCAGCTTGAACTTGTCGATCGTGATCACCCAGGCGGCGAGCAGCCCCATGGCCCCCGTGATCACCAGCAGCAGGGCGAGCGCCCGGCTGCCGCCGACGGTGGTCCTCGGGGAGGTGTCCGCGTCCGTGCCTCGTGCCGTCATACCGCCCGCTCCACATCTGCAAGGTCAACAAGCACCGGCCATTGTGCCGTACGGCGCCGGGTGTCGACCGTTCGGCGGAGATAAGTACCCGTGCACGAGGGGGCCCGGCATGGCGGATTCCGCCACACCATTCGGTACATGACACAGAACGCGGTGGAAGTACGGGGGCTTCGCAAGCAGTACGGCGAGGTCACCGCGGTGGACGGGTTGGATCTGACGATCCGGCAGGGCGAGGTCTTCGGCATCCTCGGCCCCAACGGCGCGGGAAAGAGCACCACGGTGGAGATCCTCCAGGGCCACCGCGAGCGGGACGGCGGGGAGGTCACCGTCCTGGGCGCCGACCCCGCGACCGGCAGCCGGGCCTGGCGCTCGCGGATCGGCATCGTCTGGCAGGACGAGTCGGCGCCCGCCGAACTCACGGTGCGGGAGACGGTCGAGCACTTCGCCCGCTACTACCCGGCGCCGCGCGACCCGGCGGAGGTCATCGCCCTCGTCGGCCTGGAGCAGAAGCGCGACCAGCGGGTGAAGGGCCTCTCCGGAGGTCAGCGACGGCGCCTCGACGTGGCGCTCGGCGTCATCGGCGACCCGGAACTGCTGCTCCTCGACGAGCCGACCACGGGCTTCGACCCCGCGGCCCGCCGCCGGTTCTGGGAGCTGATCCGGCAGTTGGCGGACGGAGGCACGACCATCGTGCTCACCACCCACTACCTGGAGGAGGCCGAGGCCCTCGCCGACCACCTCGCGGTCGTCGCGCGCGGCAAGGTCGTGGCCGAGGGCGAACCCGCTGAGCTCCGCGCCCGCTTCGGCACGGGCGCCACCGTCGAGTGGACCGGCCCCGACGGCGCCCCGCAGAGCGTGTCGACCGAGACCCCCACCCGTACGGTCGGCGAGCTCGCGGCCCGCTTCGGCGGCGAGGTCCCGGGGTTGAAGGTCACCCGCCCGACCCTGGAGGACGTCTACCTGCGCCTCACGGGTCAGCTCACCGTGCCCGCCCAGTCGGCCGGTACGCACGCAGCCGCCCAGCCGGAGGAAGCCCGATGAGCACGACCGCCAAGACCGACCTCCCCGGCGCCTGGTCACTGGGCCTGAGCCGGGGCGCCCTGGAGATCAAGCAGTTCGTCCGCCAGCGGGACGCGGTGATCTTCACCTTCGCCTTCCCCATCGTCTTCCTCGCCCTCTTCGCCTCGATCTTCGGCGAGGAGTTCGAGGGCACCGGGGTCACCGCCTCACAGATCTACGCGGCGGGCATGGTCGCCGCCGGCATCATGTCCACGAGCTTCCAGTCGCTCGGCATCTCGATCGCCGTCGAACGGGACGAGAAGGTGCTGCGCCGGCTGCGCGGGACCCCGATGCCCCCGGCCGCGTACTTCCTCGGCAAGGTGTGGATGGTGCTCGCCACCGGGCTGGCCGAGACCGCGGTCCTGCTGCTCGTCGGGTCCACCCTGTTCGGGCTCGACCTGCCCGTGTCGGCCTCGAAGTGGCTCACCTTCGCGTGGATCTTCGTACTCGGGCTGGCCGGCTGCGCCCTGCTCGGCATCGCCGTCAGCAGTCTGCCCAAGTCCGGGAAGAGCGCCAGTTCCGTGGTGGTGCTGCCGTTCCTGATCCTGCAGTTCATCTCCGGCGTCTTCATCCCGGTCAACCAGATCCCCGACTGGCTGCTGAACATCGGAGCGCTGTTCCCGCTGAAGTGGATGTGCCAGGGGCTGCGGGGCGTGTTCCTCCCCGAATCCGCCGCCGTCCTCGAACAGGCGGGCGGCTGGGAGTACGGGAAGACCGCCCTGGTCCTGGGGGCCTGGGTCGTCGGCGGGCTGGTCCTGTGCCTGCTGACCTTCCGGTGGAAGAACCGGCGCGACGGCTGAGGACGGCCCGTGGAACGCCGGAAGGGCGGGTGCGGGAAGAACCTTCCCGCACCCGCCCTTCCGGCGGTGTACGTCAGGCCAGGCGGGCCCGGACGGTGTCGACCAGCTCGGCGACGGGCACGGCCGTCTGCTCGCCGGACTCCATGTCCTTGAGCTGGACGACGCCCTCGGCGAGGTCGCGGTCGCCGGCGACGATCGCGAAGCGCGCACCGCTGCGGTTCGCGTCCTTCATCGCGCCCTTGAGGCCCTTGCCCCCGTACGACATGTCGGCGGCGATGCCGGCCTTGCGCAGCTCGGTGATCAGCCCGAACAGAATCGGCTTCGCCTCGCCCAGGGCCACCGCGAACACCGAGGTCGACGCCGGGATGTCGAGCTCGACTCCCTCGGCCTGGAGCGCGAGGACCGTGCGGTCCACGCCCAGCGCCCAACCCACCGACGGCAGCGCCGGTCCGCCGATCATTTCGGACAGGCCGTCGTAGCGACCGCCGCCGCCCACCGCGGACTGGGAACCCAGACCGTCGTGGACGAACTCGAAGGTGGTCCGGGTGTAGTAGTCCAGCCCGCGCACCAGCTTCTCGTCGTCCTCGAAGGCGACCCCGGCGGCCGTCACGAGCGCCCGCACCTCCTCGTGGTACGCCTTGCACGCGTCGCACAGGTAGTCACGCAGCATCGGCGCGCCGACCAGCTGCTTCTGCACCTCGGTCCGCTTGTCGTCGAGGACGCGCAGCGGGTTGATCTCGGCGCGGCGGACGGTCTCCGCGTCGAGGTCGAGACCGCCGAGGAAGGCCTGGAGCGCCTCCCGGTACACCGGGCGGCACTCCTTGTCGCCCAGCGAGTTCAGCAGGATCCGGAAGTTGCGCAGGCCCAGCGAGCGGTACGCCTGGTCGGCCAGGATGATCAGCTCGGCGTCCAGCGCCGGGTCCTCGGCTCCGATGGCCTCGGCACCGACCTGCGAGAAGTGGCGGTAGCGGCCCGCCTGCGGCTTCTCGTAGCGGTAGTACGAGCCCGAGTACCAGAGCTTGACCGGCAGGTTGCCCTTCTTGTGCAGGCTCGCCTCCAGCGCCGCGCGCAGCACGGAGGCCGTGCCCTCGGGACGCAGGGCGAGCTGGTCGCCGCCCTTGGTCTCGAAGGCGTACATCTCCTTGGAGACGATGTCGGTGGACTCGCCCACGCCTCGTGCGAAGAGGCCCACGTCTTCGAATCCGGGCGTCTCGATGTAGCCGTAGCCGGAATTGCGGAGCGGGGCCGCGATGGCCTCGCGCACCGCCAGGTACTTCACGGAAACCGGCGGGATCAGGTCGTACGTGCCCTTGGGGGCCTGAAAAGTAGCCACGAAACTCTCGTCACATTCCTCGTCGTGGAGCGGCTGTCGGGTCCGCTGCCAGGCCGGCGGCGACCTCCCGCAGGTACGGGTTGGTCGCGCGCTCACGGCCGATGGTGGTCTGGGGACCGTGGCCGGACAGCACCACGGTCGAGTCGTCGAGCGGCAGGCACACGCGGGCCAGCGACTCGAGCATCTCGGCGTGGGAGCCGCCGGGCAGGTCGGTGCGTCCGATGGAGCCGGCGAAGAGCAGGTCACCCGAGAAGAAGACCGGCGGGATGTCGGCCAGCTCGGGCATCCGGAAGGTCACCGACCCCCTGGTATGCCCCGGCGCGTGCGCCACGGAGAAGTCCATTCCGGCCAGCTTCAGGCCGGCGCCGTCCGTCAGCTCCCGGACGTCGTCCGGCTCCCCCACGGTCAGCTCACCCATGAGCGGCATCCCGATGGAGCGGCCCAGCGCCTTCTCCGGGTCGCTCATCATGTAGCGGTCCTCGGGGTGGATCCAGGCCGGTACGTCGTGTGCTCCGCACACCGGGACCACCGAGGCCACATGATCGATGTGGCCATGGGTCAGCACGACCGCGACGGGCTTGAGCCGATGCTTCTTCAGCGTCTCCTCGACACCCTGGATGGCCTGGTGGCCCGGGTCGATGATGACGCACTCCTCACCGGCGGCGGGGGCGACCACGTAACAGTTGGTCCCCCAGGCCCCGGCGGGGAACCCGGCAATCAGCACGTTCGTCCTCAATCGTCGTCCGGCGGGAGCTTGCAGATCGGAATGCTGCTGATCAGAGCCTACCGGCGCCCTTCATCACACAGCTAACCCATATACGGTACGGGCTAGCCCAGCCCGGACAGCGGTACCAGAGACGCACAAGGAGACGACCCGGTGGTCACGAGCGATCAGCGGCGGCGACAGCTCGCCAGGGAGAAGTACGAGCGCCAGCAGAAGCGCCGGGCCGAGGCCCGGCAGAAGGCGCGCCGGCGGATGGCGGTGATCGGCGCGGCGGTGGCCGTGGTCGTCGCGACGCTGGTCGGCCTCATCGTGGGCGGCGTCTTCGACAGCGACAAGAAGGACCAGGCGGCCGAGCCGTCGGCGAGCCCGTCCGCGGAGCCGTCGCCCAAGCAGTCCCCGTCCCCTCCGATGGCGATCGACGAGAAGGCGAAGTACACCTTCGCCCTCAAGACCAGCGCGGGCGACATCGGCTTCACGATGGACGCGGCGAAGACCCCGCAGACCGTGAACTCCTTCAAGTCGCTCGCCGACAAGGGCTTCTTCGACAACACGAAGTGCCACCGGCTGACGTCCGGCGGGATCTTCGTGCTCCAGTGCGGTGACCCGCAGGGCACCGGCATGGGCGGCCCCGGCTACAACATCCCGGACGAGAACCTGGACTCGCTGGGCAAGCCGAACGACCAGGGCCAGGTCGTCTACCCGGCGGGCACCGTGGCCATGGCCAACACCGGCCGGCCCGGCTCGGGCGGCAGCCAGTTCTTCCTGGTCTACAAGGACAGCCCGCTGGCGCCCTCGTACACCCCCTTCGGCAAGATCGACGCGGCGGGCATGAAGGTCCTCGAGGAGATCGCCAAGGCCGGTACGGTCGACGGCGGCCAGGACGGGGCGCCGAAGAACGAGGTGAAGATCGAGAAGGGCACCGTCACCCAGAACTGACGGAACGCGGCATTGGCCCGGCCGGCTTCCCCCCTACGCCGATATTCCGTCGTGCGGGATGCGGACAGCCGGCCCGGCGGTCGCCTATGTTGGCGTTGTGCAGGGCGGGCGCTGCCCGCCCCAGGAAACTGTGGACGATGCCCGGGGGTGACCCCTCAAGGGCATCAGGTGGAGGAGGCGCTGTGAGCAGCGACCCGTGGGGCCGAGTCGACGAGACGGGCACCGTGTACGTGCGTACTTCCGACGGCGAGCAGGTCGTCGGCTCGTGGCAGGCGGGCACCCCTGAGGAGGCCCTGGCCTATTTCGAGCGCAAGTACGAGGGCCTGGTGGTCGAGATCGGCCTCCTCGAAAAGCGGGTGCGGACCACTGATCTGTCCGCCAAGGACGCGCAGACGGCGATCGACCACCTGCGGACGCAGGTCGACGAGCACCACGCCGTGGGCGACCTCGACGCCCTGCGCGTACGGCTGGACAAGCTGGTCGCGACCGTGGAGTCGCGGCGCGAGGAGCGCAAGGTCCAGAAGGCCAAGCAGGCGGACGAGGCCCGTACGGCCAAGGAAGCGCTGGTCGTCGAGGCCGAGCAGCTGGCGCAGAGCGACCAGTGGCGCAGCGCCGGCGAGCGGCTGCGCGCGCTGGTGGACATCTGGAAGGGCCTGCCGCGCCTGGACCGCAAGTCGGACGACGAGCTGTGGCACCGCTTCTCGCACGCCCGCTCGGCCTTCTCCAAGCGTCGCAAGGCCCACTTCGCCTCGCTGGACGCGCAGCGCGAGGACGCGCGCAAGGTGAAGGAGAAGCTGGTCGCGGAGGCCGAGTCGCTGTCGAAGTCGACCGACTGGGGTCCGACGGCCGCCCGCTACCGCGAGCTGATGGCGGACTGGAAGGCGGCGGGCCGGGCGCAGCGCGAGGCCGAGGACGACCTGTGGAACCGTTTCCGCGGTGCGCAGGACGTGTTCTTCGCGGCCCGCGGCGAGGTGTTCGCGGAGCGCGACGCCGAGCAGACCGAGAACCTGAAGCTGAAGGAAGAGCTGGCCGAGGAGGCCGAGAAGCTCGTTCCGATCACGGACCTGAAGGCGGCCCGTGCCGCGTTCCGTTCCCTCAACGAGCGCTGGGAGGCCATCGGCCACGTGCCGCGCGACGCCCGGCCGAAGGTCGAGGGCCGGATGCACGCGGTGGAGCGGGCGATCCAGGAGGCCGAGGAGGGCGAGTGGCGCCGTACGAACCCGGAGGCGCGGGCCCGTGCGGCCGGTCTGACGGGTCAGCTCCAGGCGGCGGTCGACAAGCTGCGCACGCAGATCGACGCGGCCCGCGCGGCCGGCAACAACGCGAAGGCCGACAAGCTGGCGCGTGAGCTGGAGGGCCGCCAGGCCCTGCTGGACCAGGCGCTGAAGGGCCTGGAGGAGTTCGGCGGCTGAAAGGCCCCGTGCCCCGCATGACATGACGGTGGGCGCCACCCCGAGGGGGTGGCGCCCACCGTCATGTCCGGGCCGCTACGCCTACGGTCGCCTCGCGGAGGTCACACGGTAGACGTCGTACACGCCCTCCACACCCCGCACGGCCTTCAGGACGTGGCCCAGGTGCTTGGGGTCGCCCATCTCGAAGGTGAAGCGCGAGGTGGCGACCCGGTCGCGGGAGGTCTGGACGGCGGCCGACAGGATGTTGACGTGCTGGTCCGACAGGACGCGGGTGACGTCCGACAGCAGCCGGGAGCGGTCCAGCGCCTCCACCTGGATGGCGACGAGGAAGACCGAGGACTGGGTGGGTGCCCACTCGACCTCCAGTATCCGCTCGGGCTGCTGGGAGAGGGAGTCGACGTTGACGCAGTCCGCGCGGTGAACCGATACGCCGCTGCCGCGGGTGACGAACCCGATGATGGGGTCGCCCGGCACGGGGGTGCAGCAGCGGGCCAGCTTGACCCACACGTCGTCGACGCCCTTGACCACGACACCCGGGTCGGCGTTGCTGCGCCGCTTGCTGCGGGCGCGCGCCGGCGGGATCGACTCCTCGATGTCCTCGTTGGCGGCCTCCTCGCCGCCGAGGGCCGCCACCAGCTTCTGGACGACGCCCTGCGCGGCCACGTGGCCCTCGCCGATGGCCGCGTACAGGGAGGAGATGTCGGGGTAGCGCATCTCGTGCGCGAGGGTGACGAGCGAGTCGCCGGTGAGGATGCGCTGGATCGGCAGGTTCTGCTTGCGCATGGCCCGCGCGATGGCGTCCTTGCCGTGCTCGATCGCCTCGTCGCGGCGCTCCTTGGAGAACCAGGCGCGGATCTTGTTGCGGGCCCGCGGGGACTTGACGAAGCCCAGCCAGTCGCGGGACGGTCCGGCGCCCTCGGCCTTGGAGGTGAAGACCTCGACGAGGTCGCCGTTGTCGAGGGTGGACTCCAGCGGGACCAGACGGCCGTTGACCCGGGCCCCTATGGTGCGGTGGCCGACCTCGGTGTGGACGGCGTACGCGAAGTCCACGGGCGTGGCGCCGGCGGGCAGCGCTATGACGTCGCCCTTGGGGGTGAAGACGAAGACCTCGTTGCGGGAGAGGTCGAAGCGCAGCGAGTCGAGGAACTCGCCGGGGTCCTCGGTCTCCTTCTGCCAGTCGAGGAGCTGGCGCAGCCAGGCCATGTCGTTGACGGTGTCCTGGCCGGCGCTGCCCTTCGCGGCCTGGGGCACGTCGGTGCGCACCTTCGAGGTGCCGGCGACGGTCTGCTGCTTGTACTTCCAGTGCGCGGCGATGCCGTACTCGGCTCGGCGGTGCATGTCGAAGGTGCGGATCTGGAGTTCGACGGGCTTGCCGCTGGGTCCGATGACCGTCGTGTGGAGCGACTGGTACATGTTGAACTTGGGCATCGCGATGTAGTCCTTGAACCGGCCGGGGACCGGGTTCCATCGCGCGTGCACGGTGCCGAGGGCGGCGTAGCAGTCCCGGACGGTGTCGACCAGCACCCGGATGCCCACCAGGTCGTAGATCTCCGCGAAGTCACGGCCGCGGACGATCATCTTCTGGTAGACGCTGTAGTAGTGCTTGGGCCTGCCGGTGACGGTGGCCTTGATCCGGGCGGCCCTGAGGTCGACCATCACCTCGTCGGTGACGACGGCGAGGTACTCGTCGCGCTTGGGGGCGCGCTCGGCGACGAGCCGGACGATCTCGTCGTACATCTTCGGGTAGAGGATCGCGAAGGCGAGGTCTTCGAGCTCCCACTTGATCGTGTTCATGCCCAGGCGGTGCGCCAGGGGGGCGTAGATCTCGAGGGTCTCGCGGGCCTTCTTCTCCTGCTTCTCCCGCTTGAGGTAGCGCATCGTGCGCATGTTGTGGAGCCGGTCGGCAAGCTTGATGACCAGGACGCGCGGGTCCTTGGCCATGGCCACGACCATCTTGCGGACGGTCTCGGCCTGCGCGGCCTCGCCGAACTTCACCCGGTCGAGCTTGGTGACGCCGTCGACGAGCAGGGCCACGGCGTCGCCGAAGTCTCGGCGCAGGTCTTCCAGGCCGTACTCGGTGTCCTCGACGGTGTCGTGCAGCAGGCCGGCCATCAGGGTGGCGGGGTCCATGCCGAGCTCGGCGAGGATGGTGGTCACCGCGAGCGGGTGGGTGATGTACGGGTCGCCGCTCTTGCGCTTCTGACCGCGGTGCCAGCGCTCGGCGACCTGGTAGGCCTGTTCGAGCTGGCGCAGCGTCGACGTCTCGATCTTCGGGTCGTTGCTGCGGACTATGCGCAGCAGCGGCTCCAGCACCGGGTTGTACGCGTTCGAGCGCTGGACGCCGAGGCGGGCGAGGCGGGCACGCACCCGGTTGGAGGACCCGGCCGACTTCGCCGGCGCGGGCTTGACCGGCGGGGCCGGCGGGGGCGTGGCGGCGGCCGCCGTGGCCTGCTCGGCCTGCGGGTCGGGCTGCGCGGCGGAAAGTGGCTGGACCTCGTCAGGCAAGAGCGCTCCTCGGGGGATCCGGTGCCCCGGTCAGGTCCGGATAACCCATGGTAGCGAGCGTTGCGCTCCCCCGTTCCCCGCGCCCATGCCTCGGGCGGCCGGCGAATCCGGCGCTCCGCCCGCACCCGGCGGACGGCGGGGCAGATCCGGCCCCTCCGGCGTTTGAGGAGCGGGGGTCCGGGGGCCGGCCCCCGGCAGCGGCGCCGCACACGAAAGCGGCGGGCACCCGGGAAGTCCCGGACACCCGCCGCTCCGCGAGCAAGGGTCAGACCACGATCAGCGCATCCAGCGGAGCCCCCGCCAGGGAGTCCGCCAGCTTGGCCCGGCCCGGGAGGAACGACAGCTCCATCAGGACCGCCACGCCGGCGACCTCGGCCCCGGCCCGCCGGATCAGGGACAGCGAGGCCTCGGCGGTGCCGCCGGTGGCCAGGACGTCGTCGATGACCATGACCCGGTCACCCGCCGACAGGTCCTCCGCGTGGACCTCGATCTCCGCCGTGCCGTACTCCAGCTCGTACGACTGGGCCAGCGTCGCCCCCGGCAGCTTCCCGGCCTTGCGCACCGGCACGAAGCCGATCCCGGCCTGGACCGCCACCGGAGCGGCGAGGATGAATCCCCGCGCCTCCAGGCCGACGATCTTCGTCGCCCCGCACCGCGCGGCCAGCTCCACCAGTACGTCCGTCAGCGCGGCGAACGCCTCCGGGTCCGCCAGCAGCGGGGTGATGTCCTTGAACATCACGCCCGGCTTCGGGTAGTCCGGCACGTCCTTGATGCGGCTGAGGAGCAGCTCCCGTACGGCCTCGGACAGCGTCGCGGTCACCGGCGCCGACCCGACCGGCCCTGGGCCACGACCTGCGGCTCGTCGCCGGAGTCGGTGCCCTCGTCCGCGGACTCGCCCTTGGCCGACGCGGACGCCCGCTTCGCGAGCACCCGCTTCTTCAGGGCCTTCATCGCCGGCTCGCGCTCCTTCAGGTCCACGACCAGCGGGGTCGCGATGAAGATCGACGAGTAGGCACCGGCCGCGAGGCCGACGAACAGCGACAGCGAGATGTCGTTCAGCATGCCGGCGCCCAGGAAGCCGCCGCCGATGAAGAGCAGCGCGGCGACGGGGAGCAGCGCGACCACCGTGGTGTTGATCGAACGGACCAGGGTGCCGTTGATGCTGCGGTTGGCGATCTCGCTGTACGTGTAGCGGGTCTGCTTGGTGATGTCCTTCGAGCCCTCCTTGAGACCGTCGAAGACGACGACGGTGTCGTAGAGGGAGTAACCGAGGATCGTGAGCAGACCGATGACGGTGCCCGGCGTGACCTCGAAGCCGACGAGCGCGTACACGCCGACGGTGATGGTGAGGTCGTGGATCAGTGCGATCAGCGCCGCGACGGCCATCCGCCACTCGAACGCGATGGCCAGGTAGATCACCACGAGGACCATGAAGATCCCGAGGCCCGTCCAGGCCTTGTTGGCGATCTGCTCGCCCCAGCTGGGGCCGACCAGGTCGGCGTTGATGTCCGCCTCGTTGACCTTGAGGTCGGTGGCGAGGGTCTTCTTCACGTCGGACGCGGAGTCGGTGTCCAGACCGGAGATCTGGATGCGCAGGCCGCCGGTGCCGAGTTCCTGGACGATCGCGTCGTGGCCCGAGGCCTTCTCCGCCTCCTCGGTCGCCTTGGCGACGGAGACGGCCGTCTTCGGGGTGGTGAAGACGGCACCGCCCTTGAACTCGATGCCCATGTTGAGGCCCTGAACGGCCAGGGCCACGATCGCCGTGATGGTGATCAGGATGGAAACGCCGTACCAGAGGAAGCGCTTGCCGATGAAGTCGTAGCCGACCTCACCGCGGTACAGCTTGGCGCCGAGATCTCCCAGCTTCGACATCTCTCACGCCTCCTTCGAGTCGACGGGGACGGGGGCGGAGCCGGCACGGCGGGACCGGCGCAGCGGGGGCTTGGCGCCGAGCCGCTTCGGGTCGAGGCCGGACCACGGGTGACCACTGGCGAAGAAGTTCGTGCGGGCCAGCAGCGTCATGATCGGCTTGGTGAAGAGGAACACCACGACCACGTCGAGCAGGGTGGTCAGACCCAGGGTGAAGGCGAAGCCCTGCACCTTGCCGACGGTGACGATGAACAGGACCGCGGCCGCCAGGAACGACACGAAGTCGGAGACCAGAATGGTGCGCCGGGCACGCGGCCAGGCACGCTCGACGGCCGGACGCAGGGTGCGGCCCTCGCGGATCTCGTCGCGGATGCGTTCGAAGTACACGATGAACGAGTCCGCCGTGATGCCGATCGCCACGATCGCACCGCAGACGGCGGGCAGGTTCAGCGCGAAGCCGATGCCCTTCCCGAGCAGCGCCATGATCGTGTAGGTGAGGATCGCGGAGACCATGAGGCTGACGATCGCGACGAGCGCCAGGCCCCGGTAGTAGACCACCAGGTAGATCACCACGAGGAGCAGGCCGATGGCGCCGGCGATCAGACCGGCCTTCAGCTGCTCGCCGCCGAGGGCGGCGGTGACGGTGGTGACGCTGTCCTCGCTGAAGGAGAGCGGCAGGGCGCCGTAGGAGAGCATGTTGCCCAGGTCCTGCGCGGACTGCTGGTTGAAGCCACCGGAGATCTGGGCGTTGCCGCCCAGGATCGCGCCGCTGACGGACGGGTCGGAGACGACGTCGCCGTCGAGCACGATCGCGAACTGGTTCTGCGGGGACTGCTTGGCCGCGAGCTCACCGGTCACCTTGGCGAAGGCGTCGGCACCCTTGTCGTTGAAGTTCATCGTGACGATCCAGGCGCCGGCCTGCTGGTCGATGACTCCCTTGGCGCTCTTGACGTCCTTGCCCTCGACGGCTGCCGGACCGAGCACCCACTTGCCCCAGGCGTTGCCGCGCTTGCCGCAGGCGAGCGTGGGCTCGCCCGGCTTGGCGCCCTTGATGGCGGCGCGCTGCTTCTCGTCGGTGCAGTCGAGCGCCGCGAACTTGGCCTGGAGGTCGGCGGCGGCGGCCGCGTCACCCGAAGGGGTGGCGGACGGAGTCGCCGCGGGCGGCGTCGCGGACGGGGTGGCCTTGTTGTCGTCTGCCTTCTTCGACTCGCTCGCGGAGGGCGAGGGGGTCGCGGACGGGGCCTTGAGGGCCTCACTGACCGCGCGGCCCTGGGAAGTGGCGCTGGACGACGGGGTGGCCGACGGGGACTTGCTGCCCTCGGCCTTGGGGGCGCCGGAACCGCTCGCGGACGGGCTCGGGCTCTGCGTGCTCTCGGGGGCGGCGGGAGCGCCGTCCGCGAAGGCGAGCACCGGGCGGAAGTACAGCTGGGCGGTGGTGCCGACCTGCTCGCGGGCCTGCTTCTCGTTCATCCCCTTCGGGATGTTCACGATGATGTGGTCGCGGCCCTGCGTCTGGACCTCGGCCTCCGAAACACCGAGACCGTTGACTCGGCGCTCGATGATGCCGACCGCCGTGTTCATGTTGGTCTCGTTGATCGCGTCCGGCTTGCCGGGCTCGCTCTTGGCCTTGAGCGTGATGCTCGTGCCGCCGGCGAGGTCGATGCCGAGCCGGGGAGTCGTCTGCTTGGAGACGAACATCCCCGCGGTGAGCGCCACCATCGCGATCAGGATGATCGCCAGGGCGCGCCCCGGCCTCCCCTGAGCCCCCGTGGGCCGCCGGCCCTTCTTCGGTGCTGCCACCTTGTCGTTTCTCCCTGTCCAACCGTCCTGCGCCGGGTCAGCGCGCGGACGGCCACGAAATGTGTGGTGGGGACCCCTGCCCCCCGCAGAAGTGGGTCACTGACCAGGACCGCGACGGCCACCGATCAGGCGCCCTCGCGGTCCCCGGCCGCGCGCTACTTCGCGTCGGCCTCGCCGTCGGCCTTGCCGTCCTTGGGCTCGTCCTTCTTGGGCTCGTCCTTCTTGCCCAGGTCGAGCTTGGGCGCCTCGTCCTCGGCGGGAGCCTCGGTGAGGGAAGAAGCGTCGTCCGGGACGACCGGCGAGTCCGTCGAGAGATCGTCGCTGATGCCGTGGACGATGCGGTTGTACTCCGCGTCCTCCAGGACGGCGCCGATGGCGTTCTTCGCGTAGATCGCGTGGACGCCGGGAGCCACCTCGAGGGTGACGGTGTCGTCGCCGATCTCCTTCACCGTGGCGTACATGCCGCCGATGGTGCGGACCCCGGTACCGGGCGTCATCTGGTCGCGCATCTGCGCGGCCTGGGCCTGCTTCTTCTTGGCGGAGCGGGTCATCAGGATCATCGCCCCGATGAGCACGATGAACGGGAGGAGTGTCACGAGATTCACGGGACGAGGTTCCTTCGCACGACCGCACGCGGACGGCGGCCTTTTCTACGGGGGTGGGCACACCGACCCGAAGGGTCGGCATCGGCGGAGTCTAGGCGAGTCCGCACCGATGGAACAACGCCCAGCATGGCACCGCAGTTCCTGAGGGAGCGAACCTCCGCGCCGTCAGGCCCCGAACAAGCCCTGTTGTCCGCTTGATCCACTCCCGCCGTGCTGCGGCGGGACAAGTCCCAGGTGGGCCCATGCGGCGGGGGTCGCGACCCGTCCGCGGGGGGTGCGCGCCAGCAGCCCCTCGCGTACGAGGAAGGGCTCGGCCACCTCCTCCACGGTCTCCCGCTCCTCGCCGACGGCCACGGCGAGGGTGGACAGCCCGACGGGTCCGCCGCCGAACAGCTTGAGCAGCGCCTCCAGCACGGCCCGGTCGAGCCGGTCGAGCCCGCGCCCGTCCACTTCGTACACCTGGAGGGCGGTTCCGGCCACCTCGCGGGTGATCACCCCGTCGGCCCGCACCTGGGCGTAGTCGCGGACGCGGCGCAGCAGGCGGTTGGCGATGCGGGGGGTGCCGCGGGAGCGGCCCGCGATCTCGGCGGCGCCGGCGGTGTCGATCTCGACGTCGAGGAGGCCGGCGGAGCGGTGGATGACCCGTTCCAGCTCCTCGGGGGCGTAGAACTCCATGTGCCCGGTGAACCCGAACCGGTCGCGCAGCGGCGGCGGCAGCAGGCCGGCCCGGGTGGTCGCCCCGACCAGGGTGAACGGCGGCAGCTCCAGGGGAATGGCGGTGGCCCCCGGCCCCTTGCCCACGATCACGTCGACCCGGAAGTCCTCCATGGCCATGTACAGCATTTCCTCGGCGGGCCGGGACATGCGGTGGATCTCGTCGAGGAAGAGGACCTCGCCCTCCTGGAGGGAGGAGAGGATGGCGGCGAGGTCGCCGGCGTGCTGGATGGCGGGGCCGGAGGTGATCCGGATGGGCGCGCCCATCTCGGCCGCGATGATCATCGACAGCGTGGTCTTGCCGAGGCCGGGCGCACCGGAGAGCAGGACGTGATCGGCGGTGGCTCCGCGCTGCCTGGCGGCCTTGAGGACGAGGTCCAGCTGCTGGCGGACCTTCTCCTGCCCGACGAACTCCCCGAGGTCCTTGGGTCGCAGCGCCGCCTCGACGGCGGTGTCCTCGCCGTCCGCTGCGGGCGCGACAATGCGGTCGCTCTCGTCATCCCAGTTCACGGTGTCAGTCTGCCTTCTGCGTCTGTGCGGTGGTCTGTGCGGGGGCTGTGGCTGCGCGTGGGCCGCTGCGCGGAGCTGCTCCCCGCCCCGCCCTTTCTCCGTTTCCCGGGGCTCCGCCCCGGACCCCGGTCCTCAAACGCCGGACGGGCTGAAGTATCCGGCCCCGCCGGCGTTTGAGGCGCGAGGTCCGGGGCGGAGCCCCGGGGTCTTTGAGCCCCGCCGGCGTTTGAGGCGCGGGGTCCGGGCAGAGCCCGGGGAACGGTGGAAGGGCGGGTAGGGGACGGGCCCGTGCAGCGGCGAGCCCGTCAGCGCGCCCGGTTCAGGGACTGGAGTGCGGCCCGCAGGAGCTGCGGCACGGGGGCGCTGCCACCGGCGGCGATGGCGGCCTCCGCCTGCGGCGTCACCGCCGAGACGGCCTCCTCCGCCTCGCGGGAGGCGTAGCCGAGGCCGATGAGCGCGGCCGAGAGCTGCTCCGTCCACGGCGCCGGACCGGCCGCCGGCACCCGCTGGGCGCCGACGACCGCGGGGGCCGCGCCCAGCTTGCCCTTCAGCTCCAGCAGCAGCTTCTGCGCGCCCTTCTTCCCGATGCCGGGAACGGCGGTCAGCGCCTTCTCGTCCCCCGACTCGACGGCCAGGCGAAGCGCGTCCGGACTGTGCACCCCGAGCATCGCCTGCGCCAGCCTCGGCCCGACCCCGCTCGCCGTCTGGAGCAGCTCGAAGACCTGCCGCTCGTCGTCGTCGGCGAAGCCGTACAGGGTGAGCGAGTCCTCCCGGACGACCAGGGAGGTCGCGAGCTTCGCCTGCTCCCCCATGCGCAGGCCCGCGATGGTGTTCGGGGTGCACTGCACGGCCATCCCCACCCCGCCGACCTCGATCACGGCCAGGGTGGGGGTGAGCGCGGCGACGGGGCCGCTGACGAAGGCGATCATCTACATACGGCCTTTCGAGGCGTGCTGGGCGACCGCCTGCTGGAGGCGGTTTTGGGCGGGGGCCCGCCAGATGTGGCAGATGGCGAGGGCGAGGGCGTCGGCGGCGTCGGCGGGCTTGGGCGGCTCGGCCAGCCGCAGCAGCCTGGTCACCATGGCACCGACCTGTGCCTTGTCGGCCCGGCCGCTTCCGGTGACGGCGGCCTTGACCTCGCTGGGGGTGTGCAGGGCGACCGGTATCCCCCGGCGCGCCGCGCACAGCATGGCGACGGCGCTGGCCTGGGCGGTGCCCATCACGGTGCGGACGTTGTGCTGGCTGAACACCCGCTCCACGGCGACGAATTCCGGCTGGTGCGTGTCGAGCCATTCCTCGATGCCGCGCTCGATGGCGACGAGCCGGTGCCCCAGCTCGGCGTCTGCGGGCGTCCGCACGACGCCGACGCCGATCATGGTCAGGGGCCGTCCGGCGACTCCCTCGACCACGCCGACACCGCACCGCGTCAGCCCCGGGTCCACACCCAGTACGCGCACCGCGCGCCCCCCTTTCGCGGCTGAACCGCCGCCGCTCTCGCGGAGGTGGCCGATCGCCATCGTGGCTGCTCAATTGATGGTTGTGGTCCGAAATCGGGCGCACACCCGATTGACGCCGTCAGGCTATCCGCCTCCACTGACAATGCGACGGCGGGCCGACAGGGTGTGTCCTGTCGGCCCGCCGGTTCCGCTCTGCTCGCGGCAGCGTTACGCGTCGACCTTCTCCATGACCTCGTCCGAGACGTCGAAGTTGGCGAAGACGTTCTGGACGTCGTCACTGTCCTCGAGCGCGTCGATCAGCTTGAAGATCTTGCGGGCGCCCTCTTCGTCGAGCTCGACCTGCATGGTCGGGACGAAGCTGGAGTCCGCGGAGTCGTAGTCGATGCCGGCTTCCTGGAGCGCGGTGCGGACCGCGACCAGGTCGGTGGCCTCGCTGATGATCTCCCAGGTCTCGCCGTTGTCGTTGACCTCTTCGGCACCGGCGTCCAGGACCGCACCCAGGACGTCGTCCTCGGTGAGCTCGGCCTTGGGCAGCAGGATGACGCCCTTGCGGTTGAACAGGTACGAGACCGAGCCCGGGTCGGCCATGGAGCCGCCGTTGCGGGTCATGGCGACGCGGACGTCGGAGGCGGCACGGTTGCGGTTGTCGGTGAGGCACTCGATGAGCACCGCGACACCGTTCGGGCCGTAGCCTTCGTACATGATCGTCTCGTAGTCGGCGCCGCCGGCCTCGAGGCCGCCGCCGCGCTTGACCGCGGAGTCGATGTTCTTGTTCGGGACCGACTGCTTCTTGGCCTTCTGAACGGCGTCGAAGAGCGTCGGGTTGCCGTCGATGTCGGCACCGCCCATACGGGCCGCGACCTCGATGTTCTTGATCAGCTTCGCGAAGAGCTTGCCGCGCTTGGCATCGATCACGGCCTTCTTGTGCTTCGTCGTAGCCCATTTAGAGTGGCCGGACATCCGCCTGTCTCCTTCGCGTAACCAACAGTGTTCGTGCCCGATCCTACCGGGACCGGGTCACAGCCCAGCGCGCACCATGTCGACGAAGTACGCGTGAACGCGATCGTCGCCGGTCAACTCGGGGTGGAACGAGGTCGCAAGGACGTTGCCCTGGCGTACGGCGACCGTGTGGCCGTCGTACGTGGCGAGCACCTCGGCGGCGCCTCCGACGGACTCGACCCACGGGGCGCGGATGAAGACGCCCTCGACGGGGCCGCCCTCGATCCCCGCGAAGTCGATCTTCGCCTCGAAGGACTCGTTCTGCCGCCCGAAGGCGTTGCGGCGGACGATCATGTCGATGCCGCCCAGGGTCTCCTGGTCCTCACGGCCGTCCAGGAGCTTGTCCGCGAGCATGATCATGCCGGCGCAGGTGCCGTACACGGGCATGCCGGCTGCCACGCGCTCGCGCAGCGGCTCCAGCATGCCGAACAGCACGGCGAGCTTCGACATGGTCGTGGACTCGCCGCCGGGGATCACCAGGGCGTCGACCTCGGCGAGCTCCTCGGGACGCCGGACCGGCCTGGCCACGGCGTCAGCCGCGGCCAGGGCGATCAGGTGCTCCCGTACGTCGCCCTGGAGTGCCAGGACACCGATCACGGGTGTGTTCGTCATGAGGTGATTACCAGCCGCGGTTGGCGTAGCGCTCGGCCTCGGGCAGCGTGTCGCAGTTGATGCCGACCATGGCCTCGCCCAGGTTGCGGGAGGCGTCCGCGATGATCTTCGGGTCGTCGTAGAAGGTGGTGGCCTTCACGATGGCGGCGGCGCGCTTGGCCGGGTCGCCCGACTTGAAGATGCCGGAGCCGACGAAGACACCCTCGGCGCCGAGCTGGCGCATCAGGGCGGCGTCGGCCGGGGTGGCGACGCCACCGGCGGAGAACAGCACGACCGGGAGCTTGCCGAGCTCGGCTACTTCCTTGACGAGCTCGTACGGGGCGCGCAGCTCCTTGGCGGCGGCGTACAGCTCGTTGTTGTCGAAGCCGCGCAGCTTGGCGATCTCGTTCTTGATCTGGCGCAGGTGGCGGACGGCCTCGACGACGTTGCCGGTGCCGGCCTCGCCCTTCGAGCGGATCATGGCCGCGCCCTCGGCGATGCGGCGCAGGGCCTCGCCCAGGTTGGTGGCACCGCAGACGAAGGGGGTGGTGAACGCCCACTTGTCGGAGTGGTTGACCTCGTCGGCCGGGGTCAGGACCTCGGACTCGTCGATGTAGTCGACACCGAGGGACTGGAGGACCTGGGCCTCGACGAAGTGGCCGATGCGGGACTTGGCCATGACGGGGATGGAGACGGCCTCGATGATCTCTTCGATCATGTTCGGGTCCGACATGCGCGCCACGCCGCCGTCCTTGCGGATGTCGGCGGGGACCCGCTCCAGGGCCATGACGGCCACGGCGCCGGCGTCCTCGGCGATCTTCGCCTGCTCGGCGTTGACCACGTCCATGATCACACCGCCCTTGAGCTGCTCGGCCATGCCGCGCTTGACGCGCGAGGTGCCGATGGCCGACTCAGCGGACTGGGGGGTGGTGGGAAGCGTGCTCACGGATTGACCTCACTCGAAGGGAACTCGAAAAGGGGGCGGGTACTACTGGCAGAGGAAACCCCGGCTGACCAGGCCACTGCAAGGGCCAATATGGAGCAGGTGGCCCCTCGACTGGTCCATTGCGGTCCATTGCGGCCTGTCGCGGCCCGCCGTCACCCTGCTATGCGGGCCGGTCCGCGAGGTCGGCCGGAGGCTCGTCGTCCATCTCGAAGGCGAGCGGGAACGGGGCGTGCCCGGCCAGCCGGAACCAGCGCACCTTGCGGTGCCTGCGCAGGGCGCGTGCGGCCCGTACGGCGTCGTTGTGGAACCGGCGCGCCATCGGCACCCGCCGCACCGCCGCCGCCAGGTCCTCGGCGGCCTCCACGCCCCCCGGGGCCGCCTTCAGCACCTCGACCTGGTCGGCGTCGGAGAACACCGCCCGCAGGGCCTGGCTGAGCTCGCTCTCGGCGACCTCCCGGTTCTCCTCCTCGGCCTGCCGCGCCGCGTGCGCGGCCTCGTACAGCACCAGGGAGGACGCGGGATCCAGGGCCCCGGAGGTCGCCACCTCCAGCACCACGGAGGCCCGCCGTACGAGCTGCGCGTCGAGCGCGGCGCGCGAGGCGTCCATCCGCGAGTGCAGCCGGTCGAGCCGTCCTGCGGTCCAACTGAGGTAGACCCCGACCACTCCGAGAGCGAGGGCAATCCAGACAAGGGTTTCGATCACGGGCGGCGACTTTACCTTTCCTTGCCGCGCTCTCGGACGGGCCGGGTTCCCTCAGGTGACGCAGCGCGCTACCGCGTCCTCGATCTCCTCGGGCGCGGGTACGGGAGGGACACCCTCGGCCGCCCAGTGCGGGGCTGCCGCGGCGAGCTTGCCTGCAAGCTCCGTGGAAAGCGCCCTTCTGCCCGGCGCATCATGCGCCGTGGCGATGCGCCGACCCCATCGCACGGTGTCCACGACAGCGGATTTCACCGCCTCGTAGGCGAGGTAGTAGTCGAGATCGACCCGCCAGTTGCTGCGGCACTCCTCCGGCGCGGACCGGATCCACCCGTCGGTCACCAAGGTCCGTTCGGCCTGGGAGTACGACATCTTGTGGATGTGGTCGGCAAGGTCGTACACCGGATCGCCCCACAGGGAGAGCTCCCAGTCGAGAAAGGCGACGTCGCCTTCGTCGGTCAGGATCATGTTCTTTCGGTGGATGTCCGCGTGCAGGAGGCTAGATCGGCGCTCTGCCAAGCCTTGCGCCCTGTCCCGCAGCGGGCCGCACGGATCGTCGGGGACGCGCAGCGCCTCGTACAGCTCTCCGGCCCCTCGGTGGCCCCTTTGACGGATCTTGCCGAGGAGACCGAGCAGGCGCTCGGCGAAGCCTGCTGTGTCCCCGTCCCCCGGCCAGTGGCCCGGGACCGCGGGCAAAGCGGACAGCGGTACCCGCAGCAGGTCACCGAAGAACGATTCGATGCCCTTGAGCACCGCATCGGGCAGTGGCTTGCCCGGGGGGACGAGTTCGTCGATGCGTCGGCCCGCGACGAACTCGTGGACCTGGATATCGGGGCCGGTGCCCGCATGCAGCAGGCGTGGCGCCGACTTGACCCATGGAGCGATGGCCCTGAGCACCTCGGCTTCGGGCCAGAGTCGGAGGTCCATGGGCTCCGACTCCCCCGCACGGATGCGTACGATCACGGGGCCGGTGTCGGCCTGCACCTTGACATTGCGGTTGTAGTGTCCTGAGAGCTCGGTACCCCGCTCGCAAGCCTCTGCGTACAGTGCGACGGCGTCCACGGTCATCCCTCCCAGGGAGCGAGGATGGCGGCGACCCGGGTCTGAGTCAGATCCGCTGGCGATCCCCACACCCTGCGGGCTGCGTTGGCCTTCTTCGCAAGCCTCCCCAGGAGGAAGTCTCGCTCGGGCCGCGAGGCGGCCGCGAGCTGCTTGGAGTAGCGGACCGTGTCGACGATCGCCGATTTGATCCGCTCGTGAGCCATGTACAGCTCCAGGTCACCGAGGGGACCTGCCGTCGCCTGAGCAGGCAGCTGCTCCCGCCACCGATGGAACACCTCGGCCTGCTGGTCATGGGGATAGTCCATCTTGTGGAAATGGATCCCGATCTCGTACATCGGGTCACCCCACAAGGCGAGCTCCCAGTCGAGGAACCAGGTGACACCGTCGGTCACGATCATGTTCTTGCGGTGGAGATCGGCATGGAGGACGGAGAAGGGGCGCGGCGTGAGTGTGTCCCAGAGCGGCTCGACCACGGCCAGCGGGGTATCGGGGATCCCGAGGTCGGCAAAGGCTTCTCCGTATTCCGCGACGTGGGCCGAATACACCTCTTGGGTAAGGCCCGCCAGCAGTCGTCCGAAGGCACCGCTGTCGCCCGAGACGGGCCAGTGATCCGGTAGCCGAGGAGCCTTCTCCGGCGGCATGCGCACCAGCTGGTCCATCAGCTCGACCACGTCGGCCATCACGTTCGCGGGAACGGAACTGCCCCGTGGTGAGAACGTGTCGAGGACTCGGCCCTCGATGAAGTGATGGACCTGGAACCGCGGCTCTTCGGAAACGTGGCGCAGTTCCGGCACGCGGCCTACATAGGGCCGGATGCAGGCGAGGACGTCCTCCTCCCTCCAGAGCCGCACGTCCATGGTGTCGGCGGCCTCCAGGGGGATACGGACATTGACCTTTCCGTCGGCCGTCCTCACTCCCACATTGCGGTTGTAGTACCCCGCGGCGGCGTCATCCGCGGCGAGTGCCTGGCTGTACAGATCGACCCACGTCACGAGTTCACCTCGATGAACATAGACAGAACCTCTTCGGTGCGCCGTTCCAAGTCCTCTGCCGTGCCCAGAACCCGGAGGGATGGGCGAGCCCGCTCCGCTGCCGCCGCGATCTCCGGATCCGCCGGCCCGATCCGTTCCGATGCACGGTGGATGGCCAGGATCAGCGAAGGATGGACCTCACATTCCTCGAACTCCCGGGCCACGTGACGCAGAAGCTCCCGTGTCGCCTGCCCGTCTCCGCGCCTCAGATGGAGGAACGCCCTGAACGTGTCCGCCCGGGCGCGGCCCGATCGGTATCCGGCACGGTCGAGCGCCGCATTGGCGTTGGCTAAGGACAGCTCCGCCCTGTCCAGCTGTCCGAGCCGGATCTGCGCGGTCCCCATGGCTGTGTACACCTTGCCGATCTCGTGCTGAGCGCCGAGTTCCCTCTGCACTTCGAGCGCCACGCCCGCTTCCTGGACGGCTGCCTCGGGGTCGGTGACCACCAATAGTTCAGCCTGGTTCGTCCTGATGTTGGCGAGGCCGATCACCGCTTCTGCCGTGCGGTACTCGTCCTTCGCCTGTGCCATCAGCGCCTCGGCCCGGGTCTTCCCGATGCCCCCGACTCCTACGACGTTGAGAATCCTCGCGCGTGGCGAGATCCGCGTGAGCTCTTCGTCGTACACGGCGAGCAGGCCCTCACGGTTGAAGAGCTGGCGCTGTAACGGCCGAAACCCGTCGATAGCGCGGCCTGATGGACATGGCGACTCCCCCCGGCATCCCTGCTGTACGAGCTGAGGTTACCCACAGCGGGGAACTGTGCACGCGTCACGGATTTACCCCGAACGACCTTGGGAAGCCAGCCAGTTCACGAGCCGGCGGGAGATGCCCTAATCGCGGGAGAAGCCCAGCCTGGTGCGGAGCGGGACGCGTTCGTCCGTGGCCACCGCCGCCGCGCCGTCCGTGACCGTCTCGTAGACCGCCAGGATGTCCGCCCCGACCGTGGACCAGTCGAAGCGGCGGACGTGGGCCGAGCCGCGGGTGCTGAGTTCCTCGCGGCGTGCCGGGTCGCGCAGGAGGGCGATGGCGCCCTCCGCGAGGGCGTCCGCGTTCTCGTTGGCGAAGAGGTCGCCCGCGCCGCCCTGGTCCAGGACCTGCGCGAAGGCGTCCAGGTCGGAGGCGAGGACCGCCGCGCCCGCCGAGAGGGCCTCGACCAGGATGATGCCGAAGCTCTCGCCGCCCGTGTTCGGGGCGACGTACACGTCCACGCTGCGCAGCAGGCGGGCCTTGTCCTCGTCCGAGACCATCCCGAGGAATTCGACGCGGGAGCGGAGGTCCGCCGGGAGGGTCGCCACGGCCTCCTCCTCATCGCCGCGGCCCGCCACGAGCAGCCGTACGTCCGGGCAGGCCTCCACGATCTTCGGGAAGGCCGCCATCAGGACGGGCAGCCCCTTGCGGGGTTCGTCGATGCGGCCGATGAAGCCCAGGGTCTGGCCGGACCACTCGGGGTTCGGGTCGGCCTTGGCGAAGAAGTCCACGTCGACGCCGTTGGGGATGACGACCGCGTCCCCGCCCAGGTGCTCGACCAGGGTGCGCCGCGCGTACTCGCTCACCGCGATCCGCGCGCTGATCTTCTCCAGCGCCGGCTGGAGGATCGGGTACGCCGCGATCATCGCCCGCGAGCGCGGGTTCGAGGTGTGGAAGGTGGCCACGATCGGCCCCTGCGCCGCCCAGCAGGACAGCAGCCCCAGGGAGGGTGAGGCGGGCTCGTGGATGTGGATCACGTCGAAGGTGCCGTCGTGCAGCCAGCGGCGCACCCGCGCGGCGGAGAGGAATCCGAAGTTCAGGCGGGCGACGGAGCCGTTGTACGGGACGGGGACGGCCCGGCCCGCCGAGACCACGTAGGGCGGCAGCGGGGTCTCGTCGTCGGCCGGGGCCAGGACCGACACCTCGTGGCCGAGGCGGATCAGGTGCTCCGCCAGGTCGCGGATGTGGAACTGGACGCCGCCCGGCACGTCCCACGAGTACGGGCACACGATGCCGATCTTCACTACGGGCGCTCCCCTCGGTCGTCCAGGTCGTCCAACCACAGCCGCTGCAGCATGTGCCAGTCCTCCGGGTGCTCGGCGATGCCCCAGGCGAAGGCGTCCGCGAGCGCCTGCGTCATGGCGTCGGTCTTCTCGACCCGTGTTCCGGTCTTCGGCACCTCCACCTCGGGGTGGATCCGGCCGTACATCTTCGGCGAGTCCCCGTAGTACAGGGTCACCGGGAGCAATATCGCCCCGGTCTGCTGCGCCAGCAGCGCCGGCCCGGCCGGCATGCGCGCCGCCCCGCCGAAGAAGTCCACCTCGACCCCGGAGGCCGACAGGTCCCGGTCCGCGACCAGGCAGATCAGGCCACCGGAGCGGAGCCGGCGGGCGAGGGTGCCGAAGGCGGCGCCGCCGCTGTGCGGCAGCACCTCCATGCCCAGGCTCTCTCGGTAGGCCACGAAGCGGTCGTACAGCGATTCCGGCTTGAGGCGTTCGGCGACCGTGGTGAAGGGGGTGCCAAGGTGGCCGGTGACCCAGGCACCGGCGAGGTCCCAGTTGGCCAGGTGCGGGAGGGCCGCGATGACCCCGCGCCCGGAGGCGATGGCCTCGCGGAGGATGTGGTCGTCCTTGAGCTGGACGTCCTCGCCGAACCGTTTCGGATCCATCGTCGGCAGCCGGAAGGACTCCATCCAGTACCGCATGTACGAGCGCATCCCGGCCCGCGACAGCTCGCGCAGCCGCTCGGGCGTGGCGTCGGGGACCACCCGGGCCAGGTTCGACTCCAGGCGCAGCACGCTCTTGCCGCGCCGCTTCCAGGCGTAGTCGGCGATGCGGCGGCCGAGGGCCACGGCGGCCGGCTCGGGCAGCTTCTTCACTCCGGCCCAGCCGAGCCCGTACACCGCGTCGACCAGCTTGTCCTGTGCCTTGCCCATCAGGCGGCACCGCCCTCTGCGTGGGAGGCCGCCGCGTCCGCCTCCGCCGACTCCCGGCGTACGGTGACCACGCGCTGGATCAGCGTGACGAGCGAGCCCACCGCCACGGCCCACAGCGCGATCGGCAGCAGCACCCCGATCCAGGAGGGCACGCCGAAGGTCTGCAGCCCGGACAGACCGGCCGCGACCAGCGAGATCACCAGGCGCTCGGCCCGTTCGACGAGCCCGTTGACGGCCACCGGCAGGCCGATCGACTCGCCGCGGGCCTTCGTGTACGAGACCACCTGGCCGCTGGCCAGACAGAAGATCGCGACCGCGCACAGCGCGTTGTCGTTCCCGGAGCCCGCGTACCAGAGCGCGAGGCCGCCGAAGATCGCCGCGTCCGCAACCCGGTCGAGGGTGGAGTCGAGGAACGCGCCCCAGCGGCTGGAGATCCCGGCCTGGCGGGCCATGTTCCCGTCCACCAGGTCGGAGAAGACGAAGACGGTGATGGTGATGGTTCCCCAGAAGAACTCTCCCCGGGGGAAGAAGAACAGCGCTCCGGCCACCACACCGGCCGTGCCGATCAAGGTCACCGCATCCGGGCTCACCCCCCGCCGGAGCAGAAAAGCGGCGAATGGCGTGAGAACACGCGTGAAGAATGCACGCGCGTACTTGTTCAGCATGGCCTTCCCGGAGGGTCGCTGGGCCGCGCGGCCACCACGGCCACCGGCTGGCCCATCGTAGCCGGCACGCCGCCCCGGGGACGCCGCGCACCCACCGGTTCCTTCCGCTTCGGGATTCCGTCCCGCCCCGTGCCCCTGACGGGGCCCTCTCGGGTACGACGTATGGACGCGGTGTGACAGCGGTGCAAAGCTCGAAGGACACCCACCTCCTCACCGTCACCACCGGGAGGCACGAGAATCATGGGAGCCACATCACACCAAGCCGGAGCCGCCGGCAGGGCACTGACGGCCGACCGGCCGACCTCCATACGGAACGTCGTGCTGGTCGGCCACAGCGGATCCGGCAAGACCACGCTGGTCGAAGCCCTCGCCCTGACCGCCGGAGCGGTCAACCGGGCGGGCCGGGTCGAGGACGGCGGGACCGTCTCCGACTACGACGAGATCGAGCACCGCCGACAACGCTCCGTCCAGCTCTCCCTCGTCCCCGTCGAATGGGGCGGGATCAAGATCAACATCCTGGACACCCCCGGATACGCCGACTTCGTCGGTGAGCTCAGGGCCGGTCTGCGCGCCGCGGACGCGGCCCTTTTCGTCGTCTCCGCCTCGGACGGCGTCGACGGGGCCACCCGCATGGTCTGGGACGAATGCGAGGCCGTGGGCATGCCGCGCGCCATCGTCGTCACCCACCTGGAGGCGGCCCGTTCCGACTACACCCAGATGACGGCCGTCTGCGGCGAGATCTTCGGCGCCGACGACCCCGATGCCGTCATCCCCCTCTACCTGCCCCTGCACGGCCCCGCCGGCGCCGACGGCCACGCCCCCGTCACCGGTCTGCTCGGCCTGCTCTCCCAGCGCGTGTACGAGTACTCCTCCGGCACCCGCGTGGAACGCGACCCTGATCCGCAGGAGCGCGCCCTCATCGACGGCGCCCGTTCCCGCCTGATCGAGGGGATCATCGCCGAGAGCGAGGACGAGAGCCTCATGGACCGCTACCTCGGCGGCGAGGACATCGACCTCAAGACCCTCGTGGACGACCTGGAGCGGGCCGTCGCCCGCGGCACCTTCCACCCCGTCCTGATGGCGGCCCCCGCCGCCGACGGGGGCAAGCAGGGCCTGGGCACCGTGGAGCTCCTCGAACTGGTCACCGGCGGCTTCCCCACTCCCCCGGAACGCCCCGCCGTGAACGTCACCGCCCCCGACGGCTCCCCCCGCCCCGCCGTCACCTGCGATCCGGACGGGCCGCTCGTCGCCGAGGTCGTCAAGACCTCCTCCGACCCGTACGTCGGCCGCGTCTCGCTCGTCCGCGTCTTCTCCGGCACCCTGCGACCCGAGGCGACCGTGCACGTCAGCGGCCACGGGCTCGAAGACAGGGGCCACGAGGACCATGACGTCGACGAGAAGATCGGCGCCCTGAGCTCCCCCTTCGGCAAACAGCAGCGCGTCCTGAACCACTGCATCGCGGGCGACCTGGCCTGCGTGGCCAAACTCACGCGCGCGGAGACCGGCGACACCCTCTCCGCCAAGGACGACCCGCTCCTGATGGAGCCCTGGACCATGCCCGACCCGCTGCTCCCCCTCGCCATCGAGGCACACAGCAAGGCCGACGAGGACAAGCTGTCCCAGGGCCTGGCCCGGCTCGTCGCCGAGGATCCGACCATGCGGCTGGAGCAGAACCCGCACACCCACCAGGTCGTCCTGTGGTGTCTGGGCGAGGCCCACCAGGACCTCGCGCTGGAGCGGCTGCGCACCCGGTACGGCGTCCAGGTCGACGCCGTACCGCACAAGGTGAGCCTGCGCGAGACCTTCGGCGGGAAGGCCGCCGGCCGCGGCAGGCACGTCAAGCAGTCCGGCGGCCACGGCCAGTTCGCCATCTGCGAGATCGAGGTCGAGCCGCTCCCGCCGGGCAGCGGCATCGAGTTCGTGGACAAGGTGGTCGGCGGCGCGGTGCCCCGCCAGTTCATCCCGTCCGTGGAGAAGGGCGTACGGACGCAGGCCGCGCGCGGGGTGGCCGCCGGCTATCCGCTGGTCGACGTGCGCATCACCCTCCTCGACGGCAAGGCGCACTCGGTGGACTCCTCCGACGCCGCCTTCCAGACCGCCGGGGCGCTGGCCCTGCGCGAGGCCGCCGCCGAGGCCCGCATCGACCTGCTCGAACCGGTCGCCGAGCTCGCGATCCTCGTCCCGGACGAGTACGTCGGCCCGGTCATGAGCGATCTCGCGGGCCGCCGCGGTCGGGTCGTCGGCACCGACCAGGCCGGTCCCGGGCGCACCCGGGTCCGCGCCGAGATCCCCGAGATCGAGATAGGCCGGTACGCGGTCGAGCTGCGCTCCGTCTCGCACGGCACGGGCCGCTTCGCCCGGGCCTACGCCCGGCACGAGCCGATGCCGCCGCAGATCGCGGACAAGGTGCGCGAACAGACCGAGAAGGGAAGCAAACTGACATAGCGTCGGGAAGGGCCGCCCACCAACCCGCTTGCGGTGGGCGGCATTTCCCTGTCCCATGACCATGGGGCGGGAACCGCCGATAGGCTCGTCGGCGCACCAAAGAGCACGAACGCACAGCGATGGGGGCAACGGTGGCGGACGACGGATTCGACTTCAGGCCCGGGGCGCAGATTCCTCTCCAGGGGGGCGGCGGGCAGACGGCGGCGACCAACGCCCTGGCATCGGCCGCGTACCGCGACGGCGGCGGCGACACGAAACTCGAAGCGATCCTCACCGCCAACAGCGAGAACCACCCCGCGACGGTCAAGGCCGGCAAGATATCGCTCTTCGAGCCCAACCTCGGCGAGGCCTTCTGCCGTGCCGTCGAGGCCCGCACGCTCGGCTCCGCCCGCAAGCCGCTCATCCAGTCCTTCGGAGCCGACCCGCAGACGGTCGTCGAGCACTGCCTGGCGGCCACGCGCATCCGCAAGGAGCGCGACGCCAAGCTCCGGCTGATCATGCTGGTCTGCGGCGTGCTGTTCCTGCCGGGCCTGCTGCTGTGGCTGGGGCTCTTCCAGCTCCGCAAGACCCTCGCCAAGAACGAGGGCAAGCGCGCGTCGTGGATGGGCACGGCGGTACTGGTCGGCATCGCCGTGGTGGTGGCGGTCCTGATGTTCCGACTGCCGCTCACCGGCTTCCTCGGCCTCTACCTGCGCGGCATGGTGATCGCCCCGGCCCTCGGCTGGCTGCTCGCCCGCCGGCTGTGCGAGTCCACCGCCGCCGACCTGCGCTCCCGCTGGGACGGACTGCTGGCGGGTGACGGGATCGGCGCGAAGATCCCGGAAGCGGTGCCGGGCAACCCCGACGAGAAGGCCCGCGAGGACCTGCGCCACCAGCTCGCCAAGCTGACCGCGGAGGACCGGAGCAACCAGGTCTTCTACGCGGGCCCCAAGGGCATCCTCGGCATGGGCACCCGCTGGGGCAGCTGGCAGATGGCCGAGGAGCTCGCGCCCACGACCGAGGGCGCCGAGATCCACCCCTTCCGCAGCTGGGACGTCATACGCGCGATCGACACCCAGCTCCGCAAGCTGGAGCGCGGCCCCCTGCACACCGGTGGCTTCCCGACGGCCGCCATCCAGCACTGGATCGTCACGCCGATCGGCGAGGGCGCCGCGGAAGTGGCCCGCCCCGCCGGCGAGAACATCGACAACTTCCTGATCAAGCCGCACGAGATCACCCGGATCTGCAACGAGCAGCAGTTCAGCTCCGGCAACCGGCACTACCTGGGCATCCAGTACCCGCTCTGGGACGGCCAGCTCGTCATCAACATGCTGGTCACCGTCACCGTGCTCTACAAGACGCTGCGCGTGGACGTCACCGCGCACGCGCTGGGGCCCGTACACGGCCTGTTCACGACGAAGTCCAAGCCCCCGGTGGTCGAGGTCCCCAAGAGCATCCGCTTCTGGGAGACCGTCGAACGCCCGCAGCCGCTGGTGGACGCCGGCGAGGTCGTACGCCTCGCCGTCCGGGCACCGCTGACCTGGTTCCCGCCGATCCTGGACTACTTCGGCGGCAAGCTGGTCCTGCCCGAGCCCTTCGGCATCCGGCACGTGTGGGCCGGCTCGATGTGGCGCCACCGCTTCATGGCCGACGACGCCCTGCGCACGGTGGCCCCGGTGCTGCGCGCGGTCCACACCGCGACGTTCAAGGTCCTCGAGGAGAACGGCGTCGACATCGACCGCTTCACCAACCGCTCCTCGATCATGAGCGGCCTCATCCAGGAGCCGGCCCCGCGCAAGGCCGACGTCTACGACGCGTAGCGGGCGCGGGCCGACGGGCAGCGTGCGCGGGGCGACGGGCGGCCGGGCGGCCCGCGGGGCGGCCCGGTGGCACGGCGGCGTGCGGGGCGGCGGTCAGGGCCGCGCGGTGAGGCTCACTTCCGCGATGCGGCCGACCGCGTCGAAGTCGATCCGCACCGCGCCCCCGCCGGGCAGCTCGGCGACGACCCGGTCCCCGGTCTCGTGCACCGCAACTCCGTGGTGGGCGAAGTACCCGGTGACGACGCGGCGCGGGGCGTGCCCGATGAGCGAGGCCCCGGTGATGAGGGTCCGCGGCAGGGAGACCGGGTCCAGGGCGGCCCGGGGGACCTGCGGGTCGTGCGGCAGGAAGTACACACGTGTGCCGGGGCCGGCCTCGACGCCGATGTAGCCGGGTGCCTCGGCCACGCCCATCCCCGCGAACGCCAGGGTCTCCGCCGCGATCCGCGGGTCGGGGAAGCCCGAGAGGTCGAGGGTCTCCTCGGTGAACTCGGCTATGCCGTGGGCCCGTCCGTAGCGCTCGACGGCGGCCGCAAGGGCGACGGATTCGGTGCCGCGCAGCCCCGGATTGGCCCAGCCCCACATCCACGACCGCTCCTGCGAGTCGTAGGTGCCCAGGACCGAGACCCGCAGCGCGAGGCCGCCCTGGCGGTACAGGCAGGCCTCCAGGTCCGCCGTCCAGGGCCCCTCGGGCAGGAAGTCGGTCAGGGCTTGCAGCTGCGCGGCGCCCCAGGCCGCGTGCAGCTCCGCCTCGGACAGGAACTCGTCACCGAATCGCGTGATCATGGTCACCGACCCTACGCGGGCCGGTGCCGGGCGTGGCGGCCTGGGTAGGCTGGAGGTTCCGAGGCCGTCGTTTCCCCGAGGAGGCACCGTGACCGAGCGCAAACCGCCTGGCGTGGACATCGAATCCTGGGTGGACCGGCAGATCAGAGAGGCCTCCGACCGCGGCGAGTTCGAGGAGCTGCCGGGCTTCGGGAAGCCGCTGGCCTCGCTCGACGCGCCCTACGACGAGATGTGGTGGATCAAGGGGAAGATGCACCGCGAGGGCTTCGCCGCCCTGCCGCCCGCGCTGGCCCTGCGCAAGGAAGCCGAGGACGCACTGGCGGCGGCCCGCGCGGCGCGCTCCGAGCGACAGGTACGGGCGATCCTCACCGAGATCAACGAGAAGATCGCCGCGGCCCTGCGCATGCCGCCGCAGGGCCCGCCGCTGAACCTGACCGAGTACGACGTCGAAGGCGTCCTTGAGGAGTGGCGCGCGGCGCGCGCCGCCTGAGCGCTCCGCCCGCGCCCGGCCGCCGTCCGCTGCTCAGCCCGTGGGCCAGGCGTCCGCGAGCATCTGCCGGGTGTCCGCGAGGAGCTGCGGCAGGACGCGGGTGTGACCGACGATCGGCATGAAGTTCGTGTCCCCGCCCCAGCGGGGCACGATGTGCTGGTGCAGGTGCGCGGCGATGCCGGCGCCGGCGGCGCTGCCCTGGTTCATGCCGATGTTGAAACCGTGCGCCCCGGAGGCCTTGCGCAGCGCGACCATGGCCCGCTTTGTGAGGTCCGCCAGCTCGGCGGTTTCGAAGGCGTCCAGATCGGTGTAGTCGGCGACGTGCCGGTAGGGCACGACCATGAGGTGGCCGCCGTTGTACGGGTACAGGTTGAGCACCGCGTAGACGTGCTTGCCGCGCGCGACGATCAGCCCGTCGGTGTCCGACATCTCCGGAATCCCGCAGAAGGGACACCCGTCCCCGGCCTCGGGGCCGGTGGGCTTGTTCTCGCCCTGGATGTAGGCCATCCGATGCGGGGTCCACAGGCGCTGGAACCCGTCATGCGTGCCAACGCCGTTCTGCTGCTCCGGCTCACTCGTCATGGCGGCAAGCATATGACCTTGCCGGTACGGACGAAGAAGGCCCCCGGAAAGTGATCACTCTCCGGGGGCCTTCACAGCTGTCGGATCCGTCAGACCTGGACGCGGTCCGCGACGACCTTGGCCAGCTTGGCCAGTGCCTCGTCCTTCGGGATGCCGTTCTCCTGCGAACCGTCGCGGTAGCGGAAGGAGACGGTGCCCGCGGCCATGTCCTCGTCACCGACGATGATCATGAACGGGACCTTGAGCTTCTGGTGGTTGCGGATCTTCTTCTGCATGCGGTCGGAGGAGGCGTCCACCTCGACCCGCAGGCCCTGCTTCTTCGCCTCGGCGGCGAACTCCTGGAGGTACTCGACGTGCCCGTCGCCGATCGGGATGCCGACCGCCTGGACCGGGGCCAGCCACGGCGGCATGGCGCCCGCGTAGTGCTCCAGCAGTACGGCGAAGAACCGCTCGATGGAGCCGAACAGCGCGCGGTGGATCATGACCGGCCGCTGCCGCGAGCCGTCGGGCGCGGTGTACTCCAGGTTGAAGCGCTCCGGCAGGTTGAAGTCGAGCTGCACGGTCGACATCTGCCAGGTGCGGCCGATGGCGTCGCGCGCCTGCACGGAGATCTTCGGGCCGTAGAAGGCCGCGCCGCCCGGGTCGGGGGTCAGCGGCAGGCCCTGCTTCTCGGCGACCTGCTGGAGGACGGCGGTCGCCTCCTCCCACACCTCGTCCGAGCCGACGAACTTCTCCGGGTCCTTGGTGGACAGCTCCAGGTAGAAGTCGGTCAGACCGTAGTCGCGGAGCAGGTTCAGCACGAAGGTGAGCGTCCGGTCGAGCTCCTCGGCCATCTGCTCACGGGTGCAGTAGATGTGCGCGTCGTCCTGGGTGAAGCCGCGGGCGCGGGTCAGGCCGTGCACCACGCCCGACTTCTCGTACCGGTACACGGTGCCGAACTCGAACAGGCGCAGCGGCAGTTCGCGGTAGGAGCGGCCGCGCGCGTCGAAGATCAGGTTGTGCATCGGGCAGTTCATGGGCTTGAGGTAGTAGTCGGTACCACCGTCGAGCTGCATGGGGGGGTACATGCCCTCCGCGTACCAGTCCAGGTGGCCGCTCTTCTCGAAGAGGGCGCCCTTGGTGGCGTGCGGGGAGTAGACGAACTCGTAGCCCTCCTCCTCGTGCCGGCGGCGCGAGTAGTCCTCCATGGTCCGGCGGATGATGCCGCCGCGCGGGTGGAAGACGGCGAGGCCGGAGCCGATCTCGTCCGGGATGGAGAAGAGGTCCAGCTCGTTGCCGAGCTTGCGGTGGTCGCGCTTCTCGGCCTCGGCGAGGAAGTCGAGGTGGGCCTTCAGCTCCTCCTTCGACGGCCACGCGGTGCCGTAGATGCGCTGGAGCATCGGGTTCTTCTCGCTGCCGCGCCAGTAGGCGGCCGCGTTGCGCATCAGCTTGAACGCCGGGATGTTGCGGGTGGTGGGCAGGTGGGGACCGCGGCAGAGGTCCTTCCAGCACAGCTCGCCGGTCTTGGCGTCGAGGTTGTCGTAGATGGTCAGCTCGCCGCCGCCCACCTCGACGTTCGCACCGTCGTCGGTCGAGGCCGACCCCTTGATCCCGATGAGTTCCAGCTTGTACGGCTCGTCGGCGAGCTCCTCGCGGGCCGCCTCGTCGGTGACCACGCGGCGGGCGAACCTCTGCCCGCGCTTCTGGATCTCCTGCATCTTCTTCTCGATGGTCTTCAGATCATCGGGAGTGAAGGGCTTGGCGACGTCGAAGTCGTAGTAGAAGCCGTCACGGACCGGCGGGCCGATGCCCAGCTTGGCCTCGGGGAACAGCTCCTGCACGGCCTGCGCCATGACGTGCGCGGTCGAGTGGCGCAGGATGTCGAGGCCGTCCTGGGAGGAGATCTCCACCGGCTCGACGGTCTCCCCGTCCTTCACCTCGTAGCTGAGGTCCTTGAGCTCGCCCGCGACGCGCGCGGCGACGATGGTGCGCTCGCCGGCGAAGAGCTCCGCCGCCGTAGTGCCCGTGGCCACCACGCGCTCGTCCCGCTCGGAATCGCGTTGGATGATCACACGGACGTCTGACACCGGTCTCTCCTGACTCAGGGGGTGCGCTAGCGAACACTGCGCATCTGAATCGTACCGAGCGGAGCGGCCGCGCCGCTAAACGGTTACGGGCGGGCCGCCCGGTGCGTCCGCCGGCCCGTGGCGAGGCGTTTGTCCGGAAGCTGTCGAGGGGGCCGGAAGTATCGGTGCCAATCCGTGATCTCAGCCGACGTCCACGGGGCCGCTCACCTCCTAATCTGATCCCGTTCAAAACACCAGGGGGGTAGCAGTGAAGCTCAGCAAGCGTCTGGCCGCGGTCGCCGCGGCCGCGGTGGTCGGCCCGACGGTCCTCATGAGTACGCCCGCGATGGCCGACGAGACCGACCAGCCCGCAGTGACCGTTCCGGACAGCGAGCCGAAGGACGACGCCGCGTCGGCGCAGACGCCCGAGGTCCCGGCTGCTCCCGCGACTGAGGCCGCCCAGAAGCCGGCGGCGCCGGAGCCGGCGGCCCAGGGCCCCGAGACGAAGCAGCCGGAGTCCCAGAAGCCCGCGGGCGGCCAGACGTCGATCAAGGAGGCCGAGAAGCCGGCCGAGGACGAGTACGAACAGCCCAACGGCATCATCTCCGCCCCGGAAGTCACCATCCACGGCATCCCCGAGGGCGGGTTCAAGAAGGACGGCAGCTGGACGAAGCTGACCGTGCAGGTCGACAACTCCGGCAACCGCGCCGTCCCCAACTTCACCCCCAGCCTCAACGTGATGGAGTGGGACGGCGTCTTCACGACCTCCCAGGTCAAGGTCGAGCGGCTGGTCGGCGGCGTCTGGCAGCCCGTGAAGGCCGTCACCGGCGAGACCATGGGGCCCGGGTTCAAGTACTACCTCGGGACCACCGCCTCCGTGGCCGGCGAGGCGGACTACGCGGTGGAGGTGCGGATCGGCTTCGCCGCCGACACCCCCGCGCTCCCCTTCGAGATGTACTCCGACGGCACCAGCCGCAACGGCTCGGCCCTCAACGCCTCTCCCGCGACCTGGTACCAGACCAAGATCGCGGGTGCCAAGGAGGAGGAGGAGGGCCCGACCCAGCCGACGGTCATCGAGGGCCCCGCCCTCACCGTGACCGAGGCACCCGCCTCCATCACCGCCGGCGGCGGCTGGGCCAACATGACCGTACGCGTCGACAACACCGGCAAGGACGACTTGGAGGACTTCGCCCTGGGGATGCTGCTGGAGCGGCTGGAGCCCTCCGGGATGAACAGCGACCAGCTCGAAGTCGAGGTCTACAGCAAGGACGAGAAGGGCGTCCTCGGGTGGCACCCGACCTATGACCGGATCGGGGATCAGGACCACTTCGGCTACGAGATCGCGTCCGGGCCGGTCGGCAGCGGCAAGGCGTTCGACGTCCAGATCCGCATCCGCGCGACGGCCGACGCGCCCAAGGGCGACCTCCGCATCGGCTTCTTCGGCAGCGGGCCGTACGACGAGGAAGCCCACTCGTACGTCAGGTCGCGCTCCAAGGCGCGCCTGACCCAGATCGTCGCCCCGGGCACGAACAACGGTGGCAACACCGGCAACACCGGCAACACCGGCAACACCGGCAACGAGAACGGGACCGGGACCGGGACCGGGAACACCGGCAACCAGCCGAAGCCCAACGGCGGCGGCACGACCCCGATCAGCACCGGCACGGCCACCACCCACACCGGCGGTGAACTCGCCGCCACCGGCGCCGACCCGGCCACCTCCTGGGCCCTCGGCGGAGCCGGTGTGGCCGTCGCCATGGGCGCCGCGCTGATGGCCGGGACCGGCCGCCGGCGCCGCACCACGGCCTGACGCGCACGCCGGTGCCCCTCCGCCTTCCTGCAAGGCGGAGGGGCACCGGCGTGTCCGGGTTCCGCCTAGTCATCGGACGGCAGCACGTCCACCGGGTCGAAGGACTCGTCCAGTGACTTCATCAGCCGGTCCCTCTCGACCTCGTCCAGCGGCACCGGTGTCACGTCCACGGCATCGGCCAACCTCCGGAAGCCGCCGCGCCGCTGCAGGCGCCCGCTGACCCGGATCGGCAGTCCGGCCAGGTGCGCGTGGACCGCCACCCGGTACGACTCCTCGTCGAGGACGGCCCGGACGTACGGGACTTCCGCCCCGGCCAGGACCCGGACCCGGACCGTACCGCCGCCACCCGCCGCCGCCCGGCGCATCCGCACCACCGCCCCCGCGATCCGGACCGCCACGGCCGGCTCGTCGCGGGTGTAGCGGGCGGCCGCCTCCCGCAGCACCGGGAGGTCGCCCGGCGAGAACTCCACCGGCTCCGGCCGGGCCGCGCAGCCCGCCGGGACCCCCGCCGCCGGCGCCCAGGCCAGGGCGATGCTGGCCCCCTCCGAACCCCGCACCAGCGCGATCAGGGCATCGGCGAGCTCCCGGCTGACCCCGGCCTGCACGGCGGCGTCGAAGGCCTCCATGCCGCCCGTGGCCCGCTGGTAGTCCACCGCCTCGCGGGCGGCGTGCAGGGCCTGGTGCAGTCGCGTCACGGTCCCCCGACCGCCGTCCACCGGCACGAAGGCCGTCAACCGCCGCCCGCCCGGGGCCGGCCCCACCAGCACCCCCTCCAGGGCCCGTGCGGCCTGGGCCCGGTGCCGGGCCCCGTAGTACCCGGCCCTGGCCCGGTCGGCCAGCGCGCCCGCCAGCAGCAACTGCCGGGCGGCCGCGCGGAGCTGTTCCTGCACCGTCCACGCCGCGTCGCCGCGCAGCCCGTACGCTCCTCGCGGGATCTCCCGTTCCCAGCGGATCTCGTCGCTCGGCACGCTCAGCCCGTAGAGCACCTCCCGCGCGGACGGCAGCGCGCTGCGCGAGAGCGCGGTCAGCGCCTCCTCCAGCAGGTCGGCGCAGTCGGGGAAGCCGCGGCTCTCGGGGACGAGCAGGCTGGTGCCGGTCTGGCTCGGCGGGGTCCAGCGCCCGTACCGCCCGGCCGCGCCGCCGCGCCGGAGCCACCCGTGCCGGTGCAGCAGGGCGCCCAGCACCAGCGGATCGACCTCCGCCGGATCGGGCGTGCCCGGCGTGAACTCCGGGGACGAGAGCGGTTCGAGGTGCGGCGGGTGCCAGTTCATCAGGGTGTCCCTCCCGACCCGACCCGGGTCATGATCTCGCACAGCGCGCGGTCGTCGAAGATCCGCGTGGTCGGGATCCGTACGGTGGTCCGGCGCCGGCCGGTCACGGGGTGTCCCGCGAGGTTGGTCCAGTAGCAGCAGTGCCGCAGGTCGAGCCGGTCGTGCCCGGCGGCGAGCCACTGGTCGCGCTCCCTGGGGACGAGCATCACGACGAGGATCTTGTGGACGGCGACCGGGGTCCGGGCCAGCTTCACGAGGTGCTCGTTGTCGAGGGTGAAGGCGAAGGTCGGGCCGGCCGGCCGGGGCGGTATCTGGTAGGTCGCCTTCAACTGCACCTTGATGGTGACCTCGTCGTCGACGACGTGCTCGGGAGCGCCGTGGCTGACGTGCCAGTCGATGCCGTTGTCGGGAAAGGGCTGCGAGAGCGAGCAGCCGGCCGCGGCCGCGACGGCGTGCAGGTATCCCACCTGGAGGGTCTCCATGCAGGCGGTGGTGGCGAGTGTGCCGCGCAGCGGTCCGGTCGGCGGACCGGTGTGTCCCTGCAGCACCCCGCCCGGTTCGGGCTGCGCGAGCGCCATGGCCGGCTCCCCATGCCTTCCGGGCTCTGCCGTCTGTGGTGGGTGGGGTGACGACCGGTCATGTGTGCGGTCCCCCTTGGCTGTTGTCTCCGCACCCGGGCCGCCGCAAACGGCGTACACGGCAAACAGCACGGGTATCACCGATGCGGGAGAAGGTGGCACGTCTTCAGGGCACTGCCGGGTGTCGCCCCATCTGCCGACCGGGGACGAGGAGTTCGCCATGACACGCTGGTACGAGGGCCCGCTGGCCGCATTCGACACGGAGACCACCGGAGTGGACGTCGAGCAGGACCGGATCGTGTCCGCCGCGCTCATCGTCCAGGAGTGTGCGGGAGGCCGGGTCCGCACCACGCGCTGGCTGGTCAATCCCGGGATTCCGGTGCCCCCGGGCGCCACGGAAGTGCACGGCCTGACCGACGAGCACCTCCAGCGCAACGGCCGCTGGCCCGCCCCGGTGGTGGAGGAGATAGCCCGCGCGCTCGGCGAGCAGCAGGTGGCGGGCCGCCCGGTGGTGGTGATGAACGCGCCGTTCGATCTGACCCTGCTGGATCGGGAGTTGCGCCGGCACCGGGCGTCCTCGCTGGCGCGGTATCTGGACAACCGGCCGCTGACGGTGCTGGATCCGCGCGTCCTGGACAAGCACCTGGACCGGTACCGCAAGGGCCGCCGGACGCTGACGGACCTGTGCGAGCACTACGGGATCGAGCTGGAGGGCGCCCACGACGCGGCGGCGGACGCGCAGGCCTCGCTGGAGCTCGTACGGGCGGTGGGGCGCCGGTTCGCGGCCCGCCTTGAGCGGCTGACCCCGGCGGAGCTGCACACGCTGCAGGCGGTGTGGCACGCGGCACAGGCGCGCGGCCTGCAGGCGTGGTTCGCGCGCCAGGGGACGCCGGAGGCGGTGGACCCGCACTGGCCGCTGCGGCCGGACCTGTCGACGGCGGCCTAGCCCCGGAAATGCGGAAGGCCGGTCCGTCGCAAGACGGACCGGCCTGTCCCGGTGGGCGATACTGGGATCGAACCAGTGACCCCTTCGGTGTGAACGAAGTGCTCTCCCGCTGAGCTAATCGCCCGGGAACGGACTGAACAATACAGAAGACTTGGGGACGGTTCAAACCGCCTCCGGGCGTCGGGCCAGCAGGGCCGCCAGGCCCCGCCGTCCGGCCCGCATCATCAGGGCGTGGTTGAGCCGGAACACCGGCCGCCCGGGCAGCGCGAGCCGGCGCATCAGCGGTTGCCGCACCTCGACCTCCTGCTCGTACAGGGCCCGGGTCCTCGGGGCTCCCGTCACGGCGCCGCGCGGCCGTACGGTCCACCGCGCCCAGCCGTCGAGATCACCGCGCAGGGCCACCTCCAGGACTCCCCGCCCGGGGTCGCGCAGCAGCTGGGTGGCCGTGACGTGGAGGGAGTAGGGCAGCACCGACCGGATGGTCGCGGTGCCGCTGCGCTCGTCGAGCTCCTCGACCCGGCGGATCTGGGGCCACCAGTGCGGGTACTCGCCGGGGAGTTCCAGTACGGCGAAGACGCGCGCGGGCGGGGCGTCGAGGTCCCACACGCTGCGGAAGCGGTAGCGGTTCCAGCGGTCCCAGTGGCTGCGGTCCATGGATCCAGTGTGGCGCGCGGCGGGTCCGCGCGGGCCCGGTTCGCGCGTACTCAGGGCACATCTGAGTACGTACGCGCATGTCCTGACCGGGTGACCGGCGCCACACTCCGGATATGAACACGCCCCTGCCGCCGGCCGAGGAGCTGGCGCTCATCGACCGCGAGTTGCTCCAACTCGACTCCCGCCGCCAGTACTTGCTGGCCCGCAGGGACTGGCTGCTGCGCCTGCTGTACGCGGCGGGGCCGACGCCCTCCCCGGCCTCCGCGCCGGGGTTCGCTCCGGCGGCCGGGCCCGCGAAGGACGCTTCGGCGCCGAGTGCGCAGAACGTGCTGCTCACCCTGGGCGCCGTCCTGCTGGCCGTGGCCGCGCTGGCGTTCACGCTGGTGAGCTGGGGTTCGCTCGGTATCGCGGGCCGTTCCGCGGTGCTGGGCGTGGTGACCACGGCGGCTCTGGCCACGCCCGTGCCGCTGCTGCGCCGTGGGCTGCGCTCGACGGCGGAGTCCGTCGCGGCGGTGGGGCTGCTGCTGACGGTGCTGGACGCGTACGCGCTGTACGTCGTCGCCGCGGCGGACGTCGACCCCCGGGCCTACACGGCCGTGGCGGCCGCGGTGCTGGCGGCGGCGTGGGCCGGGTACGGGGCGGCCCTGCGCGGCCTGCGGATCCCGGTACCGGCGGCGGTGCTGGCCGCGCAGCTCCCGCTGCCGCTGGCGGCGCTCGCCGCGCAGGCGGGCCCGCCGGCGCTCGCCTGGGCACTGCTGGCGACGGCCGCGCTGGACGCGGCGCTCGCGCTGCGGCTGCGGTGGGCGGCGCTCCCGGCGGCCGCGCTGGGCTCGGCGGCGCTGCTGACCGGGGTGTCCGAGTCCTGGTCGGCGGCTTCGGCGTCCGACGCCCTGGCCCCGGCCGCGCTGCTGCTGGCGGGCGCGGCCCTCGGGGTGGCGGCGGCGTGGCGGGAGCCGCGTGCCTGGGCCGCGGCCCTGGTCGGCGGTCTGGCGGCGGTGGCGGCGCTGGGCGGTGCGGCCCGGCCGGAGCTGTCCCCCGCCTGGTCGGTGGTGGCGTACCTGCTGGTCGCGTCGGCCCTGCTGACGACCGTACGGGTCGACGCGCTCCCGGCGCCGGTCCGGCGCGGGCTGGCCTGGGCCGGGGCGGGTGTGGCCGCGGTGTCGGCGGTGCTGTCCGCGGTTCCGGCGGCCGCGGCCCTGTCGGCGCGGGTCCGGGTCGTGGCGGAGGTGTGGGCCGGGACGACCCCGGGCGCCGGTCCGTACGGGGCGGGGGCGGCGCCCTCGGTGGCGCTGCTGCTGACGGCGGGGGTCGCCTGGTGGCTGTCGCGGACGCTGTCCCGGCCGGAGCCGGCGGCGGTGGCGGCGGTCCTCGCGTGGGCGGGGCTGATCGCGGCCCCGGTGCTGCTCGGCTTCCCGGTGGCGGCCGTGTTCGCCGCGCAACTGGTGGTGACGGTCGCGGCCGGGGTGCTCGCGCTGCGGGCCCGGGCCGGTGCGGCCGGGATCGCGGCGGGTGCCTGCACGCTGGTCGGGGCCTTGAACGTGTCCCTGGGCGCGCTGGACGGCCGCGTGGCGACCTTCGCGGTGTGGGGGCTGCTGGGCGTGCTCGGCGCTGCCGCGGCGGCGTACGGGCCCGCTCCGCGCTGGGCCCGCGCCGGGGCGGCGGTCTGCGCGGTCGGCCATGCCACGGGGCTGCTGGTGGCCTCGGCGGCGCTGACGGACCTCGCGGTGGTGTGGTGGGCGCTCCCGGTGCTCGCGGTCCCGGCGGCGGTGGCCGCGCTCGGGCCCCGGCTGGGCGGCGTCCGGTTGCCCGCGGAGGTCGCGGCGGGGGTGGCGGGCGCCCTGGCGGTGGCCCTGTCGGCCGGGCGGGCCGGGACCCTGGCGCTGGTCCTGGCGCTCCTCGGGGTGGTCTGCGCGGGGGCGGCGGTACGGCCGGAGCGGCGCGTGCTCGGCTGGGCGGCGGGGGCGCTGTTCGTGGCGGCGACCTGGGTCCGGCTGGCCGATGCCGGGGTCACGGCGCCGGAGGCCTACAGCCTGCCGGTGACGCTCCCCGCCCTGGCGGTGGGCCTGCTGCGGCGGCGCAGGGATCCCGCGAGCTCGTCCTGGACCGCGTACGGCCCCGGGCTGTCGGCGACGCTGCTGCCGAGCCTGGCGGCGGCCTGGGCGGATCCGGAGTGGGTGCGCCCGCTGCTGCTGGGCCTGGCGGCCCTGGCGGTGACCCTCACGGGCGCCCGGCGGCGGCTCCAGGCCCCGCTGCTGCTGGGCGGCGGCGTGCTGGCGGTGGTGGCGCTGCACGAGCTGGCCCCGTACGTGGTGCAGGTGACGGGGGCGCTGCCGCGCTGGGTGCCGCCGGCGATGGCGGGACTGCTGCTGCTGGCGGTGGGGGCGACGTACGAGCGGCGGCTGCGCGACGTGCGCCGGCTGCGGGACGCGATCGGCCGGCTCGCCTGACAGCGGCGGGCGCGGACGGGAAACGCCCGAGGCCCGGAGACTGTGAAGTCTCCGGGCCTCGGGTCCGGGTGGGCGATACTGGGTTCGAACCAGTGACCCCTTCGGTGTGAACGAAGTGCTCTCCCACTGAGCTAATCGCCCGGACGCACCGCAAACATTACCGCATGTCAGCGGTGCTCCTTGACCGGCACCTGTCCGTCACTGGTCCTTGATGTTCCAGGGCAGGACGAGCCCGTACTTCCACAGGTAGAAGCCGATCAGCGCGGCCGCGATGACGAGGCCCACGCTGGTCAGGATGATGTTGCGGCGGCGGACCTTGGGGTCGAGCGCCTTCTGGGCGGCCTCGGTGACCTTGCGCTTGGTCCAGCGCAGCACGAGGTGGGCCCAGGCGAACTCGGTGGCCCAGATCGCCAGGCCCGCGAAGATCGCCACCCAGCCGGGGCCGGGCAGCACGAGCATCGCGATGCCCGCGGCGATGATGGCCAGGCCGACGACGAAGACGCCGACCTGCCAGCTCAGGTGCAGGCTGCGGTTGGCCTTGATGAAGGCGGGTGCCTTCGACACGTGCGGCGTCTCTTCGGCGGCTGCGCCTTCGGCGGCTGCGCCGGCTTCGGTCGCCTCGGCGGGCTCACTCGTCCCGCGGTCACTCCCCGTATTCATGGGAACGAATCTACCCGAGCTCCAAGCACACGTGAACGGTGCTTTGGATCCGCCGTCCGAGGGACCCAGAGGTCCGCAAAACGGTCAGAGGGGTTTACAACGGCACCGTAGGTGGCATGTCGATTTCGCCGACGTGCGAATCCCCGAGCGCACACTGAGCGAAAGGCCCTGGCGCTTATGAACACCACGGTCAGCTGCGAGCTGCACCTGCGCCTCGTTGTGTCGAGCGAGTCCTCACTGCCTGTTCCCGCGGGCCTGCGGTATGACACGGCCGACCCCTACGCCGTGCACGCCACCTTCCACACCGGCGCCGAGGAGACGGTCGAATGGGTGTTCGCCCGCGACCTCCTCGCAGAGGGCCTCCACCGGCCCACCGGAACCGGCGACGTCCGCGTCTGGCCGTCCCGCAGCCACGGTCAGGGGGTCGTCTGCATCGCCCTGAGCTCACCGGAGGGAGAAGCACTGCTCGAAGCCCCCGCCCGAGCACTGGAGTCATTCCTCAAGCGGACGGATGCCGCGGTCCCACCCGGGACCGAACACCGGCACTTCGACCTCGACAAGGAGCTCTCCCACATCCTGGCCGAGAGCTGAGCCAGACCTACAGCCGCGCGACACCGTCCGACTCGGGGCGACGGTGTGTGCCGGACAACCGCATACGACGTGTCGGCGCTGTCCCCGCGGGAGCCACCCGCGTGGACGGCGCCGCTGCGCGCGGGAGGGACCCGCTAGAGTCGGCCCCCAGCGGTGACAGAGGTCGTCGCCGCAGGCCCGGCCCTTGAGGGAGACCACCGTGCAGATCCCCCACGACACCCGTCGCGCGCTCGACGTCGTCGTCGCGCTGGTGAACACAGCGGCCGAGGCGAACCAGCCCGACGCGCTCTCGGACCTCGGCGCGCTGCGCGCCTTCGTCCAGGAGTACTCGATCAGCGACGTCGGCGAGCTCGGCGCCCGCGACCTCGCGGGTGTGCGCACGGTGCGCGGCAAGTTCGCGCAGGTCTTCGCCGCCCCGGACCCGCGCGCCGCTTCCGCGCTGATCAACGAGCTGGTCGCGACGGCGGGCACCACCCCGCAGCTGACCGACCACGACGGCTACGACTGGCACGTGCACTACTTCGCGCCCGGCGCCTCGGTCGGCGACCACCTGGCGGCCGACGGCGGCATGGCCCTGGCCTTCATCGTGGTCTCCGGCGAGCAGGAGCGGCTGCGCCGCTGCGAGGCCCCGGACTGCCGGCGGGCCTTCGTGGACCTCTCCCGGAACCGTTCCCGGCGTTACTGCGACAGCCGGACCTGCGGGAACCGGCTGCACGTGGCGGCGTACCGGGCCCGGCGCAAGGGAGCCGACGCGGGCCCGTCAGAGCAGGAAGAGATCGTGTACGGCGGCCAGCAGCAGCAGGACGCCGATCACCGCTAGGAAGATCATCAAGGGCGGCTGGGACAGGGCGAAGAGGCAGCCTCTCGGCTCCTCGGCAACGGAGGCGGGGGCCGGAGCGGGAACCGTCGGCTCACCCTGCGATGTCTCGAGCATGTCGGGGCGATGATGGCGCAGCGCACCGCCGACCACCCTTCAACACGCCAATGTCCGCGCGGGAGTTCGCTCGATCTCGTGGATCACGGCGGGATCCGGGGACCTCGGCTCAGATGCCGTGCTTCTTGAGGATCGCCTCGATGTCCGAGAAGTCGTCGCCGGCGGCCGGGGCCGTCGGCTTCCGGCTGTCGCCCGCCCGTCCGGAGCCGAGGGAGGGCGCGGAGGCTGCGGGGGCGACGGCCTCGGGGGTGCCTCCGGCCTTCTTCCCCAGGCCTCGGCGCTCGACGGCGCGGGTGGTGAACAGGAGCAGCCAGGCCAGCCCGAGCAGCCCGAAGCCGATCCAGACGGTCGGGTTGAAGACGATCCCGGACACCCACTCCACCAGACCCGTCATCACGAGGGCGACCGGCACCAGCGAGTACGCGGCGATCCGCGTGGCGGTGAGGAACCGCTTGCGGTAGGCGGTCACCGCGGCGATGCCCAGCCCCGCCGCGGACACCGCGGAACAAATGGTCTCGGCGAGCATGCGGTCCTCCGGCTGTTCGACGGCTGGGCGATCTGTCCCCATCCATCCTGCACCGGCCTCCGCCCCGGCGGCCAGGCCCGGGGCCGCCGCCGGGCGGATCTCCGGGACATCTCGGGGTCGCGCCTCATCCCTGGGGAGTGGATGCGGGGGAACGGGCTCGTCCGGGGGCTGGGAGACTGGGGACATGACCGATTCCGTGATCCTCGACGTCTGGTGCGAACTCCAGTGCCCGGACTGCCACAGCGCGCTGGACGACGTGCGTGCCCTGCGGGCCCGCTACGGCGACCGGCTGGACATCCGGCTGCGCCACTTCCCGCTGGAGAAGCACAAGCACGCCTTCGCCGCGGCGCAGGCCGCCGAGGAGGCCTTGGAGCAGGGCAACGGCTGGGCGTACGCGGAGGCCGTACTGGCCAGGACCGCGGAGCTGACGGAGCGCGGGGAGTCGGTGCTTCTGGACGTGGCACGCGAACTGGGCCTGGACGTCGAGGAGTTCGACACCGCGCTGATCGACGGCCGGCACATCCTGATCGTCGACGCCGACCAGGCCGAGGGTAAGGCGATCGGCGTGACCGGCACCCCGACGTACGTGATCGACGGCGAGCGCCTCGACGGCGGCAAGAGCCAGGAGGGCCTGCGCGCCCGCATCGAGGAGATCGCCGACCGCCTGCTGGCGGGCTAGGGCCTGTCCGGACCTGACCCGCCGGACACCCCCTAGACCAGCGGCTTGGCCGCGTTGACCGTGCTGTCCCGGTAGCCGAGCGATGCGTACAGGGCCCGGGCCGGGGTGTTGTCCTCGTGGACGTGCAGCCCCAGCAGGCGGGCGCCCGCGGCCAGGGCGGCGTGCTCGGCCAGCAGCATGAGGGTCCGGCCGTGCCCGCGCCTGCGGTGTGCGGCGGCCACGTCCACGTCCCAGACGTACGGGACGGGGCCCACGCCGGGCAGGTCGCGCTCCCCCACCCACAGGGTGCCGAGGGCGGTTCCGTCCGGCGCCTCGAGGACGAGGAAGGCCGTGCCCGGGGTTTCCCGCCCGGCCGGCAGCAGCTCGGCGTGTTCGGCGCGGGAGGCGGCCAGGGCCTGCTCGGCCGTCATGCCGGGGCCGGCGAGGTGGCGGCCGTATTCGACGACGGCCCGCTCCTGCCAGGCGTCGTACTCGGCCTGGGTCATCGGGCGTCCGGCGGCGCCCGGCGGGAGCGCGGGAGGCAGCGCCGGCAGCTCCTTGACCTGGACGCGGCCGGTCACCCGGTAGCCGAGGGTCTCGGCCATCCGCAGCGCCGGCCCCGCGTCCGCCGGCACCGATACGGCGATGCCCGTACAGCCCCAGGAACGCAGTACTTCCTCGGCGGCGAGCGCGGCGACCGTGCCGCGCCCGCGCCGCCGGTCGGGCTCGTCGATCCACAGCCCCCTGATCACCCCGGTACCGGGGTGGGCCGCCGAACGGGTGGCGAGTTCGACGCCGCCCACGCGCCGACTGTTGACCCGCACCTCGTAGGCGCGGGAGCGGGTGCCGTCACTGTTGCGCTGGAGCGGCTGCGCGGGCCGCAGGGTAGTGGTCATCACTTGGTGTTCTACCGGCCCCGCGGCCCCGCGTCACCGGGATTCACGGATCGAGATCCGCACCGGCCTTCGCGTCGAAGATCCGCATGGCCTCGGCCGTGACCGGGCCGGGGGCCGCGCCCAGCTCGCGCGCGTCGATCCGTACGACCGCCTGGACGTCGCGCAGCGAGGAGGTGAGGAAGACCTCCTCGGCCTGTTCCAGGGCCTCGACGGGCAGGTCGGTCTCCTTGGCGCCGGACCATTCGACGACGAGGGCGCGGGTGATCCCGGCCAGGCAGCCGGAGGCCAGGGGCGGGGTGTGCAGCTGCCCGTCGAGGACGACGAAGACGTTGGAGCCGGTGCCCTCGCAGAGCCGGCCGACCGTGTTGGCGAGGAGGGCCTCGGAGGCCCCGGCCCGGTGGGCGGCGGCCAGCGCCACGACGTTCTCCGCGTACGAGGTGCTCTTCAGGCCGGCGACCGCGGAGCGCTCGTTGCGGACCCAGGGCACCGTGACGACAGCCGTGGTGTCGGGGCGGCGGGCGGACGCGGCCAGGGCCACGATCAGCGTGGGACCGCCGTCGCCGCGGTCGGAGCCGAGCGGGGAGACGCCGCCGGTGTAGGTGACGCGCAGCCGCCCGTGTTCCACCGGGTTGGCTTCGAGCACGGCGGCGCAGGCGCGGCGCACCTCGTCGTGGTCGGGGTCGGGCAGGCCGAGGCCGCGGGCGGAGCGGGTCAGCCGCTCCAGGTGGCGGGTGAGCGCGAAGGCGCGGCCCCTCGCCGCCTTGAGCGTCTCGAAGACGCCGTCCCCCACGGTCAGCCCGTGGTCGAAGACGGACACCTTCGCGCTGTCCACGTCCCGAAGTGCTCCGTCGAGCCAGATGCTCACCGTGCGGCCCCTCTCACGATCCCGTTCGGCCTGTCGCCTGATGAGCCCCCGACGCTACCCGGAGCAGCCGGGCGGCCTTGAGCTCGGTCTCCGCCCATTCGCGGTCGGGGTCGGAACCCCAGGTGATGCCGGCTCCGGTGCCGAAGAGCAGGCGGGGGCCGCCGGGGGCTTCGCGGTCGATCCAGAAGGTGCGGATGCCGACGGCGAGCTCGGCGGTGCCCCGGTCGGCGTCGACCCAGCCGATCCCGCCGCAGTAAGGGCCCCTGGGGGCGGTCTCCAGGGCCTCGATGATGCGCAGGGCGGAGGACTTGGGGGCCCCGGTGACGGAGCCGGGCGGGAAGGTGGCCGCGAGGAGCTCGGGCCAGCCCGCGCCGTCGGCGAGTTCTCCGCTGACGGTGGAGACGAGGTGCACCAGGCCCGGGTGCTCCTCGACGGCGCACAGCTCGGGAACGGTGACCGACCCGGTGGCGCAGACCCGGCCGAGGTCGTTGCGCACGAGGTCCACGATCATCACGTTCTCGGCGTGGTCCTTGGGGAGCAGGTCGGCCGCGGTGCGGCCGGTGCCCTTGATGGGGCCGGACTCGATGTGGCGGCCGGCCCTGCGCAGGAACAGCTCCGGGGAGGCCGTGGCGATCTCCACGCCGTGCGCGGGCAGCCGAATCGTTCCTGCGTAGGGAGCGGGGTTGCCGCGCGCCAGGAGCGCCGTGAGGGCGTCGACGTCCGCGCCCTCGGGGTCGGGCAGCGGCGCGGACATCACGCGGCAGAGGTTGGCCTGGTAGACCTCGCCGGCCGCGATGTGCTCACGGATGCGGCGGACGCCGGCCACGTACGCGGCGCGGTCCAGGGAAGAGGTCCACTGGTCGGCGGCGGGGCCGTGCCAGGCGCCGGGGACGGGTGAGGGGACCGGGTCGGGGCGTATGTCCCCGAAGCGCGCGCAGACGAGCCGCCCTTCGAAGTCGGCGGCCACCGCCCAGAAGCCGGTGGAATCGAGGGCACCGGGGTCGCCGGTGACGTCTCGGAGGTCGGTCGCGAGGAGGCCGCCGAAGCGGGCCATGGGAGGCAGGTCGTGCACGGCTGCGAGTCTATGACCGGTGACGCGACGGCGCCGTGGAGGTGACGGCCGCATGACCGCCGGTGATCGGACGGCAGCACGCTGCGGAAACGCGTTTTTGAGCTGGCCCGGGAATCCGCTAGAGTTCAACACGTCGCCAGGGAGCGAAGGGGGAAAACCCCGGAGCGAACACGGTGACCTGCGGACGTAGCTCAGTTGGTAGAGCACCACCTTGCCAAGGTGGATGTCGCGAGTTCGAGTCTCGTCGTCCGCTCGAAGTGGGGGTCTTCTTCCCGAGAACCCCCGCAGCTCCATGGTGGAGTGGCCGAGAGGCGAGGCAACGGCCTGCAAAGCCGTCTACACGGGTTCAAATCCCGTCTCCACCTCCAAGGACGATTAGCTCAGCGGGAGAGCGCTTCCCTGACACGGAAGAGGTCACTGGTTCAATCCCAGTATCGTCCACTGGTCCGCAAGGACCTGGTCCGCAAGGATCCCCGCGCGATTAGCTCAGCGGGAGAGCGCTTCCCTGACACGGAAGAGGTCACTGGTTCAATCCCAGTATCGCGCACGCAGTACCATGCAACACCTGCTTGACCTGCGGCTTTCGAGCCGTGGTGCCCGCGCGATTAGCTCAGCGGGAGAGCGCTTCCCTGACACGGAAGAGGTCACTGGTTCAATCCCAGTATCGCGCACCATCCGGAAGCCCCGGCCGTCTCGACGGCCGGGGCTTTCGCGTTGCCCGGTTCGGGGCGCCTCGGGACCCGGGCGCCCCGGGACCTCAGGAGGAGAAGAGCATCCGGCCGAATCCGCCGCGGTGGTGGTGGCCGTGACCGTGGCCGTGGCCTCCGTGGTGCGGGGCGCCCCAGGCGGGGGCGGCGGCCACGTGCTGGGGCGGGTACGGGGCGGGCGGCGCGGCGGGCGGCGGGACCTGGCCGTACTGCTGGGCGGTGTACTGGGACTCCAGGCGGGTCAGCGCCTCCAGCTCGCCGTAGTCGAGGAAGATGCCGCGACAACCGCTGCACTGCTCTATCTGGACACCGTTGCGGTTGTAGGTGTGCATCATCGCGTGACACTTCGGACACTGCATGGGCGGTTCAACTCCTCGGCTTGGACGTGGCCACCGGATGACCGGATGCATGCCCGGTGGCGCGGAGCTCACCCTACGACGGAGGCTCTCGTTCCAAGTCGGCCGGGAGGGCCGCTATTCGGGCACAGGCGTCCACCATCAACCGCTCCCCCTCGTCCAGCCTGCGCCGCCCCTCCGCCGCCTTGGCCAGCGCGAGGGCCGCCGTCTGCACGGTGAGCGCGCGGGCGGCGAGGTCGAGTTCCGGCCAGGGGTCGCTGCCGGGCGGGCCCGCGGCCGGGCCGCCGGCGGCCCGATAGGCGTCGAGGAAGCGCTGCCAGGCCCCGGGGTCGAGCAGTCCGGCCGCGTACCAGGCGGCGGGGCGGCCCAGGTCCCAGGCGGGGGTGCCGAGGCCCAGGTCGTCCACGTCGATGAGGAACCAGGGGCCCTGCGGGGCGGGGTAGCGGACCAGCTGCCCGAGGTGCAGGTCGCCGTGGCACAGCGTCCCGCCGGGCGGCGCCAGCGCCTCCCCGCGCGCCCAGGCGGGCAGGGTCCCCGCGGCGGCCCGTACGGAGCGCACCTCGCCCGGGTCCGGGCCCGCGGACAGTTTCTCCGCCCTCCCCAGGCGGTCCAGGGCGCGGGCGAGCTTGGCGGGGCCGCGCATCGGCGGCAGCGGGCCGGGGAGGGCGGCGAGCGGTGTCCGGTGCAGGGCCGCCAGCAGCGCGGCGGTCGCCTCCCAGGGGGCCTCCTCGGGGCGCTGCGGGTCGACGGGGGCTCCGTACGGCCACAGGGAGACGGGGCGGTCCTGTACCCGGCCGGGGACGGGGAGCAGCGGCGGGAGCAGTACGCCGCCCAGTGCCTGGTGGCCGGCGATCCGCAGGCGTACGGCGAGGGCCTCGTGGTCGGCGTCCCCGGCGTGGGCCTTGGCCACGACCTCCCCGCAGCGCACCACGGTGCCGTCGTCCCGGTCCGCGAGGAGGGCGTACGGGAGCGGCTGGGCGGTGCAGGCGGCGAGGGCCTCGGGCAGCGAGTCGGTCATGGGAACCCCGGGGTGGGTGTGGCAACGGCGGCCTCCTGGGGATCGTACGCCGGGCCGGCCGGATCGGGGCAGGACATCCGGGCATGAAAAAGGGTGCTGCCCGTCCGACTCCCCAGTCGTACGGGCAGCACCCTTCACCTGCCGTCCGTCGTCGCTCCCCCGTCCCCACGGGGTTCGACAGGCCGATGTCCCTGTCCGGGCCGCTCTCCCGGACCCGGGGCGCCGCTCAGCGCCCCAGCATCACGCCAACGGACGACGCCTGTGCCGCCACCTGGTCGAAGCCTCCGAAGAGGAAGAGCAGGAGGGCGGCCAGGGGGAGGACCATGGCCGCGGCCACCAGAGGATGGCGCGTACCGGACTCATGGCCGTTGAACGCGAATGCCTTGCGTCCCTGCCGCGCGATGTCCGCCATGGTCCTCTCCCTGTAGGTTCGGGCAGCGGCGGGCTTTCGACCTCGGGGGACGAGAGCACTTGCCCGCCGCTTGACTTCAACACTAGGCGCGCGGGGATCCCGTGGCCTCATGCCCTCGTACCCTTTGGCGGGCCTCCAGGAGGATGACGGGCCGCTCCCGGTGTACTCCCCTGGGTGGAGACCGTCCCCCGTAAGTGGGGGTCTTCCCGGAGGGGATGACCGGAGCGTAGTGACTTCGCTCACTTCCGTCACTCCTCGCACACGGGTGTCCGCCCACCGGGTGTCGGCAGGATCGACTCGGTGCGGGGGTCGCACGGGTGCGCCCCGGCGGAGCGGCGTGGCTCCGAACGGCCGGGCCGACGCGCCAATCCCCTTGGCACACAAGCCGTTTGGAGACGGGCCGAACGGAACGGGCGGGTCGGGCAGGGCTCCCTGAGGATCCCTCAAGTGTGTTGTGCCGTACTGACGATCGAATATCCGGGCGAGGGCGCGGCCTCTGAGCGCGCATGCCGGATGGTCCGTAAGCTGTGCCCAGTCAACAGGACGACCGGCCAGCGGGGTGGACATGGCGATGATGCGGCTCCGGCGCGAGGACCCGCGTGTCGTCGGCTCGTTCAGGCTGCACCGACGGCTCGGCGCCGGCGGCATGGGTGTGGTCTACCTGGGATCGGACCGGCGGGGGCAGCGCGTCGCGCTCAAGGTGATCCGGCCGGATCTGGCCGAGGACCAGGAGTTCCGCTCACGGTTCGCCCGAGAGGTGTCCGCCGCCCGGCGGATCCGGGGCGGGTGCACGGCACGGCTGGTGGCGGCGGACCTGGAGGCCGAGCGGCCCTGGTTCGCCACGCAGTACGTCCCCGGTCCCTCGCTGCACGACAAGGTGGCCGAGGAAGGCCCGCTCACGGCCTCGCAGATCGCGGCGATCGGCGCCGCCCTGTCCGAGGGACTGGTCGCCGTGCACGAGGCGGGGGTCGTCCACCGCGACCTCAAGCCCTCGAACATCCTGCTCTCCCCCAAGGGACCGCGGATCATCGACTTCGGGATCGCGTGGGCCACCGGGGCGAGCACGCTCACCCATGTGGGCACCGCCGTCGGCTCCCCCGGCTTCCTCGCGCCCGAGCAGGTGCGCGGTGCCGCCGTCACCCCCGCCACCGACGTCTTCGCCCTCGGTGCCACCCTGGCCTACGCGGCGACCGCCGACTCGCCCTTCGGGCACGGCAGTTCCGAGGTCATGCTGTACCGCGTGGTGCACGAGGAGCCCCACCTCCACGGGGTCCCGGACGCGCTCGCGCCGCTCGTACGGGCCTGTCTGGCCAAGGACCCCGAGGACCGGCCCAGCACGCTCCAGCTGTCGATGCGGCTCAAGGAGATCGCGGCCCGCGAGGCACAGGGGCTCTCCGAGACCCGCCCGCCGGCCCAGCGCGCCCGGACCGACCGGCCGACGGGGCGGCTCCCCGAGCCCGCCGAACCGTACGCCGACCAGCGCGTGGAACGTCGTACCGGTGGCGGCACCGTGCCCCGGGGCAAGGGCGGGGTCCCCAGCGGACCGCACTCGCGGCCCTCGTCCTCCCGTCACCCGCAGGGCTCCGGCGGCCCGTCCTCCCGGCCGACCCAGGGACGCACGGGGGGCCGCCCGGCGCCCCGGACCACCGGCACGGGGCGGCGCCCTTCGCGGCCGGACCCCCGGCTGATGCGGCAGCGGCTGATCGTGTTCGTCGTGGTGACGCTGATCGTGGCGCTGGGCATCGCGGCGGCCCAGAAGTTCTAGCCCTGGGGGCGCCCGCTCGCCACCGCGTAGAAGGCGACGGCGGCCGCGGCGCCCACGTTCAGCGAGTCCACGCCGTGGGCCATGGGGATCCGTACCCACTCGTCTGCCGCGACCAGCGCCGGCGTGGACAGGCCGTCCCCCTCGGCGCCGAGCATCAGCGCGACCCGCTCCAGGGAGTGCGGGGCGGCCACGTCGATCGGCGAGGCCTTCTGGTGCGGGGTGAGGGCGAGCAGCTTGAAACCGGCCTCGCGCACCGAGTCCAGGCCCTTGGGCCAGGTGTCGAGACGGGCGTAGGGGACGGAGAAGACCGCGCCCATGGAGACCTTCACCGAGCGGCGGTAGAGCGGGTCCGCGCAGTCCGGCGACAGCAGCACCGCGTCCATGCCGAGGGCGGCGGCGCTGCGGAAGATGGCACCGATGTTGGTGTGGTCGTTGACCGCTTCCATGATGACCACGCGCCGGGTCGTGGCCAGCAGTTCGTCGGCCGTCGGCAGCGGCTTGCGCTGCATGGAGGCGAGGGCGCCGCGGTGCACGTGGTAGCCGGTGACGCGTTCGGCGAGCTCGGGGGTGACGGCGTAGACCGGGGCCGGGAGCTCGTCGATGACGTCGCGCATGACGTCGACCCACTTGGAGGAGAGCAGCATGGACCGCATCTCGTACCCGGCGTCCTTGGCACGTCTGATGACCTTCTCGCCCTCGGCGATGAAGAGGCCTTCCGCGGGCTCGCGCCGGCGCCGGAGTTCGACGTCGGTCAGGCCCGTGTAGTCGCGCAGGCGCGGGTCGTCGGGGTCTTCGACGGTGATGAGATCAGCCACAGGGTGATACTGCCTTGTCCTGGGTGCGGTGCCAACGGCCTGTCAGGCGTTGGTGGCGGGAAGCGGGTCGCCGGGGGTGTTGACCCGGACGACGTCACCGATCACGATGACGGCCGGCGGGCGGACCTCCTCCGCGCGGACCCGCTCGCCGACGGTGGCGAGGGTGGCGTCCACCCGGCGCTGGGCGGCGGTGGTGCCCTCCTGGACGACCGCGACGGGGGTCTCGGGCGAACGGCCGTGGCGGACCAGCGCCTCGGCGATCAGGCCGATCTTGTCGACGCCCATGAGGATGACGAGCGTGCCGGTGAGCTTGGCGAGGGAGGCCCAGTCCACGAGCGAGCGCGGGTCGTCGGGGCCGACGTGGCCGCTGACCACCGTGAACTCGTGGGCGACGCCCCGGTGGGTGACCGGGATGCCGACGGCGCTCGGGACCGAGATGGAGCTGGAGATGCCCGGCACGACGGTGCAGGGGATGCCGTGCTCGGCGAGGGCCTGGAGCTCCTCCATGCCGCGGCCGAAGACGTACGGGTCGCCGCCCTTGAGGCGCACCACGGCCTTGCCGGCCTTGGCGTGCTCGATCAGGGCGTTGTTGATGGCCTCCTGGGCCATGTAGCGGCCGTACGGGATCTTCGCCGCGTCGATGACCTCGACGTGCGGGGGGAGCTCGTCGAGGAGGTCGCGGGGGCCGAGCCGGTCGGCGATGACCACGTCGGCCTCGGCGAGGAGGCGGCGGCCGCGCACGGTGATCAGGTCGGGGTCGCCGGGTCCGCCGCCGACGAGGGCGACGCCGGGGGTGTGCGGGCGGGCGGCGGTCAGGGAGCCGTCGCGCAGGCCTTCCACGACCGCGTCGCGGACCGCGGCGGAGCGGCGGGGGTCGTTGCCGCTCAGGACGGCGACGGTGACGCCCTCGACGCGGCCGGTGGCCGGGGTCCAGGCGGTGGCGGCGTCGGCGTCGTCGGCACGGACGCACCAGACCCGCTCGCGCTCGGCCTCGGCGGAGGCGGCGTCGTTGGCGGCGCGGTCGCGGGTGGCGATCAGGGCGTACCAGGCGCCGGCGAGGTCGCCGTCCTCGTAGCGGCGGCGCTCCCAGCGGATCTCGCCGGTCTCGGCCATGGCGTCCACGGAGGGGGTGGCGGAGGGGGAGATCAGGAGGACGTCGGCGCCGGCCGCGATGAGCGCGGGGAGGCGGCGCTGGGCGACCTGGCCGCCGCCGATGACGACGACGCGGCGGCCGGCGAGTCGGAGACCGACGGGGTACGCGGGGTGTTCGGCCATGGCGGTGCGGCTCCTGATGCGGCGGTGGTTCTGTCGTGCCGCTGCGGCTTTGGAGCGGCGGGGTGTGTGCGGTGTGCCGTGTGTGCGGGGTGCTGACGTGCGGCTTTCCTGGTGCGGGTCCACCATACGGCCCGGCGGGGGCGGTGGCGCGGGGCGGGCCCTGCGGGCGGCTTTCCCCTACCCGCCCCTTCCCGAAACCGGGGCTCCGCCCCGGACCCCGCTCCTCAAACGCCGGAGGGGCTGGAGATTCCGCCCGGCGGGCTGGATTTGCGCGGCAAATCCCAGCCTCGCCAGGGGGCACCTCCCAGCGGTAGCTGGGGGAGTTTGAGGCGCGGGGTCCGGCGGAGCCCCGAGGAGGCGGCCCGCACGGGCTACTTCTCGGTGACGCCCGCCGAATCGAAGGTGGCGACCTCGTGCATCGCGCGGGCCGCGCTCTGGACCAGCGGGAGGGCCAGCAGGGCGCCCGTGCCCTCGCCGAGGCGGAGGTCCAGGTCGACCAGCGGGCGCAGGCCCAGCTTGTTGAGCGCCGCGACATGGCCCGGCTCCGCGCTGCGGTGGCCCGCGATGCACGCGGAGAGGGCCTCGGGGGCGATGGCGCGGGCCACCAGGGCGGCGGCGCCGGCGCTGACGCCGTCCAGGATCACCGGGGTGCGCAGGGAGGCGCCGCCGAGGAGGAGGCCCACGATCGCCGCGTGCTCCAGGCCGCCGATCGCCGCCAGGACGCCGATCGGGTCCGCCGGGTCCGGCTGGTGGAGCTCCAGGGCACGGCGTACGACCTCGACCTTGCGGGCGTGGGTCTCGTCGTTGATGCCCGTGCCGCGGCCGGTGACCTCGGACGGGTCCACACCCGTGAAGACCGAGATGAGGGCCGCGGACACCGTGGTGTTCGCGATGCCCATCTCGCCGGTGAGGAGGGCCTTGTTGCCGGCCGCGACCAGGTCGCGGGCCGTCTCGATGCCGACCTCGATGGCGGCGACGGCTTCCTCGCGGGTCATCGCCGGGCCGGTGGACAGGTCCGCCGTACCAGGGCGGACCTTGCGCGGCAGCAGGCCCGGCGTGGCCGGGAGGTCGCCCGCGACGCCCACGTCGATCACGCAGACCTCGGCGCCGACCTGGTTGGCGAAGGCGTTGCAGACCGCGCCGCCGCCGAGGAAGTTCGCCACCATCTGGGTGGTGACCTCCTGCGGCCACGGCGTGACGCCCTGGGCGTGGACCCCGTGGTCGCCCGCGAAGATCGCGACGGCCGCGGGCTCGGGGATCGGCGGCGGGCAGACCCGGGAGAGGCCGGCGAGCTGCGCGGAGATGATCTCCAGCATGCCGAGCGCCCCGGCGGGCTTCGTCATGCGCTTCTGCCGCTCCCAGGCCTCGCCGAGCGCCTTCGCGTCGAGCGGACGGATGCTGGCGACGGTCTCGGAGAGCAGGTCGTGCGGCTCCTCGCCGGGCAGCGCGCGGCGTCCGTACGTCTCCTCGTGCACGACCCAGGAGAGCGGGCGGCGCTTGGACCAGCCGGCCTGCGCCAGCTCGGGCTCGTCGGGGAACTCGTCGACGTAGCCGACGCACAGGTACGCGACGACCTCCAGGTGCTCCGGCAGGCCGAGCGCGCGGACCATCTCGCGCTCGTCGAAGAAGCTGACCCAGCCGACGCCGAGGCCTTCGGCGCGCGCGGCGAGCCAGAGGTTCTCGACGGCGAGGGCCGAGGAGTACGGGGCCATCTGCGGCTGGGTGTGCCGGCCGAGGGTGTGGCGGCCGCCGCGGGTGGGGTCGGCGGTGACGACGATGTTCACCGGGGTGTCGAGGATCGCCTCGATCTTGAGTTCCTTGAACTGCTTCGCCCGGGCCTTGGGCAGGGAGTTCGCGTACGCCTCGCGCTGGCGCTGGGCGAGCTCGTGCATCGTCCGGCGGGTCTCCGCGGAGCGGATGACGACGAAGTCCCAGGGCTGGGAGTGGCCGACGCTGGGCGCGGTGTGGGCCGCCTCCAGGACGCGGAGCAGCACCTCGTGCGGGATGGGGTCGGTGCGGAAGCCCTTGCGGATGTCGCGGCGTTCGCGCATCACGCGCAGGACGGCCTCGCGCTCGGCGTCGTCGTACGCCGGAGCCGGGTCGCCTGCGGCGGGCTCGGCGGGGTCGAGTGCCTCGGGCTCGGCCTGGTCGCCTTCGGCGGGCGCGGCCGGGTCGAGTGCCTCGGGCTCGGCGGGGTCGCCGGCGGCGGGCTCGGCCGGGGCGGTCGCCTCGGCCGGCGCTGCGGCGGCCGCGACCGGCTCGGCCGGATCGACTGCGGTCGGCGCGCCCGGGGCGACTGCGGCGGGCTCACCGGGCTGCGGGGCGTCGGCCGCCGCGGGGGCGAGCGGTTCGAGCTGGGGGGCGTCGGCCGTGACCGGCCCGGCCGGGTCGACTGCGGCGGGCCCGGCGGCCTCGGCCTGCGCGGCGGCCGCGAGGGGCTCGACGGGGGCCTGCGCAGCGTCGGCCGGGGCACCGGCGGCGGGCAGGCCGGACTGCGGACCGTCGACCGTGGCCGAGGCGTGCGGATCGGGCTGCGGGGCTTCGCCCGCGGCGGGCCCGGCGGGCTCCGCGGGGTGGGCACCCTCGGGCTGCGGGGCGGCGGCTTCGGCCGCGGCGAGCGGGTCGGTGTGCGGCGCCGCGTCGGCGGCGACGGGCTCGGGCGCCTCGGCGGGTGCCGGGGCGGGCTCGGCCGCGGCGGCCTCCGCCGGGAGCGGCTCCGCCGGTACGGCGGCCGGGGACAGGACCTCGGCGGGAGCCTGAGCTGCGGGCGTCTCGGGGACCGCGGGCAGCGGCTGCAGGAGTTCGGTCTGAGCCGGCAGGGCCTGCGCGGGCGCCGCCTCGGCGCTCTGGAGGGCCTCGGCCGGTACGGGTTCGGCGACCTGGAGGGCCTCGGCCACCGCGGGCGCGGCGGGCTGAGCCGGGGTCTCGGCGGGGGCGGGCAGCGGCTCGGGCTCGACCGGCAGGATCGCGGAACCGTCCGGGAGCTCCACCGCCGCCGGGGCCACCGGGAACGGCACGGGGCCTGCCTGCGCGGGCTCCTGGGCGAAGACGGGCTGCTGCTCGGGGGCCTGGGCGGCGTCCGCCACGGGCTGCGGCTGGTGCTCGGCGAGCGGCGCCTCCGCGGTCCACGGGGCGCCGGCCTGCGGCGGGATCTCGGCCGCGTGGGGGGCCGGGGCCACCGGGAGGTCGAGGTACTCGGGGCCCATGGTCTGCGGGCCGGGCTGCTGCAGGGGGGCCGGCGCCGCGGCCGGGCCGCGGTCGGCGAGGGAGCGCACGACCCCGCCGGTGGCCTCGGGCACGGGCGGACCCATGTGCAGCGGGCGGCGGACCGGGGCCGGGGCGGCGGGCGGCGGGACGTTCAGTCCGCCGAGGTCGAGCGCGCCGGAGTCACGGCCGCCCGCCTCGTGCACGCCGGCGCCGTAGGAGGGGTACTCGGGGTACGCGGCCGGCTCGGTGTACACCGGGGCCTCGGAGTACTGCGGTTCGATGCCGTAGGCCGGGAACTCGGGGGCCTGTGGGACGACCTGGGGGTCGCTCCACGCGCCCTGGCCGCTCGGCATCAGCAGCAGTTCCTCGTCCTCCGGCTCCGCCGGGTCGTCCACGAGGTCCTGGAAGGCGTAGCCGGCGGGAATCGGTGCCGGGATCTGGACCGGAGCGGGGATGCCCTGCTGATCCACCATGCCCGCGTTGTCCGGGTGACCCTCGCCCGGGACCTGGCCGGTGTCAGTCATGCGTACCCCTCGCCCATCGGTTGTGCCTCTTCGATCGCCCGGCGTCCACGTGACGAACGAACGGTCCGCGCGACAACCAGTAAGCATTGTCGCGCCCGTTAGCCCTCGTGACGGCCATAACCGCCGCGGTCCTCTGTGGACTGCGCCACGTCGCCGCGCAGACTGTGCCGCGATGCCCGAATCGTCCTGGGCGGTACGACGATCGGCCAGCCTACCCCGGCCTCCGGGTCAGCGGTTCACCGGGCGCTGAGCTGCCAGCAGGAACACCACGGAACGGTCCTGTTCGGCCCAGGTACGGGTGTCCAGGCCCACGGACTGCAGCAGCGCGCACTCGACGGCGTACCCGTGTTCGGCCAGTACCCGGCCGATGGCTTCCGCCTCGTCGCGGGTGGAGGCGTGGCTGACGATCCGTTCGGGACGGCGGTCGGCGACGGCCTCGACGACCGCGGCGCCGCCTCCGCCGACGCGGACGACGTCCGGCTCGGGCAGGTTCTCCAGTACGTGCGGCGCCCGGCCGGGGACGACCTGTACCTGCACGCCCCGCTTGCGGGCGGCGGCAGTTACCCGTTCGCAGGCGTCGGGGTCGGCGTCGACGGCGATGACGGCCGCGCCGAAGGCGGCGGCGTCCACGGCCACTCCGCCGGTGCCGGCGCCGATGTCCCAGACGAGGTCGCCGGGGCGGGGACCGAGCCGGGCGAGTTGGGCGGCCCGCAGCTGTGCGGACTGCCCCTCCCCCGCTTCCGCCTGCGGCCGGGCCCAGCCGCGTTCGCCGGCCGGGGCGGGGCGCTGCCCGAGCAGCCAGCCCGGTTCGGCTTCGGGGGCCTGCCCCGCGCCGCCGATGACGATGACGACGTTCGGGTCACGCCAGTTGTGGTCGGCGGCCCTGTCGGAGGTGAGGACGCTCACCTGTTCGCGTTCGGTGCCCAGTTCCTCGCAGACGACGAAGGTGCGGTGCACCCCTTCGAGGAGCAGCGCGAGTTCGGCGGGCCCGGCGCCGGGCGAGGTGAGGACGGCGACCTTGGGGTGGGCGCGGCAGACGTTGACGGCGCGGCGCAGGGTGCGGCGGTGGGCGACGACGACCTGGGCGTCGTCCCAGGGCATGCCGGCGCGGGCGAAGGCCGCGGCGACGGAGGAGACGGCCGGTACGACTTCCACCTCCAGGCCGTGCTCCGGCGCGCGCAGGGTGCGTACGACGCCGAAGAAGCCGGGGTCGCCGTCCGCGAGGACGACGGCGGTGCCGCGGTGGCCGGCGATGCGGCGGGCGGCGAGGCCGAGGCTGCCGAGGCGGATGCGTTCCGCGGTGGGCGGCACTTCGGGGAGTGCGAGGTGGTGGGCCGCGCCGGCCACCAGGGTGGCGGCGGAGAGCGCGGACCGGGCCGCCGCGGTCAGGGGGGAGCCGTCCCAGCCGATCACCGTGACCCGGTCGGACATCGTCGTCAGTCTCCTGGGGTGGGGGCAGGCGAATGGTGCCGTTTCGCCAGGCGGGGGGAGGGCCGGGGGCCGGGCACGGTGAGACTACCGGGTCGGTCGGTCAGCTCCAGTCCGCGCCGACGGCGTAGCCGTTCGCGCCCGCCCGCTGCCCGAAGGAGTAGGCGTCCTCGTATCCGTAGGCGCTGTCGTACTCGTCGCCTTCGTCGAGGTCCTCGGGCAGGAGGCTCCAGACGATGAGGTCGGTGCGGGTGTCGGTCCAGGTGCCGTCGGGGTTCTGCGTACGGACTATCCACGCGTTGCGCAGGACGCCCTCGCTGATGCAGCCGATCTTCTGGGCCACCTGCTGGGAGGCGGTGTTGTCGGCCGCGGTGCGCAGTTCGAGGCGTTCGAAGCCCTGGTCGCGGAAGAGCCACTGGGAGACGGCGAGCACGGATTCACTGGCGTAGCCCTCGCCGCGGGCCCAGGGGGCGGTGACGTATCCGACCTCGGTGGCGCGGGTGCGCCAGTTCGTGTTCTGGAGGTGGACGATGCCGACGAGGCGCTGGGTGAGGAACTCGGTGACGGCGAAGACGATGCCGCGGCCCTCGGTGCGTTCGGCGTGGGACTGCCGGGTGGCCCACGCGTGCGCGTCCGCGTGGGTGTAGGGGTGCGGTGCCGTGGTCCACGCGGTGATGTTCTCGTCGTTCATCATCTCGGTGAGCGCGGTGACGTCGTCTTCCTCGAAGGGGCGCAGCACCAGCCGGTCCGTGCTGATGGTGACGTCCGGGAAGGTGGTAGTCATGCGCAGCTCCATCGCCTTTGCTGGACCGTTTGCGTGGGTCGTAGGCCACAGCATGCAGCATGGGTCGCGAGAAGCGCATGGCCGGGTTGCCCGGAAGCGGGCAGAAGTCGGCCCCGCACGCCCACCCGGGGGTGCGGGGCCGGATCACAGCGGGGTGATCGGGACTTCGGGTCAGGACTTCGGGGCGCCGAAGGCCGGGATGACCGAGCCCTGGTACTTCTCCTCGATGAACTTCTTGACCTCGTCGGTGTTCAGGAGCTTGGCGAGCTTCTGGATCCGCGGGTCGTCCTGCTTGCCGTCCTTGACCGCGAGGAAGTTGGCGTAGGGGTTGCCCTCGGCCTTCTCCAGGACCAGCGCGTCCTTGGCGGGCGACAGCTTGGCCTCGATGGCGTAGTTGCCGTTGATGACGGCGGCGTCCACGTCGTTCAGGGCGCGCGGGACCGTGGCGGCCTCCAGCTCCTTGAACTCCAGGCCCTTCTTGTCGGTGATGTCGGACAGCTTGGCGCCGGTGCCGACACCCTCCTTGAGGGTGATCAGGTTGTTCGCGGCGAGGAGCTGGAGGGCGCGGCCCTCGTTGGTGGTGTCGTTGGGGACGGCGACGGTCTGGCCGGCCTTGATGTCGGAGAGGGCCTTGACCTTCTTGGAGTAGAGGCCGAGGGGCTCCAGGTGCACGTTCACGACGGGCACGATGTGCGTGCCGTTCTTCTTGTTGAAGTCGTCGAGGTACGGCTTGTGCTGGAAGAAGTTGCCGTCGACCTGGCCCTGCTCGGTGGCGGTGTTCGGCAGGACGTAGTCCGTGAACTCCTTGACCTCCAGCTTGAGGCCTTCCTTGGCGGCGAGCTTGTCCTTGACGAAGTTCAGGATGTCGGCGTGCGGGCTCGGGGAGGCCGCGATGACGAGGGGCTTGCTCTCGTCGGTCTTGCCCCCGTCGGCCTTGGCGGTGGACGGGTCGGAGGAGCTGCCGCAGGCGGTGAGGCCGAGCGCGAGCGCGGAGGCGGTGGCGGCGAGGGCGGTGAGCTTGACGTTCTTACGCACGAAGAGTGCCTTTCTGACATTTTCTCGGGGATGTGGCCCAAGCACGACAAGTGCGGGCTTTTCGAGGGGGGAAGTCTGTTCAGGCCGTCCGGCCGCGGCGGGCCAGGAGGCGGACCACTCCGTCGCCGATCAGCTGGATCACGGTGACGAGGACGATCAGCACGACGACGGTGGCGACCATGAAGCCGGTCTCGAAGCGCTGGAAGCCGTAGGTGATGGCCTTGGATCCGAGCCCTTCGCCGCCGACGGCGCCGGCCATCGCCGAGTAGCCGACCAGCGTGATGACGGTGGTGGTGACGCCGGCGACCAGGGAGGGCAGGGCCTGGGGCAGGAGCACCTTGCCGACCAGGGTGGGGATGCCGCCGCCCATGGACTCGACGGCTTCGATCAGGCCGTGGTCCACCTCGCGGACGGCGGTCTCTACGAGCCGGGCGAAGAAGGGGATCGCACCGATGGCGAGCGGGACGATCATGGCGGTGGGGCCGATGAAGGTGCCGACGACCGCGGTGGTGACCGGGATCAGGAAGATCAGCAGGATGATGAACGGGAGCGAGCGGCCCATGTTCACGATCACGCCGAGGACCTTGTTGAGCGGCCGGTTCTGCAGGAGGCCGCCCTTGTCGGTGAGGACGAGCAGGATGCCGATGGGCAGCCCGCCGAGAACGGTCACCAGGGTGGACCACAGCACCATGTAGAGGGTGTCGTAGGTGCCCTGGGTGAGCAGGGGCTGCATCTCGGACCAGGTCACTTGGCACCATCCTTGACCAGTGCGGCGAGTTCGCCGTCGACCGCGTCGACGAGTTCGACCTGGAGGCCCTGCTCGCGCAGGAAGCCCACCGGGACGACGTTCTCCTCGTATCGGCCGGGCAGCTCGATGCGCATCCGGCCGATCTGTTTGCCCGCGACGGTGTCCATCGCGGCGCCGAGGATCGAGATGTCGATGTTGTAGGTCCGCGAGAGCTGGGAGATGACCGGCTGGGTGGCGGCGTCGCCGTGGAAGGTGACGTCGACGACGGTGCGGTCGGGGCCGGTCGCGTAACCGGTGACGGGGAAGAGTTCGGCGGCGAGCTCGGAGCCGGGGGTGGCCAGGAGCTCGGAGACGGTGCCGGATTCGACGATCCGGCCCCGCTTCATCAGGGCGGCCGAGTCGCAGACGGACTTGACCACGTCCATCTCGTGCGTGATGAGCAGGACGGTGAGGCCGAGCTGCCGGTTGAGGTCGCGCAGCAGCTGGAGGACGGAGCGGGTGGTCTCCGGGTCCAGGGCGCTGGTGGCCTCGTCGGACAGCAGCACCTTGGGGTCGCCGGCCAGGGCGCGGGCGATGCCGACGCGCTGCTTCTGGCCGCCGGAGAGCTGGGTCGGATAGGCCTTGGCCTTGTCGGCGAGGCCGACCAGGTCGAGGAGTTCGAGGGCCTTGCGGGCGCGGTCGCGTCCGGAGACGCCGAGGATCTCCAGGGGCAGTTCGACGTTGGCCTGGACCGTGCGCGAGGACAGCAGGTTGAAGTGCTGGAAGACCATGCCGATGCGGCTGCGGGCCCGGCGCAGTTCCTTGCCGGCTCGCCGGCCGCGGCCGGCGAGCGCGGTGAGGTCGACGCCGTCGACGGTGACGGTGCCGCTGGTGGGGCGCTCCAGCAGGTTCACGCAGCGGATCAGGGAGGACTTGCCGGCGCCGCTCTGGCCGATGACTCCGTATACCTCGCCCTCGCGGACGTGCAGGTCGACGCCGTCCAGGGCGGTGACCTCGCGGTCACGGGATGGGTAGACCTTCGTGAGGCCCGATGTGGTGATCACAGGAATTCCGTCGCTGTCGAGTGCACGGCGCGTGCGGGTGCCGTGTACGGGGCAAACATCTGGGGACGCGATACGGGCTGAAACCGGGATGAATCGGCGGTCTCGACGCGTGCGCGGGGCAGGAGCGGTCCGGGATGCGTGGACGGGCTCGGCCGGTCTCGCTTCGGGGCGCGAGGCTTGCGGAGGGGGCCCTCAGAAGGCGCACATTCGACACATACAACGAGCACCGGGCGTCATCGTCGCCTCGGTCGCAAGGGTGCGGCTGCTCGTCGTGGTCATGGGCCCCAGTAAAGCAGACATGTCGCTTCACCGATCAACGGCGTCCGGATAGCGGACGGAATTCGATCGCATTCCGGACGACATCGGTCGGGTTCGGCCGTCCGTCCCGACCGTCGGGATCCCGTCGCCCACCTGCACGGACACGGCGGACAGGTCCCGTACGACCACGTCCGCGTCGGGTTCGTCGGCGGTGTGCGTTGTGGTCAAGACCACGGTCCGCAGGGCCGGCCCCGCTCAGCGGGCCTCGCTCAGCGGGCCTCGGCGAGCGGCCGGGTGGCGAGGCCCGCGAAGAGGGGCGCGCGCATCGGATCTTTCGGCCCGTAATACCCTCGCAGCATGCTCGACGCCCTGACGGTCGCCATCGGCGTGGCCGCACTCGCCCTCGCCGCCTGGTGCGGTCACGCCGCATGGCGGGACACGCCGACCAAGGACTGGCACTTCATCGGCATGGCCGTGGTGACCCTGCTGGTCCTGGCCCAGCTGGTCATAGGCCTGGTGCAGCTGGCCCGGGGCGAGAAGCCCGACGAGGGCAACGTGATCTTCGTGGCCTACCTGATCGGCGCGTTCGCCGCGGTACCGGCCGCCGGGATGCTGTCGCTGACCGAGCGCACCAAGTGGGGTTCGGTGACGGTGGCCGCGGGCGCCTTCGTCCTCGCCGTCCTCGAAGTACGGCTCTACGACATCTGGGGGACCCCCGGTGCCTGACACGACGACGACCGCCGCACCGGCGGCCCGCAAGCGGCTGGTCTCCGGCCCCGGGACGCTGCTCGTGTGGCTGTACGGGGTGATGGTGGTGGGCGCGCTCTCGCGTTCGGCCTACCAGATCTCGACCCAGTTCGACCGGGCGCCGCTCGCGATCTCCCTGTCCGCGGTGGCCGCGGTGGTCTACGCGTTCATCACGTACTCGCTGGTGCGCGGCGGGGAAACGGCCCGCCGGGCGGCGCTGGTGTGCTGCGCCGCCGAGCTGACCGGCGTACTGGTCGTGGGCACGTGGACCCTGCTCCGCCCGGAGGAGTTCCCGGAGCCGACCGTGTGGTCGTCCTTCGGGATGGGCTACCTGTTCATCCCGGTGATCCTTCCGGTCACCGGGATGCTGTGGCTCCGCGGCAGGCGCTGAACGGGACTACGCGCTGACCGTGAACTCGGTCGGGTCCTTGGCTTCCTTCTCCAGGATCACCAGGCGTACGCCGTCCGAGGCCGTGCGGCCGCCGACCTGGGTGTAGCCCGCCTTGCGGTAGAGCCGCAGGTTGGACTCGCTCTTGTGGCCGGTGTGCAGGCGGAAGCGGGCGGTGGCGCCGCGGCCCGAGAGGGCCTCTTCCACGGCGCGCAGCAGACGGCCGCCGAGTCCGTGGCCCTGCAGCCGGGGGTGGACGCAGAGCTTCGCGATCCTGCCGGTGCCGTCCTCGTCGACGGTGCCGCGGACCGCGCCGACCACCTCGTCGCCGAGACGGGCCACCAGGACGGTGTCCGTCGCCAGCTCCCCCTTGAGGGAGTCCAGGGACTGGGTGAGCGGCTGGATGAGGTAGTTGCCGTACAGCTCGGCCTCGCTCTGGAAGGCCAGGTACTGCAGTTTGAAGATCTGCTCGGCATCCTCGGCAGCCGCCGCCGAAATGGTCACGCTCATGCCCATGTGCGCATGCCTCCCGCTCACCTGGTAGCCCGATGGTCTACCGCTCCTTTCCCCACAGGCCAGGAGCCGCAACCTCTGCAGCCAGCATTCTGCGCAGACATCCCAGGCAACGGGAACGGACGGGCCCTAAACTTCCTTGTGAGATACCCAACTCTCCTGCGATTTCACGGTAAGTGAGGTCTCTGGGCGAAAGAAGTGCCTTCATCAGCTCGGGACACCGTCCGGGCAATCGGGCGACGGCCGACCGCAGGACCCGGTTCTCCTCCCCGTGCAGGAGGGCGTCTTCCGGTCCGGAGGCGGCGGGTGAACCCTGACGGCAGTCATAGGGGATCTCGCGGCGGGCACGGCGCCGGGCGCGGCGGGCCTCCGCGCGCACCGCCCGGCGGAGCCAGCGGGCCGGCTCGGCGGGTCCGGGGGTGCGTCCTCCCTGCTCCAGCAGCCTGACCCAGACGGCTTGTTCCAGGTCGGCCGCGTCCACTCCGGTGCCCGGAGCCTCGGCGGCCGCTTCTGCGGAGAGCAGCGGGCCCAGTTCGTTCAGCAGGTCCATGCCGGGCGGGACGAGTGGGCCGGGCCCGGTGGTTTCCCCACCGGGCCCGGCCCACTCGTACGGGAAGCTCCGCTCAGCGGTTGACGGGGCGTCGGCCGGGACGGAAGGCCTCCGCCGCGAGCAGCCCGGTGTCCGGATTGTCGGTGAAGATTCCGTCGATGCCCTGTTCGAAGTACGTCTTGAAGGCGCCGAAGGCGTCCCCGTACGCGGTCGGGTCGGTGCCCTTGCGGTACTCGGCGGGCAGGAAGTTGTTCTCGTTGCGCGCGGTGTAGGGGTGCAGCAGGAGTCCCCGGGCGTGCGCGTCCTTCACCAGCGTGGTCGGGGCGCCGAGCCTGCCGTCCGCGCCGCGCGGGAGGATCAGGTCCATGGTGGGGCCGATGCCCTGGGCGAAGCCGGCGATCCACTTCAACCCTTCGGGCTTGACCAGGTCCGCGACCGTACGCGGGTCCTTGGCCTGTTCGAAGTCCCAGGGTCGGGTTCCCGCCGCGGACAGCAGCACCACGCGGGGCGCGGAGACCAGCCGGGAGAGCCGCTGGATGCTGGAGGGCTCGAAGGACTGGAGGAACACGGGCGCGGTGCGGCCGTCGCGCCCGTAGCGGCGCAGCAGCCGGGCGAGGGGCTCTTCCAGGCCGAGGCCGAGTCCCCGGAAGTAGGTGGGGTGCTTGGTCTCGACGTGCAGCCAGACCCTGCGGCCGCGCCGCTTGCCCTCGCGGTCGGCCCAGCGCAGCACTTCCTCGAAGGTGGGTACGGCCCACCGGCCGTCGTAGAGGGTGTTGCGCTGGCGCAGGGCGGGGATGCGTTCCTTCGCGCGCAGGGTCTGCAGTTCGGCGAGGGTGAAGTCCTCGGTGAACCAGCCCGTCACGGAGACCCCGTCGACGGACTTGGTGGTGCGCCGCGAGGTGAACTCGGGGTGGTCGGCGACGTCGGTGGTCCCGCCGATCTCGTTCTCGTGACGGCAGACCAGGTGGCCGTCGCGGGTGGGCACCAGGTCCTGCTCGATGACGTCGGCGCCGAGGTCCAGGGCGAGCTGGTACGAGCCGAGGGTGTGCTCGGGCCGGTAGCCGCTGGCCCCGCGGTGCCCGATGACCGTCGGATGGGGGAGGTCGTCCTTGTGGCCCGCTCCGCTCTCGGATGCCGAGGCGGACCCCGCCGAGAGTCCGGCGATACCCGTCCCGGCCGCCAGTACCGCCGCCCCGAGGACCGTGCGCCGCGCTGCCCCACCCTGCGTCATGAGTGCCACTCCCCGCTCGTGAAAAGGCCCGGAATTGCGTGCCGATGGTAGGCGGGCGGAGGTGTCGGGAAGACCGGCGCGCGGGGAACATGGCGGAAACGTGCGTCAACACTGCGTATCCGATGCGTGAACCCGATGTGCGATCAGGGCGGGCCCGCGAGTATCGTCCTCACCTGCACCACCGCCGTACCGCCGTGTGGTGCACCGCCGCTTTTCGATGCCGGAGGGCTCACGTTGTTCCGTACCAGGCTCCTCAAAGCCACTGTCGGACCGGTCATTCGTCTGATCATCCGCACCCGTGTGGAGGGCATCGAGAACATCCCGGGCTCCGGACCGGTGATTTTGGCGGGCAATCACCTGACCTTCATCGACTCGATGCTCCTGCCGCTGGTGTGCGACCGCACGGTCCACTTCATCGGCAAGGACGAGTACGTGACCGGCAAGGGCATCAAGGGCCGGGCGATGGCCTGGTTCTTCACCGCGGCCGGCATGATCCCGGTGGACCGTGACGGGGCCAACGGCGGCGTCGCTGCCCTGATGACCGGGCGCAGGATCCTCGAAGAGGGCAAGATCTTCGGCATCTACCCCGAGGGCACCCGCTCCCCCGACGGCCGGCTCTACCGCGGTCGGACCGGCATCGCCCGCCTGACGCTGATGACCGGCGCGCCCGTGGTCCCGTTCGCGGTGATCGGCACCGACAAGCTCCAGCCCGGCGGCGCCGGCATGCCGCGCCCGGGCAAGGTCACCATCCGCTTCGGCGAGCCGCAGGAGTTCTCCCGCTACGAGGGCATGGACCGCGACCGGTACGTGCTGCGCGCCGTCACCGACTCGGTGATGGCCGAGGTCATGCGGCTCTCGGGCCAGGAGTACGTGGACATGTACGCCACCAAGGCCAAGGCCGCGTAGCTCCTACTGACGCTGGAGTGACCGGCTGACGCCCGCCAGTGTGGTCGTGGCGAGGATCCAACCGGTCACGATCAGCAGGTATGACAGCCACTGGTACCAGCCGGCGGGCGCGAAGGCCTGTTCCTGGCCGAAGCCGATGATCGGCAGCATCAGGTCGATCGTGTAGAAGACCGGATTGAATTCCGGCGCCTCCCCCGTCTTCAGCTCCCTCGGCGGGTGGATCCCGTACGCGAGCGATCCGATCAGCAGCAGCGCCAGCAGCCAGCCCGCCGCGCGCAGCGGCCGGAAGCCGTAGCCGACGGTGGCGTCCTGGAGGATTCCCCAGAACCGGGCGTGCCGGGGCAGGGTCCGGCGGTGCCTGCGCAGCTTGGCGAGCTGCACGGTCCGGGCGCCGGCCTCGTCGCCCACCGTGCGGTAGGCGGCGGCGAGCTGCTCGTAGGCGTACGGGAGGTAGCCGGTCTCCTCGCGCTCCAGGGCGGGCAGCCGCTCCTCGGCGGGCAGGTGGGGGGCGAGGGTGCGGTAGGTCAGGCCGTCGATGCGGATCTGCTCGGGCCAGGTCCCGGGCGGCATGTGCAGCAGGTCGAACTGGGAGCGGCGCAGGTTCACCCCGCCCTCGATGGTCTCGCAGGCCCTCAGCCACACCTCGCCGATCACGCAACTGGAGGCGCGCAGGGCGACCGCGCCCGGATTGCCGAAGACGGCGCGGCCGAGGTAGAGCTGGCCCGGTATGCGGGAGCCCGTGAGGTTGAACATGCCCTGGGCCTCCAGCCGGTGGCCCCGGACGTCGGTACCGACGGTCAGGTTCTCGGCGTGCAGCGCGATGCCTCCGGGAGCCAGCAGGCGGGCGCCGTCGAGGTTGATCTGACCGCCGACGACGGCCCCGTTGATCCGGGTCTGGCCGTGGACGGTGAGTCCCATGGCGATGACGTCGGTGCCGATGCCGGCGTGGTTGATCTGCAGCGGCGGCTCCGCGGCCTCCTCGGCGGCGTCGGGCGTGCCGATCACCGCCCGCTGGAGGAAGAGCCCGCCGGCTATCTGGGCTCCGGCCAGGCGTACGGGACCGGTGATCCGGCAGCAGGCCATCCGCAGCTCGACCTCGACGCGGAGGGTTCCGGCGGTGAGTCCCGGGAGGACCGAATCCGTGAGGTTGAGCGTGCGCAGCCGGGCTCCGAACAGCGTCGGAGGACGCTCGAACCAGCAGCTGCGCAGCCGCATCGGGGCATCGATCACGGCGTACCTGAGGTCTGTTCTGCCGCTGATCCGTGCACCCTTGACGTCGAGACCGGCGATCTGGCCGGGCACCGACGGGCTGGTGGCGAGAAGCGCCTGGAGGGCTTCGGCGCGCACGGTCCGCTCGGGCCCCCACGAGGCCCCGTCGGCGGGGTCCTCGTCGGGGCTCTCGCGGAAGTCGACGCCCTCGCCGCGCGGGAAGGCGTCCCATACGCGGCGTTCGGCCGGGGTCAGATCGTTGATCTCCATCGCCGGGATGGTGTCCCGCGCTTCGACGAACTGTCAACTCTCAACGGGACACCCTCCCTTGGCGGGACGTCAGTGTTCGACGCCCTCCTGGAGCTCCTGGCCCTTCAGCAGGAACCACGCGGCGACGGCGGTGGCCAGCAGGACGGCCGCGCCGACGCCCGAGGCGAACCGCAGGCCGTCCACGAAGGCCACCTGGGCGGCCTCCACCATCGGTCCGGCGGTGGCCGAGTCCAGGCCCTTGGCGACCTCGACGGCTCCGCCGAGGGACTCGTGGGCCGCGTCGGCCACCGGGCCCGCGACGGACGCCGGGGCGGTGAAGCCCTGGTAGACGCCGGTGACGATGGAGCCGAGCAGGGCGATGCCGAGGGCCGCGCCGAGTTCGTACGCCGTCTCGGAGACGGCGGAGGCCGAACCGGCCTGCTCCTTGGGCACGCTGGAGAGGATCACGTCGGCGGTCACGGTGAAGGAGAAGCCGGCGCCGAGACCGACGACGAGCAGGGCCGCGCCCAGCAGCGGGTAGCCGGTCTCCTTGTGGAGCAGGGTCAGTGCGCCGAGGGCCAGGCCGATGGCGGCGAGGCCGCCCGTCACGACGACGCGGACCGAGTACTTGCGGGCGTAGCGGCCCGCGACGAGGCCGGTGACCACCGCGCCGATGGCGGCGGGCAGTTCGGAGAGGCCGGCTTCCAGCGGGTCGCGGCCCTGGACGAGCTGGAGGAACTGCGAGAGGAAGAAGACGAGACCGGAGAGGCCGAAGACGGTGAGCAGGTCGGCGAGGACGGCGCCGGAGAAGCCGCGGTGCCGGAAGAGCCGCATGTCGAGCAGCGGGGACGGCAGGGTGAACTGGCGCCGGACGAAGGCGTACAGGGCCGCCGCGCCGAGCACCGCGGTGGCCACGACCTCCCAGGTCAGGCCGTGCGTGGCGGCTTCCTTGACGGCGTAGACGACACCGATGACACCGACGAGGGACAGGCCGACGCTGACGAGGTCCCAGGGACCGGCGACCGGGTTCTTGGATTCGGGAAGCAGCTTGATGCCGACGATGACCAGGACGATCATCACGGGGAGGTTGATGAGGAAGACCGAGCCCCAGTAGAAGTGCTGGAGCAGGGCTCCGCCGACGACCGGTCCGACGGCGGCGCCGGCGGAGGCGGTCGCGCCCCAGATGCCGATGGCGAGGCTGCGTTCCTTCGGGTCGTGGAAGATGTTGCGGATCAGCGCGAGGGTGGAGGGCATCAGGGTCGCGCCCGCCACGCCGAGCAGGGCCCGGGCGACGATCATCATCTCGGGGCTGGTCGCGCAGGCGTTCAGGACCGAGAGGGCACCGAAGGCGGTGGCGCCGACGAGGAGTAGCTTCTTGCGGCCGATCCGGTCGCCGAGGCTGCCCATCGAGACCAGGAGTCCGGCGATGACGAAGGAGTAGATGTCGCCGATCCACAGCAGCTGGGTGCCGGACGGCCCCAGGTCCTCGGAGAGCGAGGGGGTGGCGAGGCCGAGCACGGTGGCGTCCACCGCGACCAGCAGCACGGCCAGCACGAGTACCGAGAGCGCCAGCCAGCGCCCACGGCCCCCGCTCCGCACCCCCGTCTCCTCGATCAGGCTCGACTGCTTGGTACCGCTCATCACTCCACGCTCCGTTTGACGCCACCGAGCAGCAGCTCGATGATCATGTACTGAAAGTCCTTGGCCGCGACCCGGCCGTCCATGACGGCCCAGGCGCCGGCACCGATGAGGCTGTAGAGGGCCTCGGTGAGCCAGGCGGGGCTCAGGTCGATGCGGATGTCGCCCTCTTCCTGGCCGCGCCGGAAGAGCGCGCCGACCCGGGCATCGAGCCGCGCCCAGCCCTCGTTGACCTGGTCGCCCTCGAACAGCTGGTTCTCGGTGACGAGGAAGGCCAGCAGCTCGGCATTGGGCTCCGATTCGGCGACGAGCCTGCGCAGCGCGTCGATCGCACTGCCCTCGTCGAGGCGGGCGTTGTCGAACGCCACCTCGAACTCTCTGATGCCGAGCTCTTCGAGGGCCCGTACGAGGGCGTCGCGCCCGGCGAAGTGCCGGTGGAGGGTCGCGCGGCCGATTCCGGCGGCGCGGGCGACCTCGTCCATCGTGGCGGTCGATTTCCGGGAGAGCAGGGCCGCCGCATCGCGGAGCACCTGGTCACGATCCATGGCCATGAGACAAGCGTACCCCAAATGAGACGCCCATGTCTCATTCCGAGGAAAAATCAGGCTGCCCCGGGGCAGCCGGAACGGAAGGATGCCGCACATGAAGCCGTTGAAGCCGCTCCTGCTGATCGACGTCGACGGGCCGCTGAACCCGTACGCGGCCAAGCCCCAGCGCCGCCCCGAGGGCTACCGCACCCACCGGATGCGCCCCACGGGCTGGACCGGGGCCGAGAGCGCGAAGCCCCTGCGGGTCTGGCTCAACCACGCCCACGGAGCCGAGCTGCTCGCGCTCGCGGACTCGTACGAGCTGGTCTGGGCCACCACGTGGAAGGACGAGGCGAACGACTGGATAGGCCCGCACCTGGGCCTGCCGAGGCTCCCGTACATCGACTGGCCGGTGATGCACGGCCGGGCGCCGCGCGGCACCTTCTGGAAGACGCAGTACGTCCTGGAGTACGCGGGCACCCGCCCGTTCGCGTGGATCGACGACGACATCACGGCCATGGACCACGAGTACGTCGACCAGCGCCACCCGGCGCGGGCACTGCTCATGCGGATCGACGAGCGGATCGGACTGACGCGCCCCGACTTCGACGCTCTGGCGGAGTGGGCGGAGGGTTGCTAGCGGTCGCGGGAACGCCGGAGGGGCGGCGGAGCCACCCGGCTCCGCCGCCCCTCCGGGCACGTCGTGCCGCTACTGCTTGTGGGCCGACCAGGCGTGCTGGATGACCAGGTCCGCCTTCAGCTCGGTGAGCTGGAGGGCGACGGCGGACGGGGCGGTGCCGCCGCGGCCGTTGCGGGACGCGAGGGCGCCGGGGACGTTGAGGACGCTGCGGACCTCGGGGGTCAGGTGCTCCGAGATCTTCGCGAACTGCTCGTCGGTGAGCTGGTCCAGCTCGATGCCGAGCCCCTCGCACTCCTTGACGCACTCGCCGGCCACCTCGTGCGCCACCCGGAACGGGACGCCCTGCTTGACCAGCCACTCCGCGATGTCGGTGGCGAGCGAGAAGCCCGCCGGGGCCAGCTCCTCCATCCGCTCCCGGTTGACCGTGAGGGTGGCCATCATGCCGGTGAAGGCGGGGAGCAGGACCTCGAGGGTGTCGCAGGAGTCGAAGACCGGCTCCTTGTCCTCCTGGAGGTCGCGGTTGTAGGCCAGGGGCAGCGCCTTGAGGGTCGCGAGGAGACCCGTCAGGTTGCCGATGAGCCGGCCCGACTTGCCGCGCGCCAGCTCGGCGATGTCCGGGTTCTTCTTCTGCGGCATGATCGACGACCCGGTGGAGAAGGCGTCGTGCAGGGTCACGAAGGAGAACTCCTTCGTGTTCCAGATGATGATCTCCTCCGCGATCCGGGAGAGGTTGATCCCGATCATCGCGGTGACGAAGGCGAACTCGGCGACGAAGTCGCGCGAGGCCGTGCCGTCGATGGAGTTGCCGACCGAGCCCCGCTCGAAGCCCAGGTCCGCGGCGACCGCCTCCGGGTCCAGGCCGAGGGAGGAGCCGGCCAGGGCGCCCGAGCCGTACGGGGAGACCGCGGTCCGGGTGTCCCACTGGCGCAGCCGCTCCGCGTCCCGGGACAGGGACTGCACGTGGGCGAGCACGTGGTGGGCGAAGAGCACCGGCTGCGCGTGCTGGAGGTGTGTGCGGCCCGGCATCGCCACGTCCGCGTGGGTCTCGGCGAGGCCGACCAGCGCGTCCTGGAGGTCGGCGATCAGGCCGCCGATGATCCGGGCGTGGTCGCGCAGGTACATCCGGAAGAGGGTGGCCACCTGGTCGTTGCGGGACCGGCCGGCCCGAAGCTTGCCGCCGAGGTCGGCGCCGAGCCGCTCCAGCAGGCCGCGCTCCAGCGCGGTGTGCACGTCCTCGTCGGCGATGGTGCCGGTGAAGGAGCCGTCGGCGACATCGGCTTCGAGCTGGTCCAGCCCGGCGATCATGCGGTCGAGTTCGTCGGCCGTGAGCAGCCCCGCCTTGTGGAGCACGCGGGCGTGGGCGCGGGATCCGGCGATGTCGTAGGGCGCGAGGCGCCAGTCGAAGTGGACCGACGCGGACAGCTTCGCGAGGGCCTCGGCGGGGCCGTCGGCGAACCGGCCGCCCCAGAGCCGGACGTCACCGTTGTTGCTGCTCACAGATACTGCTCCTCAAGACTGCATGGCTTTGACCGCGTTCAGGACTTCGGACGTGCAACCGCCTCCCCGCCGCGGAGGTAACGGGGAGGCGGTCAGGTACTGCTGGGAAGGTCAGCCGAGGTCGGCGTCAGGCTCCGCCTGCCAGATCACGCTTCGCGGCGATCTTCGCCGAGAGGGCGAAGATGTCGATGAAGCCCTGGGCCTTGGACTGGTCGAAGGTGTCGCCCGAGTCGTAGGTCGCCAGGTTGAAGTCGTACAGCGACTCCTCGGACTTCCGGCCGGTCACCACGGCGCGGCCGCCGTGCAGCGTCATCCGGATGTCACCGGTGACGTGCCGGTTGGCCTCGTTGATGAAGCCGTCCAGGGCGCGCTTGAGCGGGGAGAACCACAGGCCGTCGTAGACGAGCTCGCTCCAGCGCTGCTCGACCTGCCGCTTGTAGCGGGCCAGCTCGCGCTCGACGGTGACGCTCTCCAGCTCGGAGTGGGCGGCGATCAGCGCGATGGCACCCGGGGCCTCGTAGACCTCGCGGGACTTGATGCCGACGAGGCGGTCCTCGACCATGTCGATCCGGCCGATGCCCTGGGCGCCGGCGCGCTCGTTGAGCTGCTGGATGGCCTGGAGCACGGTGACGGGCTTGCCGTCGATGGCGACCGGGACGCCCTCCTTGAAGGAGATGACGACCTCGTCGGCCTCGCGCGGGGTGGCCGGGTTCGAGGTGTACTCGTAGATGTCCTCGATCGGGGCGTTCCAGATGTCCTCCAGGAAGCCCGTCTCGACCGCGCGCCCGAAGACGTTCTGGTCGATGGAGTAGGGGGACTTCTTGGTGGTCGCGATCGGCAGGTTCGCCTTCTCGGCGAAGGCGATGGCCTTGTCGCGGGTCATCGCGTAGTCGCGGACCGGGGCGATGCACTTGAGGTGCGGGCCGAGGGCCTGGATGCCGGCCTCGAAGCGGACCTGGTCGTTGCCCTTGCCGGTGCAGCCGTGGGCGACGATCGAGGCGCCGTGCTTGGCGGCGGCGGCGACGAGGTGCTTGACGATGGTCGGCCGGGAGAGGGCGGAGACCAGCGGGTAGCGGTCCATGTAGAGGGCGTTCGCCTTGATCGCCGGGAGGCAGTACTCGTCGGCGAATTCGTCCTTGGCGTCCGCGACCTCGGCCTCGACGGCACCGCAGGCGAGCGCGCGCTTGCGGATGACGTCCAGGTCCTCGCCGCCCTGGCCGACGTCAACGGCAACGGCGATGACCTCGGCGCCCGTCTCCTCGGCGATCCAGCCGATGGCGACGGAGGTGTCCAGACCGCCCGAGTAGGCGAGTACGACGCGCTCGGTCACGGGTTTCTCCTTACGGTGCATCCAATAGGCATAACTATGCATTACTCCGTATGTTTCGTCAATCGAGCCTCGCCGTCTGCTCTGACCAGCAGAAATATCGGAGGTGCCATGGCCACTCCCCTCACTACCCTCGACGTTAAGGACAACAGGGGGAGTACGCATGAGCGCAAGGCGGGAACGGGCGATGCGGGCGGGGCGCGAGAGCGCGGCGCGCCTGATGGACGGCGGGCACCCCGGCCACACTCCGGTCCCGCTCCCCGAGGGCGCGGCCGAAACGTGGATCACCTTCGACCAGGCAGTACGCGACATCCACCGGTTCCGGTACGGCACCTCCTACATCGGCCAGGACGTGGTGGCGCTGTGCCATCCGGACGGCTACGTCCGCGAAGGCGCGCTCCGGTCGCCGGAGCCGGCGCTCGAACTCGTCGCGATCCGCTGCACCGACTGGGTTCCCGCCGTACGGAAACAGGCCCGGCGCGTGCTGCACGCGGTGCTGGACGCCGACCCCGCGGGAACCGTGCTCCGCCTCACCCCGCTCCTGCTGCGGCTGGGCCGCCGCGAGCACGGCGCCTGGGCCCTGGAGCTGCTGCCCGCGGCGCTGCGCGGCGACCGGCTGCGGGCCGAGCTGCGCGAGAGCGCCGACCTGCCGACCCGGCGGTTCGCCGCGCGTCTGTCGCTGGAGAGCGGCGATTTCGGCGCACGGGAACTCGCCCGGCTCGCCTCCGCCGAGCTGGATCCGCCGACCGCCCGGATGTGGGCGGACGCCGCGCTCGCCGCCATGGCCGCCGACGGGCCGGACGACCAGGCCGTCGACTTCCTGCTCGGCGCCCACATCCCGATGGTCCGCGCCACCGGGGTCACCGCCCTGCGCCGAGCCGGCCGGGCCGCCGAGGCCGGGGAGCACCTCACCGACCGCTCGGGGCTGGTCCGGGCCTGCGCCCGCTGGGCGGTCCGTCAGGACGGCGGCGACCCGTACGCGAGCTACCGCGAGCTGGTCACGGACCCGGCCCGGGTCACCCCGTACGCGGTGAGCGGCTTCGCCGAGTGCGCCCGGCGCGAGGACGGCCCGTTGCTGCGCGCCCTGCTGGGGCATCCCGGCGGCCCGGTGCGGGCCGCCGCCGTCGCCGGGCTGCGCCTGCTGGACGCCGACGACGAGCAGCTGCTGCGGCCGCTGCTCGACGACCCCTCGCCGGCCGTGGCCCGCGAGGTCTGCCGGAGCCTGCGCGCCACGGCGGGGCCGCTGCCCGCCGACTGGCTGACGGCGCGGGTCGCCCCCGACCGTCCGACGCACACCCGCCGGGCCGCCTTCCACCTGCTCCGGGACCAGGGCGGCACCGCCGCGCTGCGGGCGGCCGTCACCCTGCTGGACGTGCGGGATCCCGGTCTGCGCCTGCTGGCCGAGGACACCGTAAGGACATGGAACTGACGGGGATCCCTGGCCGATAATCAGGATCATGGGAAAACTCCACGAACGCATAGACGGCCGGCTGCGCAAGTTCATCGAAGAGCAGCCGATCTTCTTCACGGCGACCGCCCCGCTCTCCGGTGACGGGCACATCAACCTGTCTCCCAAGGGTCGCGCCGGAACCCTCGTCGTCATCGACGACCAGACCCTCGCCTACCTCGACTTCGGCGGCAGCGGCGCCGAGACCATCGCCCACGTCCGCGAGAACGGCCGGATCACCCTGATGTGGTGCGCGTTCTCCGGGCCGCCGAACATCGTGCGCATCCACGGCGAGGGCGAGGCGGTCTTCCGCGACGACCCGCGCTGGGAGGAACTGGTCGCCCTGTTCGGCGACGCCGACGGTCCCGCCGCCCGTGCGGTCATCCTGGTCCACGCCCGCCGGATCGCCGACGTGTGCGGGTACGCCATCCCCTTCATGGAGTACCAGGGCGAGCGCACCCTGCACGCGGAGTACTTCGGCCGCAAGACGGACGAGGAGTTCAACGAGTACTGCGAGAAGAAGGAATTCATCGGGACGAGCCTCGACGGCCTGCCTGCGCTCCCCCTCCCCCTTCCGCCCCGTACCGTCTGAGATGTGCTGCGTACCGCTCTCGTCACGGGCTCACTGATCGTCACGGCCCTGCTCCCCCAAGGCCTTCCGGGCCAGGCCCCGCTGCCCGCCCGGCTCGCGGCGACCGGTGGCGGGAGTCAGCTGATCACCGCCGTCGCGCCCGCCGCCGGCTCCACGACCGGGCGGCTCACCTGGTGGGACCGGCGGGCGGGGCTCTGGTTCGAGGCCGGGAGCGCGCCCGCCCGGTTCGGGGCGAACGGCCTGGCCGAGGGTGCGACCCGCACTCAGGGCACCAACACCACGCCGGCGGGGCTCTACGAGCTTCCGTACGCCTTCGGGATCCGCCGCGCGCCGGCCGGCACGGCCTACCGGTACCGGCGGGTGACGGACCGTTCGTGGTGGTGCCAGGACAACGCCTCCACCGCCTACAACCGCTGGGTGGAGCCGCTGCCCGCGGACTGCGCTCCGGGCGAGGCCGAGCACCTGGTGACGTACGAGAAGCAGTACGCGCACGCGCTGCTCATCGCCTTCAACTACGACGAACCGGTGCGCGGCCGGGGCGCGGGCATCTTCCTGCACGTCAACGGCAAGGGCGCGACGGCCGGTTGCGTGTCCGTACCGGAGCGGGCGATGCGGGAGATCCTGCGCTGGGCGGACCCGCGGCGCCGACCGCACATCGCGATCGGCACCGCGTCGGGGGCCCTGGCCGTGACCCGGTACTAGGTACCGGGCACCGGGCTGAAGGGCCCCGGGTCAGCTCTCCTTCTGGGCCAGCCGCAGGAGGTGGTCGGCGAGCGCCTGGCCGCCCTCCGGGTCGCGGCTGATCAGCATCAGGGTGTCGTCGCCCGCGATCGTGCCGAGGATCGCGCGCAGTTCGGCCTGGTCGATCGCCGAGGCGAGGAACTGGGCCGCGCCCGGCGGGGTGCGCAGGACCACGAGGTTGGCGGAGGCCTCCGCCGAGATCAGCAGTTCCCCGGAGAGGCGCCGCATGCGCTCCTCCTTCGCCGACTCTCCCAGCGGTGCCTGCGGGGTGCGGAAACCGCCCTCGCTGGGCACCGCGTAGATCAGCTCGCCACCGGTGTTGCGGATCTTCACCGCGCCCAGCTCGTCGAGGTCGCGGGAGAGCGTCGCCTGGGTGACGCTCAGCCCGTCGTCGGCGAGCAGTTTGGCCAGTTGGCTCTGGGAGCGGACCGGCTGCCGGTTGAGGATGTCCACGATCCGGCGGTGGCGGGCGGTGCGGGTCTGCGGGACGGCCGGGCCGCCGTGCTCGTTGTCCTGCGGCTGACTCATCGTCGTCTCATTCTCCGGATCCGTCCCCATGGGCTGCGTCGAGGATGCCGGGCAGTGCCCGGAGGAACGCGTCCACCTCGGCCTCGGTGAGTACGAACGGCGGCATGAGCCGTACGACGTCGGGGGCGGGCGCGTTGACCAGGAAGCCGGCGTCCTGAGCCGCCTGCTGCACCCGGGGTGCGAGCGGCTCGGTCAGCACGATACCCAGCAGAAGCCCGGAGCCGCGGACGTGGGAGACGAGCGGGTGCCCGGAGGATTCGATTCCGGAACGCAGCCTCTCGCCCCGCTCCTTGACCCGGTCCAGCAGCCCGTCGCCCGCGATGGTGTCGATCACCGCGAGGCCGGCCGCGCAGGCGACCGGGTTGCCGCCGAAGGTGGTGCCGTGCTGACCGGGCTGGAGCAGGTCTGCGGCGGCGCCGAAGGCCGCGACGGCGCCGATCGGCAGGCCGCCACCGAGACCCTTGGCGAGGGTGACGAGGTCGGGCTCCACGCCCTCGTGGGCCTGGTGCTCGAACCACTGGCCGCAGCGGCCGATGCCGGTCTGCACCTCGTCGAGCACGAGCAGGGTGCCGGTGGCCCGGGTGATCTCCCGGGCGGCCGTCAGGTAGCCGGCGGGCGGCACGACGACGCCGTTCTCGCCCTGGATCGGCTCGATGACGACGATCGCGGTCTCCTCGGTGACGGCGGCCCGCAGGGCGTCGACGTCTCCGTACGGGACGTGCGTGACGTCGCCCGGCAGCGGCAGGAAGGGCTCCTGCTTCTTCGGCTGGCCGGTGAGCGCGAGGGCGCCCATGGTCCTGCCGTGGAAGCCGCCGTCGGTGGCGACCATGTGGGTCCGCCCGGTCAGTCGGCCGATCTTGAAGGCCGCTTCGACCGCCTCTGCACCGGAGTTGCAGAAGAACACCTTGCCGGGGCGGCCGAAGAGCTGGAGCAGGCGCTCGCCGAGCGCGATGACCGGCTCTGAGGCGAAGAGGTTGGAGACGTGCCCCAGGCTCTGGATCTGCGTGGTGACGGCCTCGACGATCGCCGGGTGGGCGTGGCCGAGGGCGTTGACCGCGATGCCGCCGACGAAGTCGGTGTACTGCTTGCCGTCCGCGTCCCACACCTGGGCGCCCTCACCGCGCACGAGGGCCAGCGCGGGGGTTCCGTAGTTGTTGGTCAGCGCACCCTGCCAGCGGGTCCGGTAGTCCTCGTTGCCGGTCACTGTGCTCCCCCTTGCCGTCCGTCCGGCACGACCATCGTGCCGATTCCCTCGTCCGTGAAGATCTCCAGCAGGATCGAGTGCTGGACCCGCCCGTCGATCACGCGGGCGGTGCCGACTCCGCCGCGCACCGCGTGCAGGCAGCCCTCCATCTTGGGCACCATGCCGCTGGACAGCTCGGGCAGCAGCTTCTCCAGCTCGCTGACGGTGAGTCGGCTGATGACCTCGTCGCTGTTGGGCCAGTCCGCGTAGAGGCCCTCGACGTCGGTGAGGACCATCAGCGTCTCGGCGCCGAGTGCGGCGGCGAGCGCCGCGGCGGCCGTGTCGGCGTTCACGTTGTACACGTGGTGGTCGTCGGCGCTGCGCGCGATGGAGGAGATGACCGGGATCCGGCCGTCCGCCAGCAGCGCCTCGATCGCGCCCGTGTCTATGGCGGTGATCTCGCCGACCCGCCCGATGTCGACGAGCTCGCCGTCGATCTCGGGGCTGTGCTTGGTGGCGGTGATGGTGTGCGCGTCCTCGCCGGTCAGGCCGACGGCGAGCGGTCCGTGCTGGTTGAGCAGCCCGACCAGCTCGCGCTGGACCCGGCCCGCCAGGACCATCCGTACGACGTCCATGGCATCGGGCGTGGTGACGCGCAGGCCGGCCTTGAACTCGCTGACCAGGCCTTCCTTGTCGAGCTGGGCGTTGATCTGGGGGCCGCCGCCGTGCACCACGACGGGCTTGAGGCCGGCCTGCCGCAGGAAGACCACGTCCTGGGCGAAGGCCGCCTTGAGCTCCTCGTCGATCATGGCGTTGCCGCCGAACTTGATGACGACGATCTTGCCGTTGTGCCGGGTGAGCCACGGCAGGGCCTCGATCAAAATCTCCGCCTTGGGCAGTGCCGTGTGCTTGCGTGCCGTGCTCATGACGAGTACGCCGAGTTCTCGTGGACGTAGTCGGCGGTCAGGTCGTTGGCCCAGATGACCGCGGACTCGGAGCCGGTGGACAGGTCCGCGGTGATGCGGACCTCGCGGTCCTTCATGCTGACCAGATCGCGGTCCTCGCCGACCGAGCCGTTCTTGCAGACCCAGACGTCGTTGATGGCGACGTTCAGCCGGTCCGGGTCGAACGCGGCCTTGGTGGTGCCGATGGCGGAGAGCACCCGGCCCCAGTTCGGGTCCTCGCCGTGGATGGCGCACTTGAGCAGGTTGTTGCGGGCGATGGAGCGGCCGACCTCGACCGCGTCGTCCTCGCTGGCCGCGCCGATGACCTCGATGCGGATGTCCTTGCTGGCGCCCTCGGCGTCGCCGATCAGCTGGCGGGCCAGGTCGTCGCAGACGGTCCGTACGGCCTCCGCGAACTCCTCGTACGCCGGGACCTCGCCGGACGCGCCGGAGGCGAGCAGCAGCACGGTGTCGTTGGTGGACATGCAGCCGTCGGAGTCGACCCGGTCGAAGGTGGTGCGGGTGGCGGCGCGCAGGGCCCGGTCGAGGGTGGCGCTGTCCAGGTCGGCGTCGGTCGTGAGGACGACGAGCATGGTGGCCAGGCCCGGGGCGAGCATGCCCGCGCCCTTGGCCATGCCGCCGACGGTCCAGCCGCCCTGTGAGGCGGTGGCCGTCTTGTGCACGGTGTCGGTGGTCTTGATGGCGATGGCCGCGGCCTCGCCGCCGTCCGCGGACAGGGCGGCCGCGGCGGTCTCGACGCCGGGGAGCAGCTTGTCCATGGGGAGCAGGACGCCGATCAGCCCGGTGGAGGCGACGGCGACCTCACCCGCGTTGACGTCCCCGCCGAGCGTCTCGGCGACCTTCTCGGCGGTGGCGTGGGTGTCCTGGAAGCCCTTGGGGCCGGTGCAGGCGTTGGCGCCGCCGGAGTTCAGGACGACCGCGGAGACGGTGCCGCCGCGCAGGACCTGCTCGGACCAGTGCACGGGCGCGGCCTTGACGCGGTTGGAGGTGAAGACGCCCGCCGCGGCCAGCCGCGGTCCGTTGTTGACCACGAGGGCCAGGTCCGGGTTGCCGTTCGCCTTGATCCCGGCGGCGATGCCCGCCGCCGTGAATCCCTGTGCTGCCGTGACGCTCACGGTGCCACTCCGATCGTGGAAAGACCCAGGCTCTCGTGGAGCCCGAGGGCGATGTTCATGCTCTGTACCGCGCCGCCGGCGGTCCCCTTGGTCAGGTTGTCGATGGCGCTGATCGCGATGATGCGGCCGGCGGACTCGTCGTACGCGACCTGCACGTGGACGGCGTTCGAACCCTGGACGGACTTGGTGGTGGGCCACCGGCCCTCGGGGAGCAGCTGGACGAAGGGCTCGTCCGCGTAGGCCTTCTCGTAGGCGGCACGGAGTGACTCCGCGGTGGTGCCGGGGAGGGCCTTGGCGGAGCAGGTCGCGAGGATTCCGCGCGCCATGGGGACGAGGTTGGGGGTGAAGGAGACGGAGACCCGTTCCCCGGCGAGCGGGGTCAGGTTCTGCACCATCTCGGGGGTGTGGCGGTGGGCGCCGCCGACCCCGTACGGGGTGACCGTGCCCATGACCTCGGAGCCGAGGAGGTTCGTCTTGAGGGCCTTGCCCGCGCCGGAGGTGCCGGTGGCGGCGACGATCACGGCCTCGGGCTCGGCGAGGCGCGCCTGGTAGGCGGGGAACAGCGCGAGGGAGACCGCGGTGGGGAAGCAGCCGGGTACGGCGACGCGCTTGGCGCCGGTGAGGGCGGCGCGGGCGCCCGGCAGCTCGGGCAGGCCGTAGGGCCAGGTCCCGGCGTGCGTGCCGCCGTAGAACTTGTCCCAGTCGGCCGAGTCCTTGAGCCGGTGGTCGGCGCCCATGTCGATGACGAGGACCTCGTCGCCGAGCTGGGCGGCGACGGCGGCGGACTGGCCGTGCGGGAGCGCGAGGAAGACGACATCGTGGCCGGCGAGCACCTCGGGGGTGGTCGCCTCCAGGGTCCGACCGGCGAGCGGACCGAGGTGCGGCTGCAGGTTGCCGAAGAGCTCGCCCGCGTTGGAGTGGCCGGTCAGGGCGCCGATCTCGACCTCGGGGTGGCCCAGGAGCAGGCGCAGGACCTCACCGCCCGCGTATCCACTCGCTCCGGCCACCGCTACACGTACCACCATCGGACCCTCCTCATCGATGGCATGACTATACGTATCGCCGCACGTTTATGCAAAGATCTTTCCGTCGCATGCGATCCTGAGGAGCGTGACATCCCTTGAGGACCTGGTACGGCTGCGCCGCGCGCGAGACACGATGGACCGGGACTACGCAGAGCCTCTGGACGTCCCGGCACTGGCCAGAGTCGCCTTGATGTCGGCCGGGCACTTCTCGCGCAGCTTCCGCGCCGCCTACGGCGAGACGCCTTACAGCTACCTTATGACCCGCCGTGTCGAGCGGGCCAAGGCTCTGTTGCGCCGGGGCGACCTGAGCGTGACGGAGGTCTGCTTCGCGGTCGGCTGTACGTCGCTGGGCTCGTTCAGCTCGCGCTTCACCGAACTGGTCGGCGAGAGCCCGAGCGCGTACCGGGCGCGCGAGCACGGGGCGGGCGCGACGATCCCGGCGTGCGTGGCCAAGATCCACACGCGTCCGGTGCGGAACGGCTGACCAGCCCGGGGCAGACGGGCCCGGTGGCGACCGGCCCGGCGCGGACCGGTCAGGATCGGAGAAGCGGATTCCGGCGCCGTCTCGTAGGTTCGAAGCCATGAACAGCATCAAGCTCTCGCAGTGCTTCATCGCCGTCGACGACCACGACAAGGCGCTCGCCTTCTACCGCGACGTCCTCGGCATGGAGGTCCGCAACGACGTCGGCTTCGAGGGGATGCGCTGGGTGACCGTCGGCTCGCCCGAGCAGCCGGACGTGGAGATCGTCCTCGAACCGCCGCTCGCCGACCCCAACGCCTCACCCACCGACCGGCAGGCGATGGCGGAACTGCTGGCCAAGGGCCTGCTGCGCGGAGTGATCTTCCAGACGGACGACGTGGACGCCACCTTCGAGAAGATCCGTGCGGCGGGCGGCGAGGTCCTCCAGGAGCCGGTCGACCAGCCCTACGGCGTCCGCGACTGCGCCTTCCGCGACCCGGCGGGCAACATGCTCCGCTTCAACCAGCCGCGCACCCGCTAGTGCTCTGACCGGAAAGGTTCACCGCCTCACGACGCCCGGCACGGCACCTCGCCGCGTTGTCGGGCCACGCGAGTACGTCCAGTACGAGCCGTGGCCCTCCGCCTTGCGATGCACCGCACCGGACGCCGTGAACCGGCAAACCTTTCCGTCAGAGCACTAGGCGGTGAAGCCGTAGGCCAGGACCGCCGCCGACAGCAGGAGCCCGGCACCGGCCATCACCTTGGCCGCGGCCGGGCGTTCCCGCGGGTCCGCCCCGGTGGCCAGCAGGAGTTGCAGCGCCGAGGGGAAGAAGAGGAACATCCCCGCCATGGCGCCGACGAACGACCACAGCACCAGGCACGCCACGATGGTGCCCGTGACGTAGACGAAGGCGGACGGCCGGGCGTACAGGAACGACGGCACGGCGACCACCGCGGCGGTCGCGAGGCCCAGGGCGAGGATCCCGGAATCCGCGAACCACACGATCAGCACCGGCAGCGGGGTGAGCGCGGCGCACAGCACGAGGCCGAACTGCCACGGATGAACACGCGCTCCCACAGCGGCCTGCATGACCCACCCCCGGATCCGGCGACTTGAACACGTTCAAGCTACCGCACCCCGTGTCGGGCTACACGAGCGGGTGCCGCACCCAGACGTTCGGTTCCACGTAGACCGCGTAGCCCTGCTCCGGGACGCAGTGGACCGGGGCGAGGGCGCCGGGGACCTGGACCGGGCCCGGCTCGTCGAAGGGCAGGCCGGTCCACTCGCGCCACTGGTCGAGCGAGCCGTTGATCGTCATCGACAGCGGGGCCACCGAGTCGACGACCCCGCCCGCGCGGACGTGGACGCGCAGCCAGGGGTCGTACGGCAGCCCGTCCTCACGCGTCCGGTACGCGTACTCGTGGATCGAGGTGTCCGGCTCGGCGGGCTTCCCGCTCGGCCGGACGGGAGCCACCGCCTCGACGAAGCCCCGGGCGCGGGCGTTCTCCCGCATGGCGGCGAGCATCCGGCCGGACAGGCCCTCGCCCTGCCGGTCGGTGGCCACGCTGATCTCGATCGCACTCACGGTGTCGGGCTCGACCCCGCGCCGCCGGTCGGAGAAGGCCCACATCAGGATGCGGTCCCAGCCCTGGGCGGGCAGCACCCCGTCGCGGCCCGGCGCGTGCTGCGCGAACGGCAGGCTGAAGCCCCGGGCGACCACGGTGTCGCCGTCGGTGGCGATCAGGACGTACTCGGCGAATTCGGCGACCATCCGCGGATACAGCAGCCAGGCCAGCGCGTCGTGCTGGGCGAACTCGGGCCAGGAGTCCTTCATGTCCCAGAGCCGACCCGCGAGTTCGGGGCGCTCCGCCAGGGTGGTGATCTCGATGGTGCTCATCCGGGCAGGCTAGACCGCCCTCCCGAGCGGCTCAACCGCATTACGCCGGGGCCTGGAGCGAGAGGTGCCAGCGCCCGGACCAGCCCGTGAGGGTCATCGTGGACAGCGGGCGGACGTCCACGTTCCAGTACGTCAGCGGGGGCGCCTTCAGCGCGTAGACCAGGGCCGCCCGGACCACCGAGGGTTCCGCCACCGCCACGATCGCGCCCCCGTCGTCCGCCGGCCGGGTGTCGAGCCAGCCGCCGATCCGGGAGATGAACGCGAGCAGGGACTCCCCGCCGTGCGGCGCCGCCCGCGGGTCGGTGAGCCACAGGTCCACCGCGCCCGGTTCGTGGGCGGTCACCTCGGCCAGGGTCAGCCCCCGCCAGCGGCCCATGTCGCACTCGCGCAACGCGGGCTGCGCGAGCGGGGCGTAGCCGAGGGCCTGGCCGGTGGCCCGGCTGCGCGGGGTCGGCGAGCAGTAGCGCAGCTCGGCCGCGCCCAGCCGGGCGAGTCCGGGCGCGGCGTCCGCCACCGCGTGCCAGCCGCGCCCGTCGAGGGGGCGGTCGTCGTCGAAGCGCTCGGCGAGCAGCGAGGAACCACGGGCTGCGGCAACGAGCGAAACCCGAACATGCATGCGGCGATGGTGGGCCCCGCGCCGCACGGGGTCAAGCGTCCTGACCGACCCCACACGGCGGCAGGGCCGTGTGCAGCCGCCGGACCGCCTCGACCAGTTCCCCGGGACCGGACACCCCGGCGAAACTCATCCTGACGTGCGGCCCCGGCGGTTCCGCGCAGAAGTACGGGCGCCCCGGCGACACCGCGACCCCCGCGCGCATGGCCTCCGCCGCGAAGGCGGTGTCGTCGCCGCTCCCCGGCGGCCGCACCCACAACTGGTAGCCGCCGGAGGGCAGGTGCGGCAGCGTCAGCCCGGGCAGTTCCCGCCGCAGCGCTCCGGCCAGCACGTCCCGGCGGTGGCGCAGATCGGCGGCGACGCCGCGCAGGTGGCGGGGCCAGGCGGGGGCGCCCACGAGCTCCAGCGCGGCCTCCTGGAGCGGCCGGGCCACGAAGAAGCTGTCGACGACCTGGATGGCGCGCAGCCGGTCCACGACCGGGCCGCGGGCCGCGATGGCGCCCACCCGCAGGCTCGGCGAGGTGGCCTTGGTCAGGGACCGGACGTGCACCACCACCCCGTCGGCGTCCTCGGCGGCCAGGGTCACGGGCAGCGGCCCGTGGTCCTCGTGGGCCAGGTACCGGGCGTAGTCGTCCTCCACGACGAAGGCGCCGGCGGCCCGCGCGATGCGCAGCACCTCGGCCCGCCGTTCCGGGGCCAGCACGGACCCGGTCGGGTTCTGGAACAGCGGCTGGCATACGAACACCCGCGCGCCGGTGGCTTCGAAGGCGGCGGCCAGCAGCTCCGGCCGGACCCCGTCCGCGTCCACCGGGACCGGCACCGGCCGGCATCCGGAGGCCCGGGCGATGGCCAGCAACCCGGGGTAGGTCGGCGACTCCACGAGGATCGGTGCCCCCGGCGGGGCGAGCGCCCGCAGGGCCGCGGCCAGCGCGCTCTGCCCACCGGCGGTGATCAGTACGTCCGCGGCGACGACCGCGCCGCCGATCTCCCGGGCGAACCAGTCGCGCAGCTCGGGCAGCCCCTCGACGGGTGGCCGGCCCCAGGCCCCGGGGCGGCGCCCGGCCCGGGCCAGGGCGGCCGCCATGGCCCGCTCGGGCTGGAGGGAGGGGTGCAGGTAGCCGCCGTTGAGCTCGATGACCCCGGCCGGTGGCGTGGCCAGCGAGACGAGGACCCCGCCGGCGTCGACGGAGCGCGGGACGATCTCCCCGGCGCCCTCCGCGCTGAGGGCGACCTCCTGCCAGGAGGTGTCCCCGGCCGCGGGCACCGCCGTGCGCGGGCGGGCGCGGAAGACCCCGGAGCCGGGGCGGGTGACGACCAGGCCCTCGGCGGCGAGTTGCGCCAGGGCCCGCGAGACGGTGACCGGGCTGACCCGGTAGCGCTCGACCAGGGCCCGGCTCGACGGGAGCTTTCCACCTACCGAGTAGCGGTTGAGTTCGGACCGCAGCGAATCCGCCAACTCCGCCACACTGCTACGCTCATACATGACAGCACACAATAGCGCTACTCGCCCGACCACGATAGCGGTCACGAGCCCCTTCTCCGGATCTCTGAGCCGCGGCACGATCCTCGCCTCGCTCGGTGTCCTCGCCTTCTCGCTGACCTTCCCCGCCACGGCGTGGGGGCTGCGGAGCTTCGGGCCGTGGTCGCTGGTCTCCCTGCGCAGCGTGCTCGCGGCCCTCATCGCGGCCGGATTCCTGATCGCCCTGCGCGTGCCGCTACCCCGCCGCGAACACCGGCTGGGTCTCGCCGTCGTCGCCGCGGGCGTGGTGGTCGGCTTCCCGATGCTGACCACCCTGGCCCTCCAGACCTCCACGACCTCCCACGCCGCCGTCGTGGTCGGGCTGCTGCCGCTGACCACCGCCGCGCTGTCGGCGCTGCGCACCGGCGCCCGCCCCTCGCGCACCTTCTGGATCGCCGCCGTCGCCGGGGCCGTGGTCGTGCTGGCATTCGTTGCATGTGACAGCACTCTGGGGCAGAGCGGGGGCGCCCTCTCGCTCGGCGACGGCTACCTGTTCGCCGCGCTGCTGGTGTGCGCCGCCGGGTACACCGAGGGTGGCCGCCTCGCGCGGCTGATGCCGGGCTGGCAGGTGATCGGCTGGGCCCTGGTGCTGTGCCTGCCGCTGAGCCTGGCCGGTTCCGCGCTCGGTCTCGCGTACGAGCCGGTGCACCTCACCGGCCAGGGGCTGGCGGGCCTGATCTGGGCCGCGGCGGGCTCCACCTTCCTCGGGCTGTACGTCTGGTACCGCGGCATGGCCGAGATCGGCGCCCCGCGCGCCAGCCAGCTCCAGCTGGCGCAGCCGCTGCTGACGCTGGTCTGGTCCGTCGCGCTGCTCGGCGAGCACCTCTCCCCGGCCGCCCCGGCCGCCGCTTGCGCGGTCCTGGTCTGCATCGCGGTGACCCAGCGGGTCAAATGACCCCGAGTCGACCTAAACTGCTAGCACCGGATCGGACCGCCACCGAGGAGGTCAGTTATGCGAGCGACCGAGGGCGACCAGCTGGTGCAGCACGGCCGGGTCGTGGGACAGCACGACAAGATCGGTGAGATCACTCAGGTACTCGGAGAGAACGGCACCCCTCCCTACCGGGTCCGTTTCCAGGACGGCCACGAGGCAGTCATGTCTCCGGGCCCCGACTGCGTCGTGAAGCACCCGGCGGAGCCCGCACACTGACTCAAGCCGGCGCCGCCGCCGTCGGGTAGTGATCGGCGACCACCCTGGCCATTGCCCCATTGGGGTCCGCGACCACGTTCTTGGCGGAGAACCAGACGTGGCCGCGGACCTGGGGGTACTTCCGCGCGAACGTCACGTGGCGCGACATCTCGCGCGGGTCGCGCCAGGCCTCGGTGGGGCTGTCGGAGCGGCATTGGTAGAGCGCCTCCCCCACGTACAGCCTCACGTTCGTACCCGCCACGGTGCGCGCCCACCAGGGGACGATGTCCGCGTAGTCGGCGGTCGGGTGCCCGATCTGCCAGTACGCCTGGGGCACGACGTAGTCGATCCAACCCTCCTTGACCCACTTGCGGGTGTCCGCGTAGAGGTCGTCGTACGTCGCGACGCCCGCCCGCGTCGGTGAGCCGAGCGGGTCGGTGTCGGAGTTGCGCCAGACCGCGAACGGGCTGACGCCGAACCGGGCCGCGGGCCGCAGCGCCCGCACCCGCTCGGACATCTCGCGGACCAGGGTGTCGGTGTTGTGGCGGCGCCAGGCGGCGCGGGAGGCGAAGTCGCCGCCGTGCTCCTCGTAGGCCTCGTCGTCGTCGAAGTACTCCCCCTCCACCGGGTAGGGGTAGAAGTAGTCGTCCCAGTGCACCCCGTCGACCGGGTACCGGGAGACCGCGTCGAGCATGGCCTCCTGCACGTGGCGCCGCACTTCGGGCATGCCCGGGTTGAAGAAGAGCTTCCCGCCGTACTCCACGGTCCACTCCGGGTTCCGCCTGGCCGGGTGGCCGTCCGCCAGCCGGTCGAGGTCGGTGTGGTTGGCCACGCGGTACGGGTTGAACCAGGCGTGCAGCTGCAGCCCGCGGGCGTGCGCCTCGGTCACGGCCGTGCCCAGCGGGTCCCAGCCCGGGTCCTCCCCCTGCTCCCCGGTCAGCCACTGCGACCAGGGCTCCAGCCGCGAGGGCCACAGCGCGTCGGCGGCCGGCCTCACCTGGAGGACCACCGCGTTGAGCCGCCGCTTGACGGCCGTGTCGAGGAGGGAGATCAGCTCGGCCCGCTGCCGCGCGGCGGACAGCCCGGCCCGGGAGGGCCAGTCCACGTTCGAGACGGTGGCGATCCACATCCCCCGGAACTCGGGCGGCGTCGCCCGGGCCGGGATCCGGCCGGCCGGCGGGGCCGAGGTCCTGGGGGCGGCCGCGGCGCCCGGCCCTGCCGTGGCCGCCGCGATCACCCCCGCCGCTCCCGCCAGCAGTTCCCGTCGACCGATGCGCGCCATGTGACTGCTCCGTTTCACTGAGTGACATTGGACGGTGTGACCCAGCATGCCCGCCCCGGCCCCCCGCCCGGCGCAAGGTCGGGAGTAACGTCGGGGGGCGTGGCGGGCGCCGGAATCGTACGGGGGACCCGCCGACGGATGAGCAGCGAAAGGCACGAAGTGACTGACCTCCCTTCCGACATCACACGGGTCGGCGTAGTGGGCTGTGGCCAGATGGGCGCGGGTATCGCCGAGGTGTGCGCCCGCAGTGGCCTTGAGGTCAAGGTCGCCGAGACCACGGGCGAGGCCCTGGAGATCGGACGTACCCGGCTGTACAACTCGCTGACCAAGGCCGCCGAACGCGGCAAGATCACGGAGGAGGAGCGGGACGCCACCCTGGCCCGCCTCACCTTCACCACCGACCTCGGCGAGTTCGCCGACCGCGACCTGGTCATCGAGGCCGTCGTCGAGAACGAGCAGGTCAAGACCGAGATCTTCCAGATCCTCGACCAGGTGATCACCCGCCCGGACGCGATCCTGGCCTCCAACACCTCCTCGATCCCGCTGGTCAAGCTGGCCGTCGCGACCTCCCGGCCCGACCAGGTCATCGGCATCCACTTCTTCAACCCGGCACCGGTGCAGAAGCTCGTCGAGCTCATCCCCGCGCTGACCACGGGCGACGAAACGGTCAAGCGCGCCGAGGCCCTGGTGCGGGACGTGCTGGGCAAGCACGCCGTCCGCGCCCAGGACCGGTCCGGTTTCGTGGTGAACGCGCTCCTCGTCCCGTACCTGCTGTCGGCGATCCGGATGTTCGAGTCCGGCATCGCCAGCCGCGAGGACATCGACAACGGCATGGAGCTCGGCTGCGCCCACCCGATGGGCCCGCTGAAGCTGTCCGACCTGATCGGCCTGGACACCATCGTCTCCATCGCCGACTCCATGTACGCCGAGTACAAGGAGCCGCTGTACGCCGCTCCCCCGCTGCTCCAGCGCATGGTCGACGCGGGCCGCCTGGGCCGCAAGACGGGCTCCGGTTTCTACCCGTACGGCTGACCCCGCCCGCTCCTAGGGCCGACCGCCCAGCCTGAGGTGATGCAGGAGCAGCAGCCCGGCCGCCATGTTGGCGGCCGGGATCTCGCCGCGCGCGATCATGTCCGGCACGAGCTTCAGCGGGACCCACTCGCGCCGTGAGGACTCGAAGTCGTCCTCGGGATGGCCGACGTACGTGGCGCCGTCCGCCCAGTACAGGTGGTGGCGGGCGTCGGTCAGCCCGTTGGACGGCTCCACGGTCATCAGGTGGTGGAGCGGGCCGGGCCGCCAGCCCGACTCCTCCTCCATCTCGCGGGCCGCCGCCGATTCGACGCTCTCGCCGTCCTCGACCACCCCGGCGGGCAGTTCCCACCCCCAACTGTCCGTGATGAAGCGGTGCCGCCACAGCAGCAGCACCTCGTTCGCCTCGTTGACCGCCGTGGCGACGGCCACCGGGCGCAGCCGGATGACGAAGTGGTCCAGGTGCCGCCCGTCGGGGAGTTCCACGTCGGCCAGGTTCACGTCGAACCAGCGGTTCTTGTACACGGTCTGCTCACTCAGGTTCGTCCACTGCACGGTCTTGCCACCTTCCGCTCGGATCGGTGGCAACATGGCAGCAGTTCGAGCCGTCACAGGGGAACGCGCAGCGCCCCGTCGATGAGCTCCGCGGTCTCCTCCGCCCCGGAACAACCGCTGGTCAGCAGCTGCTCGCGGACCGCCCGCAACCGGTCCCGCAGGCGCAGCGACTCCATCCCCCTGGCCCGGTGCGCCATTTCGGCCGCGGCGGCCACCGCCCGGTCGGCCTCGCCCTGGCGCAGCTGGATCTCGCACAGCATCGCCAGCCGGTGCACCCGCCCCCGGTCGTGCGCGGGCGTGCCGACGGCCGCGGTGGCCTGCTCGTGGGCCGCGGCCAGGTCCCCGAGGCTCAGCAGCGCCTCTGCCACCTGCACGTTGACCAGACCGGGCTGCACGTAGCCCGTCTCGTCCGGCTCGCTGCCCGGCCGGATCCGCTCGGCCGCGGCCTCGGCGTGCCGGATGCATTCCAATGCCGCCGCGGTGTCGCCGAGTTGGGCGTACGCCTTGGCCTGCATCGCGTAGAGGTCGGAGGCCAGCGCCGGGGTGGTGTGCCGGCCGGCGGCGCGCAGCGCGGCCTCGGCGAAGGCGACGGCCTGGCGGTACTCGCGCAGGTGCAGACACTGGTTGACGATCAGCGCGATCACGTACGCCCCGAGTCCCCGGTCCCCGCTCGCCTTCGCCAGCCGCAGCGCCTGGTGGAAGTAGCGCTGGGCGAGCCCGTGCGCGTCGGAGTCGTACGCGCAGATCCCCGCGACCGCCACGAGGGACCCGGTGGCCCGGTGGAGCCGGCGGCCCAGGTCGTCGGAGTAACTCCCGCGCAGCATCGGGGCGGTCTCGGTGCCGAGGAAGCGCACGATCCGGTCCCGGGTGGCCACCCCGCCGGCCCGCCGGTACATCAGCTCGTAGTGCGCGCGGGCCGCCTTGAGGATCTCGATGTGCTCGGGCCCGATCCGGTCGGGACCGTCCCTCGACACGTCGGCGTCCTCGGGCGGGTTCTCCCACTCCCACACCGGGATGACCGCGGGGGTACCGGTGACCGCCTCCGCGGCGAGCAGGTGCGGCCGCGCCTGCCCGTCCGACCGCCACAGGGCGGCGGCCCGGTCCACGAACCCGCTCAGCGGCGAGGCCCCCGGCGGGGCGGCCTGGCCGGGCACCCCGAGCCCGATGTCGTCCAGCCCCACGGGCCTGCGCAGCCGGCCGCCGAGCACCTCGCAGATCAGGTCGGGGACCTGGCCGCGGGGGCGCTGGCCCTTCAACCACCGGGTGACGGCGGTGTGTTCGTAGCGCAGGGCGAGACCGCGGGTGCGGCCCGCCTGGTTCACGTACGCGGCGAGTCCGGCATGGGACATGCCCGCCTCGGAGAGGAGGGCGTCGAGCAGGACATTGGGCTGCATGGGCCGCTCCAAGGGCTCGTCGATCCCAGGCTAGTGGGTGCGGGGTTCACACGGGGTGTGAACCAAGTACGCGCATAAATGCGATACGCACTCTGCCGCGCGGGCCGCGCGGGGCGCTTCACTTAAGGGCCTCGCCAAAGAGGCAGCCCGGGTCGTCGGCTCCCCCTCGTACAGTGCGACGACCCGTCACAGCGCCGCCCGTTCTGCTGTCTGCCCGACACTCCACGGCAGGCGGGCGGCGCCGTCCGGCTCCGCCGGTGCCAGGTTGGTCGCCCGGCCCGGCCGGAGCCGGACCTCTCGGGGCCCGGCCCCCAGACCCCCGCCCCACCAGGTGCGGCCCACTGCCGGGGCTCCGCCCCGGACCCCGCTCCTCAAACGCCGGAGGGGCTGGTTTTGCCTCCTGTCGTCCGACAAGTGCGGCTGGATTGCCCGCAGGGCAATTTCAGCTCGCCGGCGTTTGAGGCGCTGGGGTTCGGGGGCAGCGCCCCCGACAGCGGCGGCGCAGAGGCCCACGAACGGTCACCGGAACGGGTGAGGGGCGTACCCGGAGAACCAGGTACGCCCCTCAAGGGAACTACGGCGCTACGCGCCCCGGAGCACCGCCCCGGTCCGCTCGCCCGCGAGGGCAACGGCCGCGTCACGGGCCGCCGTGGACTCCTCCGCCGTCAGCGTGCGGTCCGCCGCGCGGAACCGCAGCGCGTACGCCAGGGACTTCTTGCCCTCGCCCACCTGCGCACCGGTGAACACGTCGAACAGCCGCAGCGATTCGAGCAGCTCGCCCGCGCCCTTGCGCAGCGCGGCCTCCACCGCCGACGCCGGGACCGACGCGTCCACGATCAGCGCGACGTCCTGGGTCGCCACCGGGAAGGAGGAGATCCGGGGCGCGCGCAGGGCCTCGCCGCCGGCCGCCGCGAGGCGGTCCAGGTCGAGTTCCATCGCGCAGGTGCGGGCCGGCAGGCCCATGGCCTTGACCACGCGCGGGTGCAGTTCACCGGCGTGGCCGATGACCGTCTCCACGCCGTCCAGGGTGACGAGCAGCTCGGCGCACCGGCCCGGGTGCCACGGGCCGTACTGGCCCTGGCGGACCACCAGCTCGGCACCGGCCTCGACGGCCAGCGCACGCGCCGCCTGGACCGCGTCGGCCCAGTCGGCCGGACGGCCCTTGCCCCACCAGCCGGCCTGCTCGCGCGCGCCGGCCAGCACGACCGCGGCGTACCGCGGCTGCGCGGGCAGGGCCGCGTTCAGGGTGGCGATCTCCTCGTCCGTGGGACGACGGTCGACGGGCAGCCGTACGGCGACACCCGGCCGGTCGCCGGCCCGGAAGACGGAACCGGTCTCGAAGAGCGCGAGGTCGTGGCTGCCCCGGCTGTCGTTGCGGCGCAGCGCGCCGAGCAGACCCGGCAGCAGCGTGGTGCGCAGCGCCGGCTCCTCGTCGGAGATCGGGTTGACCAGCTTGACGACCTGGCGGCTCGCGTCGTGCGCCGGGAGCTGGAGCTGGTCGAAGACGCCCTCGCCGATGAACGGGTAGCTCAGCGCCTCGACGTAGCCCGCGCCGGCCAGCGCACGGCCCACCCGGCGGTGCAGCTGCTGCCGGGCGGTCAGACCGCGGCCGGACGGCACCTGCGGGAGGGTCGACGGGAGGTTCCCGTAGCCCTCCAGCCGGATGACCTCTTCGGCGAGGTCGTTGGGCGCGGCGAGGTCGGGCCGCCACGACGGGACGGTGACGACGAGCTCGTCCTGGCCGTAGACGTCGCAGCCGATCTCCTGGAGGCGGCGTACGACGGTCTCGCGGCCGTACTCCATGCCCGCGACCCGGTCCGGGTGGTCCGCGGCCATCGCGATGGTGCGCGGCGCGCCCGGGGCGGTGACCTCGGTGACGCCGGCCTCGGCGGTGCCGCCCGCGAGCAGCACGAGCAGGTCGACGGTCCGCTGCGCGGCCGCGGCGGCGGCCTGCGGGTCGACGCCCCGCTCGAAGCGCTTGGACGCCTCGGAGGACAGCTTCATGCGGCGGGCGGTGCGCGAGATCGACACGGAGTCGAAGTGCGCGGCCTCGACGACCACCTCGGTGGTGCCGGTGACGGCGCCGGTCTCGGGGTCGGTGACGGAGTCGGCGATCTCGGTGTTGGCGCCGCCCATGACACCGGCGAGGCCGATCGGCCCGCTGTCGTCGGTGATCACCAGGTCCTCGGAGTCGAGCGTGCGCTTGACCCCGTCGAGGGTGGTGAACTTCTCGCCCTGCTCGGCCCGGCGGACACCGATGGCGCCGTCGATCCGCGAGCGGTCGTAGGCGTGCAGCGGCTGGCCGAGTTCGAGCATCACGTAGTTGGTGATGTCCACGGCGAGCGAGATCGGGCGCATGCCCGCCTTCTGCAGGCGGCGGGTGAGCCAGATCGGGGAGCGCGCGTCGGGGTCGAGACCGGTGACGGTGCGCGCGGTGAAGCGGTCGCAGCCGGACGGGTCGTCGATCTTGACCGGGTAGCCGTACGAGTTCGGGGCCGGGACGTCGAGCAGCGCCGGGTCGCGCAGCGGCAGGCCGTACGCGGTCGCCGCCTCGCGGGCGACACCGCGCATGGACATGCAGTAGCCGCGGTCCGGGGTGATGTCGATGTCGAGGACCTCGTCGACGAGCTGGAGCAGCTCGATCGCGTCGGTGCCGACCTCGTGCTCGGGCGGGAGCACGATGATGCCGTGCCCGCCGTCGTCGCCCATGCCGAGCTCGTCGCCCGAGCAGATCATGCCGTGCGAGGTGCGGCCGTACGTCTTGCGCGAGGCGATCGCGAAGTCGCCGGGCAGCACGGCGCCGGGCAGGACCACGACGACCTTGTCGCCGACGGTGAAGTTCCGGGCGCCGCAGACGATCTCCTGCGGTTCGCCGGTGCCGTTGGCCTGGCCGACGTCGACCGTGCAGAAGCGGATCGGCTTGCGGAAGCCCTCCAGCTCCTCGATGGTCAGGACCTGACCGACGACCAGGGGGCCCTTGAGGCCGGCGCCGAGCTGCTCGACGGTCTCGACCTCGAGGCCGGCGTCGACGAGCTTGTGGGCCACGTCACGGCCGGTCTCGCCCGCGGGGAGGTCGACGTACTCCCGCAGCCAGGAAAGCGGGACGCGCATCAGATCTCACTCCCGAACGGCCGGGTGAAGCGAACGTCACCCTCGACCATGTCTCGCATGTCTTCAACGTTGTGGCGGAACATCAGCATCCGCTCGATGCCGAACCCGAAGGCGAACCCGCTGTACTTCTCGGGGTCCACACCGCAGGCGACGAGCACCTTGGGGTTGACCATGCCGCAGCCGCCGAGCTCGATCCAGCCCTCGCTGGAACAGGTGCGGCACGGGCGGTCGGGGTTGCCCACCGACTCGCCGCGGCACACGTAGCACTGCATGTCCATCTCGGCGGACGGCTCGGTGAAGGGGAAGAAGTGCGGGCGCAGGCGCGTGGTGGTGCCCTCGCCGAACAGCTCCTGGACCATGTGGTCCATGGTGCCCTTGAGGTCCGCCATGGTCAGGCCCTCGTCCACGGCGAGCAGCTCGACCTGGTGGAAGACGGGGGTGTGCGTCGCGTCGAGCTCGTCGGTGCGGTACACGCGGCCCGGGCAGACGATGTAGACGGGGGGCTTGCGCTCCAGCAGCGAGCGCGCCTGCACCGGGGAGGTGTGGGTGCGCAGCACGACGCCGGACTCGTCGCCCTCGGTGCCCTCGGGCCCCCGGACGAAGAAGGTGTCCTGCATCTGGCGTGCCGGGTGGTCGGGCGTGAAGTTGAGGGCGTCGAAGTTGAACCACTCCGCCTCGACCTCGGGGCCCTCGGCGACCTCGTAGCCCATGCCCACGAAGATGTCCGCGATGCGGTCCATCAGCGTGGTCAGCGGGTGGCGGGCGCCGGCCGGGACGCGGTCGTAAGGCAGCGTGACGTCCACGGCCTCCTCGACCAGCACCCGCTCGTCGCGCTCGGCTTCCAGGGCGACGGTGCGGGCTCCGAACGCCTTGTTCACCGCCCCGCGGGCCTGGCCCATGCGCTTGCCGACCTCGGCCTTGGCCTGGGGCGGCAGGGCGCCGATCTCGCGGTTGGCGAGCGCCAGGGGCGAGCGGTCGCCCATGTGCGCGGTCTTCGCCTCACGCAGCGCGTCGAGGTCGCCGGCGGCCGCGAAGGCGGCGAGCGCCTCGTCCCGCATGCGCTCGATCTCTTCCGGTTTCAGTGCCTCGACCTCGACAGGGTCGTACGACTTGTTCGGTGCCGACATCTCTTCCCGTACTTCCGATGGCTGGCTGGTGGTCCCGTGCGCGACTCGAGAAGTTCGTCACCGGGACACAAAGGTGCCAAAGGACGAGTCTAAAGGCCGCCGGGGGTGAAGGAGCCCGTGGGCCGCCTGGCAGGACTCTCCGCAGGGTTACTGCGTGAGGTAGGCCGGGGCGCTCACGGGCAGGATAAATCGGAATTCGGCGCCGCCGCCGGGGCCGCGGCCGACCGTGATCGTGCCGCCGTGCGCCTCCACGATCCCCTTGACGATGTACAGGCCCAGGCCGGTGCCGCCGCGCTTGCTCCCCCGCCAGAAGCGGGTGAAGACGCGGCTCATCGACTCCTCGGGGATCCCGGGGCCTTCGTCGGTCACGGTGACGGCGGTTCCCTTCTCATGCGGCATCACGTCGATGGTGACCGTTCCCTCGCCGTGCCGCACCGCATTTTCCAGGAGGTTGCCGAGGATCTGGTCGATCTTGTCCGGGTCTGCCCACAGATCGGGCAGCGGGCGGCTGACGCTGACGAGGAACCGCTCCGGTTCCTGTCCGTTGGCGGTCAGCGCCTGTACGTGGCGGCCGATCGCGGTGGCGATGTCCACCGGCTGGCGGCGGACCTCCAGGCGGCCGGAGTCGATCCGGGAGATGTCGAGGAGCTCGGCGATCAGGCGGGTGACCCGGTTGGCGTCGGCGTCGACGGTCTCCAGCATCAGCCGCTTCTGGTCGTCGGTGAACCGCTCCCATTTGGCGAGGAGCGTCGCGGTGAAGCCCTTGACGGAGGTCAGCGGTGAGCGCAGCTCGTGGGCGACCGTGGCGATCAGCTCGGCGTGGCTGCGCTCGGTGCGCCGGCGGGCCTCGGTGCCACGCAGGGTGACGACGAGGCGGCGCAGCGGGCCGGTGGGGTGCGTGCGGACGTAGCCGGCCGACACGAGCACCTCGCGGCCGCCGGGCAGCAGCAGGTTCCGTTCGGGCTGTCCGCGCCGGGTGGCGAGCCCTCCGTACGGATCGGTCAGCGCCCACCAGCGGCGGCCTTCGAGGTCCTCCAGCGGGAGCGCCCGCTCGATGGGGGTTCCGAGCACCTCGTGGGGCGCGATGTCGGTGATGCGGGCGGCGGCCCGGTTGAAGCAGATCACGCGGCCGGTGTCGTCGGCGACGACCAGCCCGTCGGGCAGGTCGTCGGGGTCGATCCCGAAACCCGCCCCGAACTCGGCCCCGGCGGAGGCCTCGGCCCGGCCCGGCCGGGGGGCCGCGGAGCCCGGACCGGGTGCCTGCGGCGGCACGCCGCGCAGCCCGTCGGCGCGGCGGCCGGCGGGGGCGTCCCGGAACCGCTCCTCGGGCGCGTCCGCGGCCCCCGCGGCCCCCGTGGCTCCCGGTGAGCTGTTCGTACCGACGGTCATTCCCCGTACCCCACATCTCCGAGTAGCGCCGTGGGCCCCCGGGCCGCCACAGTACTAGCTGGGGGTCACGGAGCGGCACCCTCCGGGCGCCCGCTGTGCACGCGCGGAGGCGTAGAGGCACACGGCGGCGGCCGTCGCGAGGTTCAGGCTCTCGGCCTTGCCGTGGATCGGGACCCGTACGACGGCGTCCGCGAGCGCCCGCGTCTCCTCGGGCAGGCCCCACGCCTCGTTGCCGAAGACCCAGGCGGAGGGGGTGCCCATGGTGCCGGCGTCCAGCTCGGCGTCCAGGTCGTCCTCTCCGGCCCCGTCGGCCGCGAGGATCCGTACGCCCGCCGCGCGCAGCCCCTCGACGGCCTGTTCCACCGGGACGCCGACGGCCACCGGCAGGTGGAAGAGGGAGCCCACGGAGGCCCGTACGGACTTCGGGTTGTACAGGTCCACGGAGGCGTCGGTCAGGACGACGGCATCGGCACCGGCGGCGTCCGCGCAGCGCAGCACCGTGCCGGCGTTGCCGGGGTCACGGACGTGCGCGAGGACGGCGACCAGCTTGGGTCGGGCCTTGAGGATCTCCTCGAACGGCGAGTCGAGGAAGTGGCAGACACCGACGAGGCCCTGCGGGGTGACGGTCTGCGAGACCTCGGCGAGCACCTCGTCGGAGGCGTAGTGCACGCGCGCGCCGGCCAGCCGGGCGGCTTCGACGATGTCCGCGTAGCGCTCGGCGGCCTCGACGGTGGCGAACAGCTCGATCAGGGTCGACGCGCCCTCGGCTCCGCGGTGCTCGACGGCCTCGCGGACCGCCTGGGGGCCCTCGGCGATGAACCGGCGCTCCTTGGTGCGGAAGTTGCGCCGCGCCAGGCGCCTGGCGGCGGCCACCCGCGGGGATCGGGGGGAGATCAGCTCGGCGGGGTGACCCATGTGTCTGCGGTTCTCTTTCGGGGTTCCGTGGCGGTGTGGTGCCTGCAAAGCACACGGACCCGCAGGCGAATGCCTGCGGGTCCGTGGGGGCCGGCCGCGTGAGAGCGGGCCGGCTAGCCCTTAGGCAGCGACCTTGGGGGCGTTGACGTCGGCCGGGAGGGCCTTCTGCGCGACCTCGACCAGCGCGGCGAACGCGTTGGCGTCGTTGACGGCGAGCTCGGCGAGGATCTTGCGGTCCACCTCGATGTTCGCGGCCTTCAGACCCTGGATGAGGCGGTTGTACGTCATGCCGTTCTGGCGGGCAGCGGCGTTGATGCGCTGGATCCACAGCTGACGGAAGTCGCCCTTGCGCTTCTTGCGGTCGTTGAAGTTGTAGACCAGCGAGTGGGTGACCTGCTCCTTGGCCTTGCGGTACAGGCGCGAACGCTGACCGCGGTAGCCGGAGGCCGCCTCGAGGATCGCCCGGCGCTTCTTGTGGGCGTTTACTGCCCGCTTGACGCGTGCCACTTTTAACTCCTTGTAGCGGGGCCGTGGGTGTCTTCACACGGCCCGGAAATTCGATGGGGTCCCGGTCTGACGTTCATCCGCTCCCGGCTCGGGAGCGGGGACGTCAGATGCCGAGAAGCTTCTTGATCTTCGCGGCGTCGCCGGGAGCCATCTCCGCGTTGCCGGTCAGGCGGCGGGTGACACGGGACGACTTGTGCTCGAGCAGGTGGCGCTTGCCGGCGCGCTCACGGAGCACCTTGCCGGAGCCGGTGACCTTGAAGCGCTTCTTGGTACCGCTGTGCGTCTTGTTCTTCGGCATGGCGCCGTTATCTCCTCGTCGGTGGCGCTCCCTCGCCGGCCCTGATGGGACCGGCGAGCGGGAGCGTCATGTTGTGTCGGGTGATTTCGAGACAGGCTGCCTCGGAATCAGGCCTCGGCGTTCGCCTCGTCGGCGGGCGCCTCGGTGACCTCGGATCCCTCGGTGGCGGACGCCTCGGCCGGAGCGGTCTCCTCGGAAGGAGCCGCCTCGTCGGTGGCGACGACACCCTGGCGCTCGGCCTTGCGGGCGGCCTGCGCCTCGCGGGCTTCGGCCATGGCCTCGGTCTTCTTCTTGTGCGGACCGAGGACCATGATCATGTTTCGGCCGTCCTGCTTCGGGTTCGACTCGATGAAGCCGAGCTCCTCGACGTCCGAAGCGAGACGCTGCAGCAGTCGGTAGCCGAGTTCCGGCCGGGACTGCTCGCGACCACGGAACATGATCGTGATCTTGACCTTGTCGCCCTGCTTGAGGAACCGAACGACGTGACCCTTCTTGGTGTCATAGTCGTGCGGGTCGATCTTCGGCCGGAGCTTCATTTCCTTGATGACCGTGTGCGCCTGGTTCTTGCGCGCCTCACGGGCCTTCATGGCCGACTCGTACTTGAACTTGCCGTAGTCCATGAGCTTGCAGACCGGCGGGCGCGCGGAGGCCGCTACCTCGACCAGGTCGAGGTCGTACTCCTGCGCGAGCTCAAGCGCCTTGGCAAGCGGCACGATGCCGACCTGCTCACCGCTGGGACCGACGAGTCGAACCTCGGGAACGCGAATCCGGTCGTTGATGCGGGGCTCGGTGCTGATGGATCCTCCTCGGTAGCACCACACGACTGCCTGGCAGACAGCCGCTGACGTGTATTTCCGTCAGACCGACCGAGCGGGAGAATGAAAAAAGCCCCGCCGGGCACAGGCAGGGGCTCCAAAGCAACCGGAGCACCATCGCGTGCGAACCGCGGGGCGCAGTATCGGGCAGCTTTCCATCGTCCGTACGGAACGATGGATGCCGCCTGACCGGTGACCTGCCTCCCCGGAGGGTGGTCAGGTGGGAGAATCGGAGCCTCCACTTGTGGGCCGGGCACACAGGTGTCCGGCCGGTCGAACTACATACTAGCACCGTGCCTGGCAAGCCGCTCCACGGCCTATCGTGGTCCGCATGACTGACGCGACGCCTTCCGCTTCCACTCCCGATTACGACGACATGACCCGCGACATCGCGGAGGTTCCGGCCGTCGAGGTCATCACCACGGTGGCCGTGCACCTGCTGAGCGCCGCGGCGGTCAACCTGGGCCTCGACAAGCCGGACTCCGAGCACAAGGACCTCGACGAGGCCCGCAAGCTGATCAACGCCCTGGCCGGCCTGGTGACCGCCAGCGCCACCGAGATCAGCTCCTTCCACGCCGCCCCGCTGCGCGACGGCCTCAAGTCGCTCCAGCTCGCCTTCCGCGAGGCCTCGATCGTCCCGGACGAGCCGGGCCAGGGTCCGGGCGAGAAGTTCACCGGCCCTGTCTACGCCTGATCCCCGCACTCCCCCGCATACGAAGGGGCCGGGCCCGCCGGAACGTTCCGGCGGGCCCGGCCCCTTTCGTCGTCCGTCCCCGGGTCAGCGGCTGAACAGCGGCTGCCCGGGCGGGACCGGCCCGTCGGGCGGCAGCAGCGCCAGGTCCAGGCCGCGCACCAGCCGGGCCCGCAGGGTCTCGTCCGCCGCCAGCGCCCGCGCGACCCGGCGCGCGGCCTCGGGGGCCTCCGCACCCGCGGCCAGCACGACCGCGAGGGTGCCGTCGGCGTCGGCGCCGCCCCGGCCCAGGTGGGCCCGGACCACGGCCGGCTCCGCCGCCACGGCGGCCCGTACGGCCTCCCGTACGGCGGGATCGGCCAGCGGGTCGGCGTCGGTACGGCCCTCGGCGAGCGCGAGCAGCGCGGCGCCGGTCAGCTGGTAGGTGACCGGGCCCGCCAGGTCGAGCACCACGGTGTCGGCCTTCTCGTGCGCGGCGGCCGCCAACGCCTGGTGCAGCGGGACGGCCACCGGCCGGGCCGCCGGGTCCCAGAGCGCGAGCGAGGCGATGGAGGTGAAGGCGGGCAGCGCCCGCCGGTCGCCCGCCCGGAGGGTGGGGACGGCCATGTCGCTGGTCTTCTCGCGCTTGAGGCCCGTCTCCGGGTCGGTCTCGACCTCGCCGAGCACGGCGACGACCGGGACCAGCAGCCGCGCGTCCTTCAGCGCCGCGAGCACCTCGGGCTCCTTGGCCCGGTCCTCGGACCAGGCGGCCAGGGCCGCGGTCAGCCGGGGGTCCGCGGAGCCGTCGTCGTCGGAGAAGCCCGGGTCGGGAATGTTCTTGTTCGCCACTTGTCCCACGTTCGCCTCGTTCGCCACGGTCGGTCCGACCCTACTGTGCGGTGTCCTCGTCCCGCCCCCGGGTGCCCCGGCGCGGGCGGCGGGCCAGTACGCAGGCCAGCGCGAGCAGCGCCGCCCCCAGGGCCGCCGCGGCCGGGGCGCCGAGCCGGGCGGCGCGCTCGGGCGGGCGGACCGGGTCGGGGCCGGAGCCGAACCAGGTCCGCCCGGCCGGGACCGGGGTGGGCACCGGGGCCTGCGGGCGCATCGCCTCCGCCTGCTGCAGGGCGGCGGCCGGGTCCACCATCCCGTGGCCGCGGGAGTCGTCGCGTCCGCCCGCCGGGGAGTCGGAGGCGGTGTCCTCCAGCAGCTTCTTGATCTGGGCCGGGGAGAGTTCCGGGTGGGCGGCCTTGACCAGGGCCACGGCTCCGGAGACGAAGGCCGCCGCGGCGCTGGTGCCCCAGCCCTCGTAGTAGGAGCGGTCCGGGTCGGCGATGACCACGTCCACGCCGGGGGCGCTGACGGTGGCGTACCAGTTCCGGGTGGAGAACTTGGCCTTCTTGCCGCGACGGTCGACGGCGGTCACGGCGATCACGCCCGGGTAGGCGGCCGGGTAGGAGACGCGGTCGCCGTTCTCTCCGCCGTTGCCCGCGGAGGCGACGACGACCACGCCCTTGGAGAGCGCGTACTGGACGGCTTCGTCCTCGCCCGCCTCGTGGTGGGCGGAGTCGCTGTCGTCGCCGAGGGACAGGTTGATCACGTCGGCGCCGTGGTCGGCGGCCCAGCGGATGCCCTCGGCGAGGGCCCCGCCCTTGGACTCGCGGGCCTGGGCGCGGCCCGGGTCCCCTTCCTCCAGGATCACCCGGACCGGGAGGATCTTCGCCTGCGGGGCGACGCCGAGCACGCCCTGGCCCCGGTTGGGGCCGTGCCCGTGGCCCGCGATGATGCTCGCCATCGCGGTGCCGTGGCGGGCCCAGGAGCGGTCGCCCCGGCCGGCGCCCAAGCCGACGAGGTCGGTTCCGGCCTGGACCTGGCCCGCGAGGTCGGGGTGGGAGTCGTCGACCCCCGTGTCGAGGACGGCGACGGTGACCCCGTCGCCGCGGGTGGTGCCCCAGGCCTCCTCCGCGCGCAGCGCCAGCAGGCCCCATTCGCGGTCCCGGATGGTGTCCGCGGCGGCGGTGGGCGCGATGGCGCCGTTCACGAGGAGGGCGGCGAGCGCGACGGCGACCGTACGGCCGGCCGCGCTCATCGGGCCGGCGCCGGGGTGGGCGGGGTGGTGAGCGTGCGCAGGGCGGCCGCGACCCGGCCGGCGAGGCCCTTGGCCTCGTGGCCGAGGCCGGCCCGGGCGGCGGGGCCCGTGGCGTCCTTCTTCATCAGGTCCTCGGCGGGCAGGGGCGTTTCCAGGTGGCGGCCGTCGGCGAAGGCGGACACCGTGTAGAGCACGACGGGGGCGTCGGGGAGCACGGACGCCGTCCAGGCGGCGCGCTGCGCGCCGGCGAAGCCGTAGCCGGGCGGAGCGGTGAACCGCCCGGTGAGCGCGGCCATCGCGGGGGCGTCGGCCGGGGTGAAGACCAGGCCGACGGTGATCAGGGAGCTGCCGGTGGCGTCGGTGTAGGTGGCGCGGAGCACGCGGGTACAGCCGGTGGTGGCCAGCAGCTGCTGCCAGTCGGAGGGGAGGGCTGCGGGGCAGTCGGCGTCGGGGGCCAGAGCGGTGCGGGTCCAGCTGCGGTCGGCGCCGCCGGGGCCGGCCGCGGGACCGGCGAGGACGGGCGGCAGGAGGCTGTCCACGGGAGCGGAGTGCCACAGCGAACGGGCCTTGCCGTAGGCGGCGTTGGCGGAGGGCGCGTGGTGCGTGGCGCGGTGCTCGGACCAGACGGTGAGGCCGGCTCCGGCGAGGAGGCCGGTGCCGAGGGTGGCGCACACCGCCGCGGCCAGTACCCGTGCGGGGCTGCGGCGGGGGTGGCCGGGGTGGCCGGCCGGGGGCTGATCCGGGTCGGGCTCGGCCGTGATCACGGTCCGCGGTGTCGTCGTGGTCATCCGGCGGCTCCGCCCCCCGTTCCGTACGGCTGCCTGCCCGCTACTCTACGGGGTTCGCCCGCCGCCTCCGCTCCGTCGGGGGGCGGATACCCCTACCCACCGGTAGAGACCTCTGGCAAGCTGCCGCCATGTCTTCCGACCGGGCCCGGTACGACCGGGCGACCGCGCATCTCGACGCGCCGCTGGCCATCGTGGATCTCGAGGCGTTCGACGCCAACGCCGACGACCTGGTCCGCCGGGCGGGCGGGAAGCCGGTGCGCGTGGCCAGCAAGTCCGTACGGTGCCGTGCGCTGCTGGAACGGGTACTGGCACGGCCCGGGTTCGCCGGGATCATGTCGTACACCCTGGCGGAGTCGCTCTGGCTGGCCCGGGCGGGCTTCGAGGACGTACTGCTGGCCTATCCGTCCGTGGACCGGGCCGGGTTCGGGGAGCTGGCCGGGGACGCCAAGCTGGCCGGCGCCGTGACGGTGATGGTGGACGATCCCGCGCAGCTGGAGCTCATCGACCGGGCCCGGGACGGCGGCTCCGAGGAGATCCGGGTCTGCCTCGAACTCGACACCGCGCTGCACCTGTTCGGCGGGCGGGTCCGGGTCGGGGCTCGGCGCTCGCCGCTGCGGGAGCCCGCGGAGCTGGCGGAGCTGGCGAGGGTGGTGTCCGAGCGGCCCGGGTTCAGGGTGGTCGGTCTGATGGCGTACGAGGGCCATGTCGCCGGGGTCGGGGACTCGCTGGCCGGGCGGCCGCTGCGCTCGCGCGCGATCCGGCTGATGCAGGGCGCGGCCCGCAAGGAGCTGGCGGCGCGGCGGGCGGCGGTGGTACGGGCCGTGCGGGCCGTGGTGCCGGACCTGGAGTTCGTCAACGGGGGCGGGACGGGCAGCGTCGCGGAGACCGCGGCGGAGGGCGCGGTCACCGAGATCGCCGCCGGGTCGGGGCTGTACCTGCCGCGGCTGTTCGACAACTACACGACGTTCAGCGGGCGTCCGGCGGCCCTGTTCGCGCAGCCGGTGGTCCGGCGGCCCGGGGTGGGCGTGGTGACCGTCCTCGGGGGCGGGTACCCGGCCTCGGGCGCGGCCGGCGCCGACCGCTCACCGGTGCCGTACCTGCCGCAGGGGTTGCGCTACGACCCGCAGGAGGGCGCCGGGGAGGTCCAGACCCCGCTGCTGGGCAGCCCGGCCGACGACCTGCTGATCGGCGACCGGGTCTGGTTCCGGCACGCGAAGGCCGGTGAGCTGTGCGAGCGGTTCGACACCCTGCACTTCGTGGAGGGCGACCGGGTGACGGGCAGCGCGCCGACGTACCGGGGCGAGGGGAAGACCTTCCTCTGAGACTTGATCCGCCAATCATCGCAGGGTGAGTTGCGGGTTGCAGCCGGGGCGGGGGCCAGGCGTTCCGACCGTCAGATTCGGCCCGTGCGCGGTGATGACGTCCCTGGCCACGGTACGGGCGCGGTAGCGCCGGTGCTCGGCGGCCGATGCGGCGCACTCAACCTGACGGGCGCGCATCTGCTGGTAGTTGGCGGACAGACGGTCATGGCGGAACGCCTGCTTCGCAACCCCGTCCGCACGGGCGGCGCGGGCACCGCCGGGGACTGTGACGGTCTTCTCCGGCAGGCCCCTGGATGCCCGGCGCTCGGCCCTGCGGGCCTGCTTCTTCGACAGCCTGTACTGGGCGGGGCCGCGCCCGGCGGGAACGCTCCAGCGCCCGGGCGCGGCCCCGCCGCCTCTTCGCTTCCTTCTCCAGCCGGGCCTCCTCGGCGGCCGTGAGTGTGATCTCGGTTGAGATCGGCTTGCCGTCGGCGGGGGCGAGGCCGGCGGGGAAGGAGACGACCGACAGGTTGGAGACGTTGCCGTCCACCCCGCCTATCCGTTCCAGGGCACCGGACTGCTGCCGCATCTGCCGTACCGCCGGAGAGGCGTAGCCGGGACCGAGGATCATCGGATGTGCCTCATAAGCCCAGCTGCCCGGCGCACTGGCCTTGCGGCGCCGCACGAGGTCCACCTTGTGCCAGCGATCCGGATTCGACAGGAAGTGCTCAACCCGACGGTTTCCGCCACTGTCACCCCCTGCCACCGATCAGCCGGCCCACCCACGGTTGGTGAGTGTCAGACCATGAAGCAGAGAAGGGGCCGCAAGCGAGAACAGCCTTCCTGTCACCCGAACGAGCGTACGAGGCCTGTGGGCCGGGGGTGCTGGTCCGCGACCCGAGCGCTCACGGCCTCCTTACTGGAGAGTCCGGTCCAGCCTGCCTCCGAGGTTCCTGGAAAAGCCGACCGCCGGATGCCATGTCGGCTAACCGTCCAAGACCCACCGCACGCAGCGGGCACTCCGCTCGCTCCCGAGGCCGTCAGCCGTACACGGAGTCCGTCTGGTCCGGGATGACGCTCGCGTCGGAGCGCAGGACCGGGCCCTTGGTGCCGTCGTGGTCGACGTAGCCGGTGGTCGCGCACGGGTACGGCGTCGTCTTCTGCTTCTTGGGGTCGATGAACATGGGGTTGACGATCCAGCGGCCGTCGCCGTTCTCGTAGGCGCGGCACATGAGCTCGTTCTTGTTGCGGTTCAGGACGAGCCGCAGGGCGGTCGCGTCGCGCAGGAACGAGATGTCGGTGTCGGAGTCTCCGGCGGCGAACACCTGGCGGCGGGCGGGCGGCTGGACCTTCTCGGCGTCCGCGCCGCGCACGCCGAAGACCTCCTTGTTGATCCAGCAGCGCTTGCCGTCGATGTACGTGATCATCGTGTCGGCGCCGTCCGGGACGGATCCGCAGCCCTGGAGGCGGGAGGTGAGCTTCCCGCCGCGGGTGGTGGTGTTGCGGATGCCGATGACGTGGTCGGCGTCGATGCCCACGCCCTTGGCCCACACCTCGACGACCGGCTGCGGCGAGGCCGAGGTGATCCAGACGTCGAAGCCGGCCCTGCGCAGGGTGTTGATCAGGTCCTTCTGCTGGTCGTAGTAGCGGACCCAGCCGGTGGCGGTGCCCGTGCCGACCTGCTGGGTGGCTCCGATGGGGGCTGCGAGGTTCTCGGTGCGGGCGGCGGCGGCGAAGCCTCGTACGTCGCGGGCCGTCCAGCCCTGCGTCAGCTGGGCCAGCCAGGAGTACGAGGGCTCGGTGGTGCGGCGGTCCCAGCCGGCGAAGGCGGCGGCGCCGGTGCGGGTCGCGGCGGTGCCGTAGACGGCGTTGATCTCGTCGGCGCAGCCGGCTCCCTGCGGGGTCCCCGTGGGCAGCGGCTCTCCGGTGCGGGCGAGCGGGGTGCAGGCCTCGGCGAGGGCGGTGGCGGCCGCGGGGGTCAGGAAGCGGCTGGTGGCGGACCAGTCGGCCGGGCGGCGGATCCTGCCGTTGCGCAGCAGCCAGTACATGGTCGCGTCGCCGACGTCGTTCTTGACCACGGTGTTGTCCCAGTCGAAGACGGCCACCGGCTTGTGGCGCCGCCCGCCGCAGGCGCCGTACCGGTCGACGAGCTGCTGGAGGCGGGCCTGGTTGTCCCCGTACCAGCCGGGCCCGACGACCGCCGACCGGCGGCAGGAAGTCTGGTCAGCCTCCGCGGGCGCCGCCCAGAGGAGTCCGGAGCCGGTGGCGGCTATGAGGGCGAGGGTGGCGGTTCTGTTTCTTCGCATGCTGCTCCTCATGGTTCGGGATGTGGAACGGCCGGGCGCCTTGCGAGGCGCCCGGCCGGCCGACGGTTACGGGGCTGGTCTACAGCGGGGTGACGTACGCGCCGGAGATGCCGCCGTCGACGAGGAAGTCGGTGGCGTTGATGAAGGAGGAGTCGTCGCTGGCGAGGAACGCGACGGCGGCGGCGATCTCGGTGGGCTCGGCGAAGCGGCCGAGCGGGATGTGAACGAGGCGGCGGGCAGCGCGCTCGGGGTCCTTGGCGAACAGCTCCTGGAGGAGCGGGGTGTTGACGGGTCCCGGGCACAGGGCGTTGACGCGGATGCCCTCGCGGGCGAACTGCACGCCGAGCTCGCGGGACATGGCCAGGACGCCGCCCTTGGAGGCGGTGTAGGAGATCTGGGAGGTGGCGGCGCCCATGATGGCCACGAAGGAGGCGGTGTTGATGATGGAGCCGCGGCCCTGGCGCTGCATGTAGGGCAGGGCGGCCTTGCAGCAGAGGTAGACGGAGGTGAGGTTGACGTCCTGGACCCGCTTCCAGGCCTCCAGGCCGGTGGTGAGGATCGAGTCGTCGTCCGGGGGCGAGATGCCCGCGTTGTTGAAGGCGATGTCGACGGAGCCGTAGGTGTCGAAGGCGGTCTTGAAGAGGGCCTCGACCTCCTCGGGGTCGGTGACGTCGACCTTCACGAAGGTGCCGCCGACCTCTTCGGCCGCGGCCTTGCCGGCGGTCTCGTCGATGTCTCCGCAGACGACGTTGGCTCCCTCGGAGGCCAGCCGGCGGGCGGTGGCGAGGCCGATGCCGCTGCCGGCTCCGGTGATGACGGCGGTGCGGCCGACCAGGCGGCGGCAGACGATCTCTTCGGTCCCTGCAGTGCTCATGTGCTTCAGGCCTCCGTGCTGATGAAGACGTTCTTGGTCTCGGTGAAAGCGGTGAGGGCGTCGGGTCCGAGCTCGCGGCCGAGTCCGGACTGCTTGTAGCCGCCGAAGGGGGTCCAGTAGCGGACGCTGCTGTGCGAGTTGACGGACAGGTTCCCGGCGGCGACGGCGCGCGATACGCGCAGGGCGCGGCCGATGTCGCGGGTCCAGAGGGAGCCGGAGAGGCCGTACTCGGTCGCGTTGGCCAGGCGTACGGCGTCCTCCTCGTCCTCGAAGGGCAGGACGACGGCCACCGGGCCGAAGACCTCCTCGGCGGCCACGGGCGAGGTGGGGGCGACGTCCGTGATCAGGGTCGGCGGGTACCAGAAGCCGGGGCCCTCGGGGGCCTTGCCGCGGATCGCGGTGAGGTCGCCGGTGACGTAGGACCGTACGCGCTCCAGTTGGGCGCGCGAGATGAGCGGCCCCATCTGGGTCTTCTCGTCGAGCGGGTCGCCGACGAGGACGGACTCGATGCCGGGGGCGAGGAGTTCCAGGAACCGGTCGTAGGCGGAGCGCTGTACGAGGATCCGGGTACGGGCGCAGCAGTCCTGGCCGGTGTTGTCGAGGAAGGCCATGGGAGCCGCGGCGGCGGCCGCTTCCAGGTCGGCGTCGGCGAAGACGATGTTGGGGCTCTTGCCGCCGAGTTCGAGGGTGACGCGCTTCACCCGGTCGGCGCACTTGGCCATGATCTGCTTGCCGACGCGGGTGGAGCCGGTGAAGACGATCTTGGCGACACCGGGGTGCTCGACGAGCGCGTCGCCGGCGACCGCTCCGCGACCGGGGAGCACCTGGAAGAGGTGCTCGGGGATCCCGGCTTCGAGGGCGAGTTCGGCGAGGCGCAGGGCCGTGAGGGGGGTGGTCTCGGCGGGCTTGAGGATCACGGCGTTGCCCGCGGCCAGGGCGGGCGCCAGGGCCCAGGCGGCGATCGGCATGGGGAAGTTCCAGGGGGCGATCACCCCGATCACGCCGAGCGGTTCGAGGAAGGTGACGTCGATGCCGCCGGCGACGGGGATCTGGCGGCCGGAGAGGCGTTCCACTCCTCCGGCGGCGAAGTCGAGCAGGTCGCGTACGTTGCCCGCCTCCCAGCGGGCGTTGCCGATGGTGTGGCCGGCTTCGCGGACCTCCAGCAGGGCCAGTTCCTCGATGTTCGCGTCGACGACCGCGGCGAAGCGGCGCAGCAGCCGGGCCCGGTCCGCGGGGGCGGCCGCCGCCCAGGCACGCTGAGCCGCGGCGGCCCGGGCGACGGCGGCGTCGACATCGTCCCGTGTGGCGGCCGGGACGATGGCGACGGTTTCCTCGGTGGCCGGATTCAGGACCTCTAGGTCGTCGGGGGCCAGCGCATCGGACACGTGGGTGCCTCTCTGGTGTCGGTTCTGTGGTCTTACAGGCGTTCGAAGGAGCGGCGCAGCTCCCAGTCGGTCACCGCGGAGTCGTAGGCGTCGAGTTCGACGCGGGCCATGTTGCGGTAGTGGGCGACCACTTCGGGGCCGAAGGCGGCCTTGGCGATCTCGCTGTTCTCCCAGAGTTCGGCGGCCTCGCGCAGGGTCGCGGGGACGTGCGCGTAGTCGGCGGTGTAGGCGTTGCCGGCGCACGCCTCGGGGAGTTCCAGCTGGTTCTCGATGCCGTAGAGCCCGGCCGCGACCAGGCCGGAGACGGCGAGGTAGGGGTTGACGTCGCCGCCGGGGAGGCGGTTCTCGAAGCGCATGGAGCGGCCGTGGCCGACCACGCGGAGCGCGCAGGTCCGGTTGTCCACGCCCCAGGCGACCGCGGTGGGCGCGAAGGATCCCGGCCGGAAACGCTTGTACGAATTGATGTTGGGGGCGTAGAGAAGGGAGAAGTCGCGCAGCGCCGCCAGCTGGCCGGCGAGGAAGTGCCGCATCACCGGCGACATTCCCCCCGGCCCGTCACCGGCCATGGCGTTGCGTCCGTCGGTGTCGTTGAGCGAGAGGTGGATGTGGCAGGAGTTACCCTCGCGCTCGTCGAACTTGGCCATGAAGGTGAGCGAGACGCCTTCCTGGGAGGCGATCTCCTTCGCCCCGGTCTTGTAGACGGAGTGCTGGTCGCAGGTGGTCAGCGCCTCGTCGTAGCGGAAGACGATCTCGTGCTGGCCGAGGTTGCACTCCCCCTTCGCCGACTCGACGATCAGGCCCGCGGCCTGCATCTCGCCCCGGATGCGGCGCAGCAGGGGCTCGACGCGGCCCGTCCCGAGGACGGAGTAGTCGATGTTGTACTGGTTGGCGGGGGTCAGGCCGCGGTAGCCCGCGTCCCAGGCCTGCTCGTAGGTGTCCCGGAAGACCATGAACTCCAGCTCGGTGCCCACCATCGCCGTGTAGCCGAGCTCGGCGAGGCGCTCCAGCTGGCGGCGCAGGATCTGGCGGGGCGCGGCGACGACGGGCGAGCCGTCGTTCCAGGCGAGGTCGGCGAGGACGAAGGCGGAACCCGGGTTCCAGGGGATGCGGCGCAGGGTGGCGAGGTCGGGGTGCATGGCGAAGTCGCCGTAGCCCCGGTCCCAGGAGGACATCTCGTAGCCGTCGACGGTGTTCATGTCGGTGTCGACGGCGAGCAGGTAGTTGCACCCTTCGGTGCCGTGCGCGAGGACCTCGTCGAGGAAGAACTGTGCGGCGAACCGCTTGCCCTGGAGCCGCCCCTGCATGTCGGGGAAGGCCAGGACGACTGTGTCGATCTCACCGCTGGCGACGAGGGCACGGAGCTCCTCGGGCGCGAGCGGCGGCTTGCGGTCTACCACTGGATTCTCTCCTTCGGTGAGCCGAGTGCGCCTAAGGTATTGAACAGAACCATTGCTTGGGAAGGGGAGGAGCCAAGATGACCGACACGGCGAGCGAAGGGGACGCCGCGCGGCGGCTGGATCCCGTGCTGCGACAGGTGCGGGCGGGCAACGGTTTCGAGGAGGCCCTGGAACAGATCCTCCAGGTGGTCCGACTGGGCCTGGTCTCCGGCGGGGAACGGCTGCCGCCCGAGCGCGAGTTGGCGGAGCGGATGGGAATCAGCCGGGTCACGCTGCGCGAGGTGCTGAAGGTGCTCCAGGACCAGGGACTGGTGGAGGCCCGACGCGGCCGGTACGGAGGAACGTTTGTGCTGCCGCGCCCCGACACCCCCGCGGGCGGCGCCGAGGAGGAGCTGCGCCGGCGCGTCGCGGGCGTGGACATCGAGGACGTACTGCGCTTCCGCGAGGTCCTGGAGGTGGGGGCGGCCGGGCTGTGCGCCTCCCAGGGGCTGACCGAGGAGGCCACCGACCGGCTCCTCGGAGCGCTGGCCGCCACCCACGACGCCCCGCTCGCCGACTACCGCCGCCAGGACACCCTCTTCCACCTCACCCTGTGCGAACTGGCCGGGTCCGCGACCCTGACGGCCCAGTACGCGGCCGTCCGGGCCACGGTCAACGACCTGCTGGACTGCATCCCCTTGCTCGTACGGAACCTGGAGCACTCCCAGCAACAGCACACCGCGCTGGTCGAGGCGGTGCTGGACCGGGACGCCGCCGGGGCGCGGGAGATCATGCGCGAGCACTGCTGCGGCACGGCGGCGCTGCTGCGGGGGTTCCTCGCGTGACCCGGCCGGAGAGGGCTTCGTAACGTCCGTTTAACGCAGAGGTCTTGCGCACTCCACTCTCCTGCGGCAAAGGTACGCAGCAAAACCATTGCAGCATTGCCCGCAGGCAGGAGCGCACGATGGCCGACGACGTCGCGGCACGGCTGAAAGCCGTGCCCGGAACACCCGACTCCCCCGAGGGCGGGGACGACTACCTGGAGCGCCGCACGCTGCGCCGGGGCAGCGCCGGCTGGCTGCTGCTGACCGGCCTCGGTGTCGCGTACGTCGTCTCCGGGGACTTCTCCGGCTGGAACGTCGGCCTCGACAAGGGCGGCTTCGGCGGCCTCGCCATCGCCACCGTCCTCATGGGCGCGATGTACGCCTGCCTGGTCTTCTCCCTCGCCGAACTGTCCACCATCCTGCCGACGGCGGGTGGCGGTTACGGTTTCGCCCGCCGCGCGCTGGGCCCCTGGGGCGGCTTCCTCACCGGCACCGCGATCCTCATCGAGTACATCCTGGCCCCGGCGGCGATCGTCATCTTCATCGGCGACTACGTGGAGTCCCTCGGCCTCTTCGGCCTGACCTCGGGCTGGCCGGTCTACCTCGGCTGCTTCGTGATCTTCATCGGCGTGCACCTGTGGGGCGTCGGCGAGGCGCTGCGCTTCAGCCTCGTCGTGACCGCCGTCGCCGTCGCCGCGCTGCTGATCTTCGCGGTGGGCGCCTTCACCGAGTTCAGCGCCGACGGCCTGAACGACATCCCGGTCGACCCGCAGGCGTTCGGCTCGAACTCCTGGCTGCCGCTGGGCGTCCTCGGCATCTGGGCGGCGTTCCCCTTCGGGATGTGGTTCTTCCTCGGGGTGGAAGGCGTCCCACTGGCCGCCGAGGAGGCCAAGGACCCGGTCCGCTCCATGCCGAAGGCGCTCGCGATCTCCATGGGCATCCTCGCCCTGCTGGCCCTCGTCACCTTCTTCGCCGCGACCGGAGCCCAGGGCGCCGACGCCGTCAAGACCGCCGGAAACCCCCTGGTGGTGGCCCTGGAGGGGGACGGCGGCCCGACCGCGCTGAGCCGCTTCGTGAACTACGCGGGCCTCGCCGGCCTGGTGGCCTCCTTCTTCTCCCTCATCTACGCGGGCTCGCGCCAGCTCTTCGCCCTGTCCCGGGCCGGTTACCTGCCCCGTTTCCTGTCCCTGACCTCGAAGCGCAAGGCCCCGTACCTGGGCCTGGTCATCCCCGGCGCGATCGGCTTCGCCCTCGCCGCGGCCACCGGGAACGGCGCGCGCATGCTCAACATCGCCGTCTTCGGCGCCACCATCTCCTACGCGCTGATGGCCCTCTCCCACATCGTGCTGCGCCGCCGGGAGCCCGGCCTGGAGCGCCCCTACCGCACCCCCGGCGGGATCGCCACCTCCTCGGTGGCCTTCGTACTGGCCCTCTCGGCCCTGGTCGCCACCTTCCTGGTGGACAAGGACGCGGCATTCATCGCGCTGGCCGTGTACGCCGTCGCCCTCGCCTACTTCGCGTTCTACAGTCGGCACCACCTCGTGGCCTCGGCCCCCGAGGAGGAGTTCGCGGCTCTGGCAGAAGCCGAGGCGGAACTGACCCGCGACTGAAATCCTGCCCCTACGCCGCTTCTCCCCCATCGGAGGTATGGAACGTGTCCAGGCCGCTCATCGGCATCACCACCTACGTCGAGGAATCCACCCGCTACGGGGTGTGGGACCTCCCGACGTCCCTCGTACCGTCCGGGTACTACGAGCTCGTCCAGGCGTCGGGCGGCGCGGCCGTGCTGCTCCCGCCGGACGAACCCGCGTCGGCGGCGGAGGTGCTGGCCCGGGTGGACGGCCTGATCGTGGCGGGCGGCCCGGACGTGGACCCGGTCCACTACGGGGCGGTCCGCGACCCGCGCACGGGCGCCCCGGCCACCGTCCGCGACCAGTGGGAACTCGCCCTGATCACGGCGGCGCTGGACCTGGACGTCCCCCTGCTGGGCATCTGCCGGGGCATGCAGGCGCTGAACGTGGCCCTGGGCGGCACGCTGATCCAGCACATCGACGGGCACGTGCACACCCCGGGCGTCACGGGCTGGCACCCGGTCCGCCCGGTCGCGGGCACCCGGTACGCGGAGCTCGTCCCCGAGGAAGCGGACGTCCCGACCTACCACCACCAGGCCGTGGACCGGCTGGGCCGCGGCCTGGTCGTATCGGCGTACGCGGTGGACGGCACGGTGGAGGCCATCGAGGACCCCGACCGGTCGAAGTGGGTCGTGGGCGTCCAGTGGCACCCGGAGCGCGACAAGGACACCCGGGTGATGGCCTCCCTCATCGAGGCCGCCACGGCCCGCCGGGCCGTCCCGGTGTCCTGACCCCCACCGCGCGTCCGGGGCCGGGGCCGGCCCCGGGAGCAGGCGGGTGCCGGTCCGCGTAGAGCCGGCGGGCGAGCACGCAACGGCCCGGGGGGCGCGGGCCGTTGCACCCGGCCGGGATCCGGGCCCGGCTCCCGAATGGCACCCGCCCTTCGCTGCGCGCACGCTGGAAGGGTGAGAACCGAGGCAAACGGCACGGCGACCGGCCTGGTCGCCGGGTTCCTGGAGAACCCGGTCGTGGGCATGGCGCCGTGGATCATCTTCTCCCTGCTCGTCGGCCCCGGGCGCTTCGAGATCGCGGTCGTACTGTCCCTGGCCACGGCCGTCGCGCTGGTCGTGGCCGGCCACCTGATCAATCGGGGCCGCTCCTGGAAGCTGCTGGAAGTGGCCGACGTGGTGTTCTTCGCCGCGATGGCCCTCCTCGGGGCGCTGGCGAGCGAGGGCACCCTGCGCTGGCTGGAGACGTACGCGGGCGAGGTCGCGAACCTCTCCCTCACCGTGATCGCCTTCGGCTCGATGGCCGTGCGCATGCCGTTCACGCTCCAGTACGCGCGGGAGGAGGTGGATCCGTCCCTGTGGCACACGCGCACCTTCCTGCGGACCAACTACCTCATCACCGGGGTGTGGGGCCTGGCCTTCCTGGTGGCGGCCATCGCCGGGGCGTACGGGGACCTGGTCCTGCACAACCCGAACAACATCTGGACCGGCTGGATCATCCAGATCCTGGCCATCGTCGCCGCGCTGCGGTTCACCGCCTGGTACCCGGAGGTCGCCCGGTCCCGCGCCCGCGGTGGCACCGGACCGGGCACGGCCTCGCTGCTGCTGCCACTGGCGGGGCTGCTGGTGCCGATCGGCATCGCGGTGCTGGTCTTCGACAACATGTGGTGGCTGGGCCTTGCCCTGATCGTCGCGGGATCGCTCCTGACAAAGGCCCTCCAGTCGCGCGTCGAGCCAAAGACCCGCCCGCAGACGTGACTTGCGGTCCGCGCCCCGTCCCACCGGGTGGGGGCCGGGCCGTGAGCCGGGCACGGCGGTACGGCGGCATCCGTCAGCCGCTGAAGAGGACCGACCGCAGCTTCAGCCGCTCCGAGCCGCGGCCCGTGAGCGGGCGGAGCGTGAAGTAGTCGCCCTCGCAGTCCGGTTCGGTGAACACCGTGGCCGTCGCCGTGGTCCGGTTGCGCGGCGAGTGGGCCGGTTCGCTGGAGGACGGGTCGGCGACCTCGGGCAGCGTGATGCACTCCCCGCCCGGCGGGTTCTCCAGCACCACCCTCAGCGGGCTGCCGTCGAGGCCGACGACGGTGTACTGGAACTGCCCCGTCGCGGCCGAGGCCGACGTCGGGAGGGTCAGGAGCAGCGTGAAGGCGCCGAAGGCGGCGACGGCGGCATGGCGAAGACGCATCAGGGGTTCCCCTCGGGAAAGCAACGAACGTGCGGGAGTCACCTTTCCGGCGAGATACGCCCAGGTCACCCGCCATCCCGTGCCGAATCGATCCCGCATCGCCCGAACGGCCCACCGCAACGTTCCGGCCCCACCGGCGTTCTGGGCACGCCCAATCCAGCCCCACCGACCTCCGAGGCACGCCCAAACCAGCCCCACCGACCTCCGAGGCACGCCCAATCCAGCCCTGCCGGCGTTCTGGGCACGCCCAATCCAGCCCCACCGACCTCCGAGGCACGCCGAATCCAGCCCCGCCGGCGTTTGAGGCGCGGGGTCCGGGGCAGCGCCCCGGCAACGGCGCCGCACCCGCCCCAGCCCCGGCCCCCGGCACGGCCCGGCACGGCCCGGCACGGCCCGGCACCTACAGGCGCCGCCGGGTCAGCGACAGCAGGTCACGCGCCGGGCCCGCCGGGCGGGAGCCCGCCGGCCAGACCGCCCGCAGGGCCCGGCCCAGCGCCGCGCCCAGCACCGGCACCTCCACCAGCCGCCGCGCACCCAGCTCATCGCCCACCGCCAGCTCCGACAGCACGCACGGCCCCGCCCCGCTCAGCGCCGCCGCCTTCACCGCGGTGGTCGAGGCCAGCTCCAGCAGCGGCGCGGCCAGCCCGCCGGCCGAGGCCAACGCGGCGTCCAGTACCTGCCGGGTACCCGACCCCCGCTCGCGCAGGATCAACGGGGTCGAGGCCAGTTCGGCGGCCTCCACCCCCTTCGCGCGCCGCGCCCACGCATGGCCCGGAGCCACCGCGACCACCAGGCGGTCCTGCGCTATCACCACCGAGTCCAGGCCCTCCGGCACCGTCAGCCCCTCCACGAAGCCCAGGTCCGCCTCGTGCGTGAGGACCCGTCGGGCGACCTCCGCCGAGTTCCCGGCGTGCAGGGACACGGCCGTGTCCGGCCGGTCCCCCCGCAGGGCGATCAGCCAGCCCGGCAGCAGGTACTCGGCGATGGTCATGCTCGCCGCCACCCGCAGCCGCGAGTCCCGCCGCCCCCGCAGCGCCTGCGCCCCCGCGTCGAAGGCCTCCGCCGCCTCCACGACCTGCCGGGCCCAGTCCGTGACCAGCGCCCCTTCCGCCGTCAGCGTCGATCCCCGGGGCGAGCGGTCCACCAAAGCCACGCCCAGTCGGGTCTCCATCGCCCGGATCCGGCTGCTCGCGGCCGGCTGCGTGATGCCCAGCTTGCGCGCCGCGCCACTCAGGCTGCCGACCCGCGCAACCGCCAGCAGCAGCTCCAGGGCGCCCAGGTCCGGCACCCGGTGCGCCAGCGGCACCCACTCCTCTTCACCCATAACATCAGTTTATGGCCTTATAGCGAGATGACCTCTGCCACCCGGCCCCACCTGCGACGACGCTGGATGCATGGCCACCACCATCGTGCGACTCCGCACCTTCACCGAAGAACCCGCGCCCCGGGCCCACAAGGCCCCCGCGCTGCGACACCTCGGCCCCAACTGGTACGCGTCCGTCATGGGCACGGCGATCATCGCCAACGCCGGCGCGACCCTCCCGTACCAGCTCCCCGGCCAGCGCGTGGCCTGCCAGATCGTCTGGGCGCTGTCCGCCGTCGCCCTCGCCGTCCTGCTCACCGCCCGCGCCGGCCACTGGCTCCACCACCGCGACCAGGCCCGCGCCCATCTCCTGGACCCCGCCGTCGCCCCCTTCTACGGCTGTCTCTCGATGGCCCTGCTGGCCGTCGGCGGCGGCACCCTGATCGTCGGCAAGGACCTCATCGGCACCGGCGCCGCCGTGGCCGCGGACACCGTGCTCTTCACCGCCGGCACCGCGATCGGCCTGGTCATGGCCGTGGTCGTGCCCTACCTGATGGTGGTCCGGCACAAGGTCGAGGCCTCCCAGGCCTCCCCCGTCTGGCTGCTGCCCGTGGTCTCCCCCATGGTCTCCGCCGCCCTCGGCCCCCTGCTGATCCCCCACCTGCCCGCCGGGCAGCCCCGCGAGGCCATGCTCCTCGCCTGCTACGCCATGTTCGGCGTCAGCCTGCTCGCCACCCTGCTGCTGCTCCCCCTGGTCTTCGGCCGGCTGCTCCTGCACGGCCCCCTGCCCCTGGCACTGACCCCCGCCCTGTTCCTGGTCCTCGGCCCCCTCGGCCAGTCCACCACCGCCGTGAACCAGCTCGCCGACCAGGCCCCCCACGCGATCGACGGCCCCTACGCCGACGCGCTGGGCGCCTTCGCCGTCGTCTACGGGGTGCCCGTGATGGGCTTCGCCCTGCTGTGGCTGGCCCTCGCCGCGTCGATGCTGGTACGGGCCGCCCGCAACGGCATGGGCTTCGCGATGACCTGGTGGGCACTGACCTTCCCCGTCGGCACCTGCGTCACCGGCGCCGCCGGCCTGGCCCGCCACACCGGGCTGGACGCCTTCGCCTGGCTGGCCGCCGCCCTCTTCCTGGGCCTGGTCACCGCCTGGACACTCGCCGCCGGCCACACCCTGCGCGGACTGTTCACCGGCAGGCTGCTGCCCACTACCCGCTGAGCGATTCCGCCAGCACCCGAGGGGCCTCCACCAGCGAAGGCCCGTACCAGGTCAGATGGCGGCCGCTGACCAGCGCGGCCCGGAGGCCCGGAAAGGCCTCCGGGCCGTCCTCGGCGCCGAAGGCGTACGGCTCGTCGGGCAGCACCACCAGATCGCGGCCGCCCGACGCCGACGTCAGCTCGGCGAGCGGCACCTTCGGGTACCGCTCCGGGTGCCCGGCGTAGACGTTGCGCACCCCCAGCCGCAGCAGGAGGTCCCCGGCGAAGGTGTCCCGGCCCAGCACCATCCAGGGCCGCCGCCAGATGGGCACGAACGCCGTCAGGGACCCGACGGGCTCGACCGCCGCCCACGCGGCCTCCGCCCGGTCCAGCCACTCGGGCCGCTCCAGCCCCAGCGCCCCCACCAGTACGCGGTCCAGCTCGCTCAGCGCCTGCGGCAGCTCCCGGATCTCGGTGACCAGCACCTCCACCCCGGCCGCGCGCAGCGCCTCCACGTCCGGGGCCCGGTTCTCCTCCTCGTTGGCGATCACCAGGTCCGGGCGCAGCTCCACGACGGCCCGTACGTCGGGGTTCTTCGTCCCCCCGATCCGTGCCGCGCCCCCCAGGTCCGCCGGGTGCGTGCACCAGTCGGTGACCCCGACCAGCAGTCCCGGCGCGCTCACCGCCACCGCTTCGGTCAGGGAGGGCACGAGCGAGACGACGCGCACCGGCTCAGTGCTCCGGCGAGGGCGGTTCGGAGGTGGCGTGGATGTGGTCGCCGACGGCCACGACCAGCAGCCGGGTGTCCTCGCCGGCGGCCCGCCAGCGGTGGCGCACCCCGCCGGACAGGAACAGCGCGTCGCCGCTCTCCAGCCGGTACGCGCGCCCCTCGGCCTCCACCTGGCAGGCACCGGAAACCACGTACATCAGCTCGTCGTTGCGGTGCTGGTACTCGCGCCCCGCGTCCTGGTCCCCGGTGAACTCCAGCGCGTGCAGCTGGTGGTGACCGCGCACCAGCGGCCGCACGCCCGGGACCGGGGTGAGCCCGGATTCGTCCCCGGCCCGTACGAGGTCCACCGTACGGGCGGTGTCGGAGGCGGCCAGCAGCTCGACGGCGGTGGTCTCCAGCGCGTCCGCGACCCGTTCCAGGGACCGCATGCTGGGCCGCGCCCGCTCGTTCTCTATCTGGCTGAGGAAGGGCACCGACAGCCCGCTGCGCGCCGACACCGCGGCCAGCGTCAGGTGCAGCGCGCGGCGGCGCTTGCGCACGGCCACGCCCACCCGGAGCGGTTCCTTGCCGTCCTTGTAGGCGTCCTTGCCGTCCCTGTCGTTCATGTCGGGGCTGCCCTCCCCTTGTCCGTCGCACATCGGTGTGCTGTAAGCACCTTACGCAGCATCCGCCCCCGGTTTCGCCTGCTCGGGATTCCCGTACGCACCGGGTGCGCGCCCGTTCACCTTCCGTGGTGGAAGCTCCCACCCGGCCCACCGGCCGTATCGCGGCTTTGCGGCATCATCGTCACCGTGACGACGACACGACGCCTGATGCTCCTGGACACCGCCTCCCTCTACTACCGCGCGTACTTCGGTGTGCCGGACTCCGTGAAGGCCCCCGACGGCACCCCCGTCAACGCCGTCCGCGGACTTCTCGACTTCATCGGCCGGCTGGTCCAGGACCACCGCCCCGACGACCTGGTGGCGTGCATGGACGCCGACTGGCGGCCGCACTGGCGGGTGGAGCTGATCCCCTCCTACAAGGCCCACCGCGTCGCCGAGGAGACCGAGAGCGGCCCCGACCTCGAGGAGACCCCCGACACCCTCGCCCCGCAGGTCCCCATCATCGAGACCGCGCTGGACGCCTTCGGCATCGCCCGGGTGGGCGTCGCCGGGTACGAGGCGGACGACGTGATCGGCACCCTAACGGCCCGCGCTAGTGGCCCGGTGGACATCGTCACGGGCGACCGCGACCTCTACCAGCTCGTGGACGACGCCCGGCAGCGGCGGGTGCTGTACCCCCTCAAGGGCGTGGGCACCCTCCAGGTGACGGACGAGGCGTGGCTGCGCGAGAAGTACGGGGTGGACGGCCCCGGCTACGCGGACCTGGCGCTGCTGCGCGGGGACCCGAGCGACGGCCTGCCCGGAGTTCCGGGCATCGGCGAGAAGACGGCGGCCAAGCTGCTCGACGCCTACGGGGACCTGGCCGGGATCATCGCCGCGATCGACGACCCGAAGTCGAAGCTGACCCCCACCCAGCGCAAGCGGTTGGACGAGTCCCGGCCGTACCTGGCGGTGGCCCCGAAGGTGGTCCGGGCGGCCTCCGACGTCCCGCTCCCGGCCTTCGACCCGGCCCTCCCGAAGGCACCCGCACAACCCGAACTGGTGGGGGCGCTAGCCCATCGGTGGGGCCTGGGCGGCGCAGTTGAACGGCTGAGCGGCGCATTGCACGCCTGAGGTGCTAACTTAGGTAAGGCTAAGTTTCTGGGGAGTCAGGGGAGACACCGTGGCACAAGGACGCGCCCGCACCGTCGGCACCGCAGCCGTCGTACGCACCGAGCGGCTGACGCCGCACATGGTGCGCGTCGTGCTGGGCGGTGAGGGCCTGGAGGGCTTCGGCGCGGGCGAGTTCACCGACCATTACGTGAAACTCCTCTTCCCCCCGCAGGGCGTGACCTACCCCGAGCCGTGGGACCTGGAGCGGATCCGTGCCGAATACCCGCGCGAGCAGTGGCCGCGCCAGCGCGCGTACACCGTGCGGCGCTGGGACGCGGCGCGGCGGGAGCTGACCCTCGACTTCGTCGTCCACGGCGACGAGGGCCTGGCGGGCCCCTGGGCGGAGCGGGCCCGGCCCGGTGAACCCGTACGGTTCCTGGGCCCGGGCGGCGCCTACGCCCCCGCCCCGGCGGCCGGCTGGCACCTCCTGGTGGGTGACGAGAGCGCACTGCCCGCCATCGCGGCGGCGATGGAGCGGATGCCGGCGGGCGCGCGGGTGCACGCCTTCGTGGAGATCGAGGGCCCGGCCGACGAGCAGGAGATCGCCACCCCGGACGGCGTCGTCCCGGTCTGGATCCACCGCGGCGACCGCCCGGTCGGCGCGGCGCTGGTGGAGGCGGTCAGGGCACTGCGCTTCCCCTCCCCGGACGTCCACGCCTTCGTCCACGGCGAGGCGGGCTTCGTCAAGGACCTCCGGCACCTGCTGCGCCTGGAACGCGGCGTCCCGCGCGAACGCCTGTCGATCTCGGGCTACTGGCGCCTGGGCGAGACGGACGAGGGCTGGCGTGCGATCAAGCGCGACTGGAACGCCGCGGTGGAAGCCGAACAGGAACACGCCACCGCAGCCTGACGCCTCCCGGCGAGGCCCCGCCCACATCCAGCCCCGCCGGCGTTCGAGGCACGGGGGTCCGGGGGCGGCGCCCCCGGCAACGGCGCCGCACCCGCCCACCCTCCCGCGGCGGCGCCCCGGCAACGGCGCCGAGCGGGACGACGAGTGCGGCCAGCGCGAGCGCCAACGGCGGACCGGCGGGACAATGAGCCCATGCGTACGCTCCGCGCACTCGGGGCAGCAGGGACGGCCGTGCTCCTCGCCACGGGAGCGGCCACCGCACCCAGCCCTCCCCCGCCCCCGAAACCGCAGATCAGCGACGAGGCCGTCGACACAGCCGTCGACCACCTCGACCAGACCGTCGCGGACATGATGCGCCGCACCGGCGTCCCCGGCGTCTCCGTGGCCGTCGTCCACGACGACGAGGTCGTCTACCTCAAGGGCTTCGGCGTCCGCCGCACCGACGAAACCGCGAAGGTCGACCCCGACACCGTCTTCCAGATCGCCTCCGTCTCCAAGCCGGTCTCCTCCACCGTCGTCGCCGGCGCCCTCACCAGCCCCGGCGAGTGGGGCCACCGCACCACGCTCCCCGGGTTCTCCCTGAAGGACCCCTGGGTCTCCGACCACGTGACGACCGCCGACCTGTTCTCCCACCGCAGCGGCCTGCCCGACCACGCGGGCGACCTCCTCGAAGACCTCGGCTACGACCAGGCGTACATCCTCGACCACATGCGCCTCGAACCCCTGACCCCCTTCCGCGCGAGTTACGCCTACACCAACTTCGGCCTGACCGCCGCCGCCGAGGCCGTCGCCCGCGCCAAGGGCTCCAGTTGGCAGAAGCTGTCCGAGGACGTCCTGTTCAAGCCCGCCGGGATGACCAGCACCAGCACCGAGTTCTCCGCGTTCGAGCAGGCCCCGAACCACGCCGCCACCCACGTCAAGAACCCGGACGGCACCTGGAGCCCCCGTTACGTCCGCGACCCCGACGCCCAGGCGCCTGCCGGAGGCGTGAGCTCCTCCGCCCGCGACATGTCCCGCTGGCTGCGGCTCCAGCTCGCCGGCGGCACCCTCGACGGGAAGCGGATCATCCCGGCCGACACCCTCGCCGCCACCCACCTCCCGCAGATCCTGTCGCAGCCGCCCACCCCGCCCGCCAACCACACCGGCTTCTACGGCCTGGGCTGGAACGTCTCCTACGACGACGCGGGCCGGCTGCGCCTGAGCCACTCCGGCGGCTTCGAGCTCGGCGCCAACACCAACGTCACCATGCTCCCGCTGGAGCAGCTCGGCATCGTCGTCCTCACCAACGGCGCGCCGGTCGGCGTCCCCGACGCCATCGCCCTGTCGTTCTTCGACTTCGCCCAGCACGGCAAGGCCACCACCGACTGGCTCCCCCTGATGGCAGCCGTGTACGAGCAGGGGGACTTCGCGCTCCGCTCCCCCACCGACTACGCCCACCCGCCCGCCGGAGCCAAGCCCGCCCAGGACAGCGCCGCGTACACCGGCACCTACGACAACCCGTACTACGGCAAGGCCACCGTCACCGCCGACGACTCCGGCGCGCTCACCCTCTCCCTCGGCCCGAAGCCCCAGCGCTATCCGCTCGCGCACTACGACGGCAACACCTTCAGCTTCGAGACCAGGGGCGAGAACGCGGTCGGCCGCACCGGGGTGTTCTTCTCCGACGGCACCCTCCGCGTCGAATACCTCGACGCCAACCACCTGGGCACCTTCACACAGCGGTAGGGGCGGCCCGCCCGCCGCGCATAGCCTGTCCCCGATGAGACGCAAAGCCCAGGTACCGCCCTCGCCCCTCCCCCAGCGCGCCGGAATCGACCCGGTGCGCCTGCGGCTGCCACCCGACCCGGACGGGCACTGGCCCGATCTCGGCGCCTACCTGACCGCCCGCTACGCCGGCACCCGCGGCGCGGACTCCATGGCGCGCCTGCTGGCCGCCGGCCGGGTCCTCGGCCCGGGCGGGCGGGTCCTGAGCGCGGGGGACCCGTACGAGCCCGGCGGGTACCTGTGGTTCCACCGGGACGTGGAGCCCGAACCGGCCGTGCCCTTCGCCGTACGCGTCGTACACCGCGATCCGCACCTGCTGGTCGTGGACAAGCCGCACTTCCTGGCGACCACCCCGCGCGGCAGCCACATCACCCAGACCGCCCTGGCCCGGCTCCGCGAGGAGCTGGACCTGCCCGAGCTCAGCCCGGCGCACCGGCTGGACCGGCTGACCGCGGGCCTGGTCATGTTCAGCATCCGGCCCGAGGACCGCGGCGCCTACCAGCTCCTGTTCCAGCGGCGCGAGGTCCACAAGGAGTACGAGGCCCTCGCGGCCCACGATCCGGCGCTGGACTTCCCCCGCACGGTCCGCAGCCGGATCGAGAAGACGCGCGGGGTCATCGCGGCGGTCGAGGTCCCGGGCGGCGAGCCGAACGCCGAGAGCCTGATCGAACTCACCGCCACCCGCGGCGGCCTGGCCCGCTACCGGCTGACCCCGCACACCGGCCGCACCCACCAGCTGCGGGTGCACATGAACGCCTTGGGCCTGCCCATCCTGGGCGATCCGGTGTACCCGCGGGTCACGGACCCGGCCCCGGACGACTACCGCCGCCCGCTGCAGCTCCTGGCCCGGGTACTGGACTTCACCGACCCCGTCACCGGGACCGCCCACCGCTTCGAGAGCGGCCGTGAACTCCAGGCCTGGACCGACCGGGCCGGCTGGGAAGCCGGCACCCGGTGACCTACGGAGAGCGGACGCCCGCGATCCGCAACGCCGCGTCGGCGGTGGCCTCCGCGAAGACCGTCACGAGCCGATCCGGATCGGAGCGGTGTATCAGCATGACGCCCTCGATGAGCCCGAACACGAGATCGTTGCGCAGGTCCAACCCGGCCTTGTCACCGGCCAGTTCGTCCCCGACGGACGTGCCGTCGAGCAACGTCCGGTAGGCGTCCCTGAGTTCCTCGCGCATCCGACGGAACTGCGAGAAACGCGAACCGGCCACCTCGGGCAGCAGGTACAGCGCCCCCAGGTTGTACGGCCCGCCGCACAGCAGCAGCACGTCCGAGCGGCACAGCTCCCACAGCCGGCGCGCCGCGGGCTGCTCGCCGTCGGCGAGCAGCCGCCTGGCCAGCACCAGCGACGGCGCGACCGTGGACTCCAGCAGCTCGGCGAGGAGTTCCTCCTTGCCGCCGAAGTAGTGGTACATCGTGGCCTGACGCATTCCGGCCCGTTCGGCGACGGACCGTGTGGTCGTCGCCGCGTATCCTCTGGCGGTGAAAAGCTCGGCCGCCGCACTGAGGAGTTCCTCGCGCGGCGGCCGACCACTTTCCGGTCTCGCCTGGTCGGCGCGCGGCCGACCGACCCTTTTCGGCCCCCCGGCCAATCCCCCACTCATGGACCGATCGTCGCACAGGACACACCGATCCGATCATGGCAAGAGAGCAGATCAGGTCAACCCCCGCTTTGGGGGAACCTCCAAGTCCGCTTATCCGACGGAGCTGTAGGCCACCACACCCCGCAACAGCGCGTCCACGGCCTTGCGGGCGTTCTTCGCCACCGTACTCCCGCTTCCGCCTGAAGCCGAGGGGGCCGCCGCCGCGATCTGGCCGAGCACGTCGATGACTTGCTTGCACCAGCGCACGAAGTCACCCGCCGGCATCTCCGCCTCGCGCAGCACCTCGTCCAGGCTCTTGTCCGAAGCCCACTGGTACGCCGCCCACGCGAAGCCGAGGTCCGGCTCGCGCTGACCCACTCCCTCCGCCTGGTTGATGCGGTGCTCCTCCTCCAGGGCGTCCAGCCGGCCCCAGATGCGCACCATCTCGCCCAGCGCCGCCTTCGCCGCACCACCCGGCACCTTCGGCGCGACCGCGTCGTCGGACTGCCGCGCCTCGAAGACCAACGCGGAGACACAGGCGGCCAGTTCGGCAGGGCTCAACCCCTCCCACACCTCGGCGCGCAGACACTCCGAGGCCAGCAGGTCGAGCTCCCCGTAGAGCCGCGCCAGACGCTGCCCGTGCACGGTGACCTCGTCCTCGCGCAGGTAGTCCAGCTCGGTGAGCAGCGCGTGGATCCGGTCGAAGGTGCGGGCGATGGTGTTCGTCCGGCCCTCGATGCGCCGCTCCAACTGCTGCGTGTCCCGCTTGAGCCGCCAGTAGCGCTCCGCCCAGCGGGCGTGGTCCTCGCGCTCGTCACAGCCGTGGCAGGGGTGCGCACGCAACTCGGCCCGCAGCCGGGCGATCTCGCGGTCGTCCGCGGCCGCGGCCCGGCCGCGCGTACGCCGCTCCGGCGTGATGTGCCCCGCCTTGCTCCGCAGTTGGGACGCCAGGTCCCGACGGGACTGCGGGGAACGCTGGTTGAAGGTCTTCGGGATCCGCATCCGGTCCAACGCCTCGACCGGCACCGGGAAGTCGATCGCGGCGAGCCGCTTGACCTGCCGCTCCGCCGTGAGCACCAGCGGACGCGGGCCCTCGTTGTACTCGTACCCGCGGTGCCCGTGGACCCGCCCGGCCGGCACGCCCGGGTCCAGGACCAGCGCGAGCCCGGCGAACTTGCCGGTCGGCACGTGGATGATGTCACCCGGCTTGAGCTTCTCCAGCGAACTGGCCGCCTGCGCCCTGCGCTGGGCCGCACCCTGCTTGGCCAGCTCCGTCTCACGGTCCTTGAGGTCGCGGCGCAGCCGCGCGTACTCCTCGAAGTTCCCCAGGTGGCAGGTCATGCCCTCCTGGTAGCCCTCCAGCCCCTCCTCGTTGCGCTGCACCTGCCGGGAGATCCCGACGACCGACCGGTCCGCCTGGAACTGCGCGAAGGAGGTCTCCAGCAGCTCGCGCGAACGGTGCCGCCCGAACTGGCTGACCAGGTTCACCGCCATGTTGTACGAGGGCTTGAAGCTGGACCGCAGCGGATACGTACGCGTACCCGCGAGCCCGGCCAGGCCCGCCGGGTCCATGCCCCGCTGCCACAGCACCACCGCGTGGCCCTCGACGTCGATGCCGCGCCGCCCGGCCCGGCCGGTCAGCTGCGTGTACTCGCCGGGGGTGATGTCGGCGTGCTGCTCGCCGTTCCACTTGACCAGCTTCTCCAGGATCACCGTGCGCGCGGGCATGTTGATGCCCAGCGCCAGGGTCTCGGTGGCGAAGACGGCCTTGACCAGGCCGCGGACGAACAGCTCCTCCACGACCTCCTTGAAGGTGGGCAGCATGCCCGCGTGGTGCGCGGCGATACCCCGTTCCAGGCCCTCCAGCCACTCGTAGTACCCCAGGACGTGCAGGTCCTCGGCCGGGATGGAGGCGGTCCGCGCCTCGACGAGCTCGCGGACCTTGAGCCGCGCGGACTCGTCGTTCAGCCGCAGCCCCGCGTACAGGCACTGCTGGACGGCGGCCTCGCAGCCGGCCCTGCTGAAGATGAAGTTGATCGCGGGCAGCAGCCCGTCGTTGTCGAGGCGGGCGATGACCTCGGGCCGGGACGGGGTCCAGATCCGGCCGCGGGAGCGCCGCTCGCGCTCGCGGTCGGCCTCGCGGACCATCTTCCCGCGCCGCCGGTCCTTCGGGCTGTACGTACGACTGTTCTCCTCGCGCGCCATGCGCAGCAGGTCGGGGTTGACCTCCCGGCGCGCGGAGCCGCGGCCGCCGTGGTCGGTCTCCTCCTCGAACAGGTCGTAGACCTTCCGGCCGGCCATGACGTGCTGCCACAGCGGGACGGGCCGCTCCTCGGAGACGATCACCTCGGTGTCACCGCGCACGGTGTCCAGCCAGTCGCCGAACTCCTCCGCGTTGGACACGGTCGCCGACAGCGAGACCAGGGTCACCGACTCGGGGAGGTGGATGATCACTTCCTCCCACACGGCCCCGCGGAACCGGTCGGAGAGGTAGTGGACCTCGTCCATCACGACGTAGCCCAGGCCCAGCAGCGACTGCGAGCCCGCGTAGAGCATGTTGCGGAGCACCTCGGTGGTCATCACGACCACGGGCGCCTCGGAGTTGACGCTGTTGTCACCGGTCAGCAGGCCCACCTTGTCGGCGCCGTAGCGCTTGACGAGGTCGGCGTACTTCTGGTTCGACAGGGCCTTGATCGGCGTCGTGTAGAAGCACTTGCGGCCCTGCGCCAGGGCCAGGTGCACGGCGAACTCGCCGACGATCGTCTTGCCCGAGCCGGTCGGGGCGGCCACGAGGACGCCCTTGCCCGCCTCCAGTGCCTTACAGGCCTCGACCTGGTACGGGTCCAGATCGAATTCGTACATCTCGCGGAAGGGGTGCAGGGCACTGGCTTCTTCGGCGGCGCGGATCCGGGCAGCGGCGTACCGCTCGGCGGGTGAGAGTTCTTCGGTCATCTTGGGATCGAGCCTACCCGCCGGCTCTGACAACAGTCGCGATCATTTAAACGGGCTGCGACAGCGGCCCGGAAAGGCCCCGGGGGACAGCTGCTACGAGAGGATCCGGACCGCCCCCGGGACGCACTCGGCGGTCACCGGCAGCGACCCCAGCGGCTCCCCGTCCGCGTACGCCGTCATCCCGGCCGCCTCCAGCGTCACCTTTCGCGCCCGGTGCACGGTCACCTTCGGATGGTCCAGGTGCGTCCCCTTGTACACGCGGGGGAAGACCTTCAGGAGCGTGGCCCGGCTGCACGCCCCGACGACCGTGATGTCGAAGAGCCCGTCGTCGGGGACGGCGCCGGCGCAGATCCGCATCCCGCCGCCGTAGGAGGAACCGTTGCCGACGGCCACCAGCGTGGCCTCCGTCTCGATCACCGGCCCGTCGTCCAGGGTGATCCGGTACGGGAAGGGACGGAAGGCCGCCAGCTCCGCGACCATCGCCAGGTCGTACTTGAACCGGCCGGCCGGCAGCCGCATCCGGTTGCCCCGGTCGTTGACCCGCGAGTCGAAGCCGGCGCACAGCACCGTCCCGTACCAGGACCCCCCGCCGGCCCCGGCCACCCTGCCCAGGTCCACCTCGCGGATCCGGCCCTCCTTCAGGGCCCCGGCCGCCAGCCGCCCGGCCCGCGCGGGCTCCCGTACGGGCAGCCCCAGCGCCCGCGCGAAGTCGTTGCCGGTGCCCTCCGCGACCACCCCGAGCGGCACCTCCGTCCCCGCGAGGGCCTGCAACGCGAGGGAGACCATCCCGTCCCCGCCCACCACGACCACCGCGCCGGTGCCCTCGCGGACGGCGGCCCGCAGCCGGGCCAGGGCGTCGGGCCCGTCCGCGCCGACGAGCACGCGCACCGAGAAGCCGGCGTCCCGCAACGCGGAAGCGGCCGGCTGCGCGGCGTGCGCGCCCCGGCCGCGTCCCGCGGTGGGATTGACGAAGAGGGTGATCTCAGAGCTCACCCGCCGGAAGATACCCGTCAGGTGGCGTCGTCGTAACCGTTGATCCGCTGGCGGCCGCCGTCGTCCTGGCCGGGCAGCGCGGCCGGGGCCTGGATCGCTTCCATCTCGCCGATCGGCGCCGGCGTCAGGTCCAGCGAGGAGGCCTCGTCGTCGTCGAGCCCCGCGTCGGGGTTGTTCCGCGCCCGCCTGCGGTCGTTGAGCAGGCACAGGCCGAGCGCCAGGAAGTACAGGGCCACGATCGGCGCCGCCAGCGTCAGCATGGTCAGCGGGTCACCGGTGGGCGTGGCGAACGCCGCGAAGATCGTGATCCCGAGGACCATCCCGCGCCACCAGCCCGCGAGCCGCTTGGCGGTGAGCACCCCGGTGAAGTTCAGCAGGATCAGCAGCAGCGGCAGCTCGAAGGCCAGGCCGAACACGATCACCATGCGGGTGACCAGGTCGAGGTAGTCGTCGACCGGCAGCAGGTTGCGCGTGTTGTCGGGCGTGAACTCGAGCAGGATCGTCGCGGTCTGCGGGAGGATCTTGTACGCGAGGACCGCGCCGGTCAGGAACAGGGGAGCTCCGACCGCGACGAAACCCCGCGCGTAGTTCTTCTCGTGCTTGTGCAGCCCGGGCGCGGCGAACGCCCACAGCTGGTACAGCCACACCGGCGTGGACAGCACCACACCGGTCATCAGCGAGACCTTCAGAGCGATCGAGAACGCCGAGATCAGGCCGTTCACCGTCAGGTCCGCGCAGGGACGGCCGTTGCGCGTGGTCACCACACCACCGACGCAGCCGACGGAATCCAGCATCGGCTGCAACAGGAAGCTGATGATGTCCTTGTAGAAGAAGAAGGCGACGCTCGTGATCACCACGATCGCCAGGACCGACTTCAGCAGCCGGTTGCGAAGCTCACGCAGGTGATCGACGAGAGGCATCCGCCCTTCGGCGTCCTGTGCCTTCCGGTCCTTCTTCTCCTGCTTGCGGGCAGACTTGAGCAACCCACGTCCCTTGTCTCGTTGCAGATGACTGGCGCGACCGGGGCGGGTCAGCCCTGGGCGGTACGGTTCGGCTCGCTCACGGGCCGGGAGCTGGTGACGTCACCGGGCGCGGCCTGGATGGTGCGCGGGGCGACGGGCTGCTGCGCGGCCTGGTCGGCGACGTTGGCCGCCGCGGCGGCGTCCTCGGCCTCGCCGTCCTTCTTCATGGCCTTGGCCTCGCTCTTGAGGATGCGGGCCGACTTGCCGAGGGAACGCGCCATGTCGGGGAGCTTCTTGGCGCCGAACAGCAGGAAGATCACGGCGACGATCAGGAGGATCTCGAGGGGCTTCAGATTGCCGATCATGTGTGTCTTCCTTCTCACCGAAACGGCTGGTTGTGGTGGCTGCGTCCGGCCACCTCGAAGAACCGGCGACCGACCTGCCAAGGATCGTAACCCCCGGGGGTAAACGGTCGGCAATCCCCCGGCGACCCCCCGCTTGCGCAAAGACCGGTTGTTCACGCCCCGGTCACACGGTTCCGTCCCGCTGAGTGGGCTATGTCACGGCCGTACGCCGCGACCCGCCCGGGCCAGGTCCACCGCCGCCCGCTCCAGCTCCCCCGAGGCGTCCGAGATCCGCCGGCTCGCCCGCTCCACCTGCCCGGACAGCCTGCGCACCTCCACGAACACCCGCACGGCCAGCACGGACAGGACGGCGAGCCCCAGGAAACCCAAGGCGATTGCGATCATCGGCCACAGCATGGCAGGAGCCTAGACGAGGAACACCCTCAGACACTGCGCAGGGTGCTCACGCCACCACCCGTCAAGAGCTCCACAATCCGCTCACCAGCGGGTTTGCGGACCGCCGCACCGCACGCGGGACACGTGAAGGAGTAGAACGTGGCCCTGCGGCTGCCTCCGATCGCCAGACGCAGCGCACCCGCGTCCAGCTCGAAGCGGGCCCGGCAGTCGGGACAGGAGGCCTTGAAGGCGACGGGCCCGGACTTCTGCGACATCGACCCCGCCCCTCAGACCGTTTCCCCGTACCCCGCGAGTGCCTCTCGAGCCGCGCTCCGCGCACTCTCCGCCAGCTCCAGGGGCGCCACGATCCGCCCCTCCCGGCCCAGCCGCAGCGCCAGCCGGCGCAGCGACGCCGGATCCGGGCTGCGCAGCGTGATCCGCAGCCCACCGTCGGGCAGCTCCTCCGCGCTGTCGTGCGGGTAGTACTCGGCGACCCAGCGCCCGCCCGGCCCGACCTCGACCACGACCTCCGGGTCCTCCGCGGCCGGCTGGACGAGACCCTCGGACAGATCCCGCGGCTCGATCGCGGGCGGCTCCGCCCGCTCGTCCAGCAGCCGGATCTCCGCGACCCGGTCGAGGCGGAAGGTGCGCCGCGCCTCAGAGAGGTGGCACCACCCCTCCATGTACGTGTGCCCCACCGCGAACAACCGGATCGGGTCGACCTTGCGCTCGGTGAGCTCGTCGCGCGCCGGCGAGTAGTACCGCAGCCACAGCCTGCGACGCTCCGCGATGGCCCGGTCCACGTCCGCGAAGACCCCGCCCTCGGACTCGAAGGTCACCGACAGCCGGGAGGAGGCCCCGGCCGCCTCGCCCGCCGCCGCCTCCAACTTGGCCGTGGCCCGCAGCAGCGCCTCCCGGTCCTTCTCCCGCAGCCCCGGAAGCGTCGCCACCGCCCGCGCCGCCACCAGCAGCGCGGTCGCCTCGTCGGCGGCCAGCCGCAGCGGCTCCGCCGTGGACTCCCCCGACGCGTCGGGGTTGCGCCACCAGATGCGCTCCCCGTCGGTGTCGATGTCGAGCAGGTCACCGCCGCGGAAACTGGTCCCGCACATGGGCAGCACGTCGAGGTCCGAGATCAGCTCGTCCTCGGTGATCCCGAAAGCCCGCGCGACGTCGGCGACGTGCGCGCCCGGGCGCTCCCGCAGATACGTGACCAGGGACAGCATCCGGCGGGTCTGGTCGATGGCGTTGGCAGCCATGCTGGTACGTCTCCCCCTCAGGGCGTGCTCTTCGAATGGTGCGCTTGCATTGCGTTGGGGCACCGGCCGACCGGCCCTGCCGTTCCACCTCTGCGGTGAGGCGTCGGCGGTGAGGCGTCGGCGGTGAGGCCTCGGCGGTGAGCCGGCGCCGGTGGGGGATCGGCGTCCCCCTCGGCCGCGCCGGCTCAGGCCTTGGCGACGGCCCGCAGCCTGTCCACCACGTCCGCCCGGAGGTCGGCGGGCCCGACCACCACGACGTCCGGCCCGAACTCCACCAGCCAGGCGTCCAGCCCGTGCCCGTACGGGATCTCCAGCTCGTCCCAGCCGTCCCGGCCCTCCCGCACGGCCGTCGCCTTGGCCCGCAGCGGATATCCCGCGCCGGCCCGCAGACGGATCAGCGCCGAACGGTCCGCGCTCTCCCCCGCCCAGCTCGCCACGGTCTCCCGCACGGTCACCACGTCGGGCACCTCCGCGACGTACTTGCCTGCCCGCGAACGGACCTTCCCCGTGATCCGCGACAGGCGGAACACCCGCTCCGCACCACGGTCACGGTCGTACCCGGCCAGGTACCAGTGGCCCCGCCAGCACTCCAGCGCCCACGGCTCCACCTGCCGGGTCTCCGGCCGCGCCGCCGTCGACTTGCGGTAGTCGAACACCACCGGCCGCCGGTCCCGGCACGCCAGCATCAGCGGCTCGAACGCCGCCTCGTGCACCGGAATGCGGGGCTCGATGGCACTGTGCTGGCCCTCGTACGGATCCCCCGCCTCCGGCATCCCACCCGCACGCAGCTTCTGCAGGGCGCCACTGGCCGCCCCCGCCAGCCGCGCCTGCTGCCACACCTTCGCCGCCAGCCCCAGGGCCGCGGCCTCCTCGGCGTCCAGCGAGACGGGAGGCAGCCGATTGCTGTCCCGGCGCGCGAGATAACCGATCTCGCCCTCCAGGTTCTCCACCGTCTCGATCACCAGACCGAGTTCACGCAGATCGTCCTTGTCCCGCTCGAACATCCGGTTGAAGGACTCGTCGTTGCCGGCCTCGAGGTACGCCTCGATCGAACCCCGCAACTCCCGCTTGCTCAGCGGCCGACGCGTCCCCAGCAGACACAGCGCCAGATTCATCAGCCGCTCGGCCTTGGCAATCGCCATCGACGCCCATCCCCGCTTCCCTCGTACGCGCCCGCTCGCGGACACAGCCGTGACCGTTGACCGTACCGCCCCGGCGCGCCGGGACAAAAGCGAGGGGCCCCCGCCGACAGGCAGGGGCCCCGAAGCCGATCGAACGACAGTCCGATCAGGCGTCCATCAGGTCGCAGACGAAGATCAGCGCCTCGCCCGGGGCGATCGCGTTGCCCGCACCCCGGTCACCGTAGGCAAGGTGCGCCGGGATCGTCAGCTTGCGACGACCGCCGACCTTCATGCCCTGGACACCCTGGTCCCAGCCCTTGATGACCTGGCCGACACCCAGCTGGAACTGCAGCGCGCTGCCGCGGTTCCACGAAGCGTCGAACTCCTCACCGGTGGAGAAGGCCACGCCCACGTAGTGGACCTTGACGAAGGCGCCGACCTTGGCCTCGGCACCCTCGCCCACCCAGATGTCCTCGATCACCAGGTCGGCGGGAACCGGACCCTCGGGGAAATCGATCTCGGGCTTCTCGAGCTTGTCGCTCACGGAACTGCTCCTCAAACTTACGAACCGGTCAACCGGGACAGTCTTACATCACCGCGAGGATGTCGAGGCTGAAGACCAGCGTCGACTTAGCCGGAATGGACCCCTTCTCCTGGTCCCCGAACGCCATGTCCGGCGGGATCACCAGCAGGATGCGGCTGCCGACCTTCTTGCCGGTGATGCCCTCCTTCAGGCCCTTCACCGAAAGCTGCGACATCGGCCACGTCACCGTCGTGTCCGTCGCGTACGTGCTCTCGAACGTCTTGTCGTCCTTCCACGTCTTGCCGTGGAACTTGACCACGACGCTGTCGGTGTCCTTCACCGCAGCGCCGTCGCCCTCCAGGACGTAGTTCGACACCAGCTTCGCCGGCGGCTCCGTGTCCTTCGGAACGGTCACGGCGACTTCCTTGCCGTCCGTGTTCGTACCGACCTTCGGCAGCGCCTTGTCGTCCTGCGGGACTTCCTTGCCCGTCGCCGAGACCGGCACGGAAGCACCCTTGACGATGTCCACCACGAAGACCAGCGTCGCGTTCGGCTTGATCTTGTCGCCCGAGCCCTGGGCCCCGTAACCCAGGTCCGGCGGGATCACCAGCTCGACACGGCTGCCGACCTTCTGTCCCTCGAGACCCTGGTCCCAACCCTTGATGACGGCACCCGCACCGACGGTCAGATCGAACGTCTGACCACGGTCGAAGCTCTGGTCGAACGGCTCCTTGCCGTCCCACACCTGGCCGAGGTAATTGACCTGGGCGATGTCGCCCTTCTTCAGCACCGGGCCCTTGCCCTCGCTGACGGTCACCACCTTCAGCTCCTTCGGCGGCGTCCCCTTACCCGTCGACAGGGTGGGCTTCTGCCCGAACTCGGCACCCTTCGTGATCGCGGGCGCCCCGTTCTTCATCTGGGCGGAGTCGGAGCCGCTGTCACCACACGCCGCTGTCGACAGCAGCAGAAGGGGTACGACAAGCAGGCCGGCAAGTCGGCGCACGTGTTCCTCAGATCTCAGACGGCAAACGGTCGCCGCCACTCTAAGCCGTGAACAGGGCCCCGTACGAGACACATACGGGGCCCTGAGCACACGCCGGCGAGATCCACATCCCGAACTACATCCCGGCGATCAACTTCTCCACCCGGTCGTCCACCGACCGGAACGGGTCCTTGCACAGCACCGTCCGCTGCGCCTGGTCATTCAACTTCAGATGCACCCAGTCCACCGTGAAGTCCCGCCGCTGCTCCTGCGCCCGGCGAATGAAGTCACCACGCAACCGCGCCCGCGTCGTCTGCGGCGGCACCGACTTGCCCTCGAAGATCTTCAGGTCATTGCAGATCCGCGCCGCCTGCCCCTTGCGCTCCAGCAGGTAGTACAGCCCGCGCCGCCGGTGGATGTCGTGATACGCGAGGTCTATCTGAGCCACCCGCGGATTCGACATGGTCATGTTGTGCTTGGCCCGGTACCGCTCGATCAACTGGTACTTCATCACCCAGTCGATCTCGGTCCCGATCCGGTCCAGATCCTCCGCCTCGATCGCGTCGAGCGTCCGACCCCACAACTCCAGCACCTGCTCCACCGTGCCGGTACGGATCCCCCGGCGCTCGGCGAAGTCCACCGCCTTGTCGTAGTACTCCCGCTGGATCTCCAGCGCCGAAGCCTCCCGGCCACTCGCCAGCCGCACCTTGCGCTGACCCGTGATGTCGTGACTGACCTCACGGATCGCCCGGATCGGGTTCTCCAGCGTCAGGTCCCGCATCACCGTGCCCGCCTCGATCATGCGAAGCACCAGATCGGTCGCCCCGACCTTCAGCAGCATCGTCGTCTCGGACATGTTCGAGTCCCCGACGATCACGTGCAGCCGACGGTAACGCTCCGCATCCGCGTGCGGCTCGTCCCGCGTGTTGATGATCGGCCGGGACCGCGTCGTCGCCGAACTGACACCCTCCCAGATGTGCTCGGCCCGCTGGCTCACGCAGTACACCGCACCCCGCGGAGTCTGCAGCACCTTGCCCGCACCGCAGATCAACTGCCGCGTGACAAGGAACGGAATGAGGATGTCCGCCAAGCGCGAGAATTCCCCGTGCCGCGCCACCAGGTAGTTCTCGTGGCAGCCGTACGAGTTGCCCGCCGAGTCGGTGTTGTTCTTGAAGAGATAGACGTCGCCCGCGATTCCCTCCTCGTGCAGGCGCCGTTCGGCATCGACGAGCAGACCTTCCAGAATGCGCTCGCCCGCCTTGTCGTGCGTGACCAGTTCGGTCACGTTGTCGCATTCGGGTGTTGCGTATTCCGGATGCGAACCCACGTCCAAGTACAGGCGGGCACCGTTCCGCAGGAAGACATTGCTACTGCGGCCCCATGACACAACACGGCGGAAGAGGTAGCGCGCCACTTCGTCAGGAGACAGTCGGCGCTGTCCCCTGAACGTGCACGTGACGCCGTACTCGTTCTCCAGCCCGAAAATGCGGCGGTCCATGACTGAACATTACGCCTTCTGCCCCCTTCTGAAACCGGGTTCGCAGGCGCGGTTCGATCAGTTTCCCCGAAACCCCCGACGACCCGCCGCAAAACACCCGGAGGCCGGCCGGAAAAGCACGACACGACACCTGTGCATACCCGACCGGCCCCCGACGAAACCACGAAACCTCAGCCCTGCCCGGCAGAAGCCTCCACCACGGCCGCGGCCCCCGCCGAACCCGCAACCGCACGGCTGCGCCCCCGCGCCCCGAGCACCCGCTGAGTGACCATCAAGACCAACAGCGCCGCCGCCCCGCCCGCACTCGCCACACCGAAGCCCGCCGCCGTACCACCCAGTTCCACCGCCGGACCCGCGACCGCCGTACCGATCGCCGCACCGACCCCGAAGAACGTCACCAACCACGAGAACGCCTCGGTCACCGTCCCCACCGGAGCATGCCGGTCCACCACGATGAACGCACACGCGATCGCCGGCGCCAGGAACACGCCCGCGAGCGCCGACAGCCCCGTCATCGCCACCGCACCCGGAACCAGCATCAACGGCAGATAACACACCGCCAGCAACGCCACCAAACCCAGCAGCCGCCGCTCCGGCGCACCCGCCCACTGCCGCGCCCCGTACCCGACACCACCCACCAACGCACCCAGACCCAGCGCCGCCATCAGCCAGCCGTACACCACCTGCCCACCGTGACCGTCCGCATACGCCACCCCGGCCACCGTGATCGACCCCAGCGCCGACCCCACGAAGAAGAACGCCCCCAGCAGCGCCAACAGCCCCCGCGAACGCAGCGCCCCCAGCCAATGAGCCTCACGCGGCTCCGAACGCCACGCCTTCGACGGCTCCGAAACCACCACCGACAGCGCACCCAGCACCCCGATACCGTTGAGCGCCAGCAGCGCCCCGGCCGGAGACCACAACGCCACGAACAGCGTCACCAGCAGCGGACCGACCGTGAACATGACCTCCTGGGCCACCGCGTCCATCGCGTACGCCTGGTGCACCCGCTCCTCACGACCGCCCAGCACACTCGGCCACAGCGCCCGCAGCCCGCCCTCCAGCGGCGGCGTGAACAGACCCGCGATCACCACCGCGGCGTACGCCGCCACCGCCGACCCGGTACCCGCCCACGCCAGCCACACCATGCCCAGCGCCGACACCACCGCCGCCGGCAGCTGCACCCGAGGCTGCCCGTACAGGTCCACCGCCCGCCCCAGCAGGGGCTGACCCACCGCGTTCGCCACGCCGTACACCGCGGCCAGCGCCCCCGCCAGGCTGTAGCTGCCACCCTCGGCCCGCGTGAACAGCACGATCGCGATCGCCGCCGTCGCGTTCGGCAGCCGCCCCACCAACGTGCCCACCAGCAGCCTCGCGGCATGCCGGGTCCTGAGCAGTTCCGCGTATCCCGCGGCCATGACCGCCCCCTTCTGCCCGGACCCATGCCGGAGTAATACGTATAACGTGACCCGTCATACGTACCATGGCCCCAGTCCACCGGTCCACCCGCCAGAACCCCAGATCCGTTCTGACCACGCACTTCGGGAGCCCCCTGTGACGAGACCCACCAGCCGGGACGTCGCCACCGCCGCCGGGGTCTCCCAGGCCACCGTCTCCCTCGTCCTCGGCGACAAATGGCGCGGCCGCGTCTCCGAACGCACCGCCGACCTCGTCCGCCAAACCGCCACCACCCTCGGCTACCGCCCCAACCTCGCCGCCCGCAACCTCCGCCTCGGCACCACCCGCACCGCCCTCCTCGTCGTCCCCGCCCTCACCAACGAATTCTTCGCCCGTGTCTACACCGGCGCCGCCCGCATCGCCGCCGAACACGGCTTCGGCGTCGTCCTCTACCCCTCCCCCGACGGCACCGGCCCCGCCCGCGACCCCTTCGCCTCCGCCCGCGCCGCCCTCGACGGAGTCATCGCCTCCTCCATGGCCGCCGACACCCTCCACGCCATCGGCGGGGACGCACTCCCCCTCGTCATGCTCGACAGCGACCCGGCCGCCGGCGGCTCCGCCCACGTCAACCTCGCCGTGGCCGACGGCATGCGCCAGGTCGTCCACCACCTCGAAAGCCACGGCCACCGCCGCTTCCTCCACCTCGCCTCCGCCATCGACAGCTGGACCTTCGACGTCCGCCGCCGCGCCCTCACCACCCACCTCGACCCCCACACCGAACTGCGCACCGTCCGCGCCCCCCTCAGCGTCGACGCCGCCCGCACCACCATGGAAGCCGCCCTGGCAACGCCCGGACCCCGCCCCACGGCCGTCGTCTGCGACGACGACATCCTCGCCGCCGGCGCCTGCAAAGCCGCCCGCCGCCTGGGCCTGCGCATCCCCGACGACCTCTCCGTCACCGGCTTCGACGACCTCGCCCTCGCCACCGCCGTCGAACCCGAACTCACCACCATCCACCTCCCCGCCGAACGCATCGGCGAACAGGGCATGACCGCCCTCCTCGCCGTCCTCGAAGGCACCCCCTGGACCGCCCCCGACCTCCCCGTGAAACTCGTCGTACGCGACTCCTCGGGCCCCGCCCCCACCTCCTGAACGCACGAAAACCCCGGCCCGCCGAAACGGCGAACCGGGGCCCCGCACATCACTCCTACTCGGCGTCGTCCTCCGGCGCCTCGTCGTTCGACACGGCATCGGCCTGAGCCGCCGCCGGAACCTCCGCCTCCAGCAGCCGCGACAGCTGCCGACCACGGATCCGCTTGAACTTCCGCTGCTGCGACCGCGTACGGTCCAGCACCGCGACCTCCAGCCGCTCGGCCGGAATCGTCTTGTCCGCACTGTTCGCCTGGCTGGACAGCGCCTGCACCGCCAGCTTCAGCGCCTCGGACAGGGTCATCCCGTCCTGGTGACGCTGATCCAGGTACGTGCTGATCTGCTCGGCATTACCGCCAACGGCAACCGAACCGTGCTCGTCGACGATCGAACCGTCATGCGGAAGCCGGTAGATCTGGTCCCCCGCAGCGGTGGCCCCCACCTCGGCGACGACCAACTCCACCTCGTACGGCTTCTCACCCGCACTGGAGAAGATCGTGCCGAGCGTCTGCGCGTACACGTTCGCCAGCCCACGGGCCGTCACATCGTCACGGTCGTAGGTGTATCCACGCAGATCCGCGTACCGCACACCGCCGATCCGCAGGTTCTCGTACTCGTTGTACTTGCCGGCGGCCGCGAAGCCGATCCGGTCGTAGATCTCGCTGAACTTGTGCAGCGCACGGGACGGGTTCTCGCCGACGAACACGATGCCGTCGGCGTACTGGATCACGACAAGGCTGCGACCGCGGGCGATGCCCTTCCGGGCGTATTCCGCCCGGTCGGCCATGGCCTGCTGGGGTGACACATAGAACGGAGTCGACACCGGCTTTCCGTCCCTTTCTTCTGGGCGACGAGCGGACAGGTCAGAGCAGGGCGGCGCGCGGACCGTCGGGCTCCTGGAGCCGGCGGTCCGTCACCTTGCGGGCGAGTGCCTGCGACTCGTCGTCATCCAGCCTGCGGAAGCCCTCGTCGGTAATGACGGTGACGATGGGGTAGATGTGGCGGTACAGGTCCGGACCGCCCGTCGCCGAGTCGTCGTCGGCGGCGTCGTAGAGGGCCTGCACGACCAGCGTGGTGGCCTGCTCCTCCGTCAGATCCGGGCGGAAGAGCTTCTTCATCGAACCGCGGGCGAAGATCGAGCCCGATCCGGTGGCGGCGTAGCCGTGCTCCTCGGAGCGGCCGCCGGTCACGTCGTAGGAGAAGATCCGGCCCTTCTCCTTGGCCTCGTCGTAACCCGCGAAGAGCGGCACGACGGCCAGACCTTGCATGGCCATGCCCAGATTGCTCCGGATCATGGTGGACAGCCGGTTCGCCTTGCCCTCCAGGGAGAGGGTCGTCCCCTCGACCTTCTCGAAGTGCTCCAGCTCCAGCTGGAACAGCTTCACCATCTCCACGGCCAGGCCGGCCGTACCGGCGATGCCCACCGCGGAGTACTCGTCGGCCGGGAACACCTTCTCGATGTCCCGCTGCGCGATCATGTTCCCCATGGTCGCCCGCCGGTCACCGGCGAGCACGACCCCTCCGGGGAAGGTGGCGGCGACGATGGTGGTGCCGTGCGGCGCCTCGACGACACCTTCCGGGAGCTTGCGGTTCCCGGGGAGCATCTCGGGCGAGTGCGCACCCAGGAAGTCCATGAAGGACGACGACCCCGGCGTCAGGAAGGCTGCCGGTAGACGCCCTGTGCTACGAGTGTTGGGTTCCACAGGTTTCCTTCCACGTAAGCGGCTGCACGCCGTATGACGTCCGGCCGATCCTTGAACTGCCCCAGGGCTGCGTTGCAGCTGAAGCACAGTACGCCTCGGACCTTACCCGTCTGATGATCGTGATCAACGTGCTCGGCGGGGGCATCTCGGCAGATCACGCACACGCCACCCTGAGCGGCGATCATCTCGTCGCGCTCAGCCTCGGTAATTCCGTACCTCCGCATGAAGTAACTCGCCCTGTTGCGCTTCGCCCGGCACGAACGGCAGTAGCTGGACCATCCGTCCGAGGTGGTTTTGTTGGGCTCCCATTCCGAGTGCGGCTTGATCTCTTCGCACTGCGGACACCGTTTGTGACCGGACGGCACGTCCACCTTGGCCCGCACCGTCCGCCCCTTTGCCTCCTGCCGGGCCTTGTAGTACTCGGCCCAACACACGCGGCAGTAGGCCTGTAAGCCGTCGGCCGCCGAGCGGTTGTTCGCGAACTCCCCCCGCGGTTTGTCCTGCTTGCAGCGCGAACACCGCTTCGTACCCTCGGACACTTACTCTTGCCCCCCACCTTCGATTCGAAGGTCAAATGGCCTTACTGGCCACCTTTCTGAACGAACGACCGCACGAAGTCCTCAGCATTCTCCTCGAGGACATCGTCAATCTCGTCAAGAACCGAGTCGACGTCGTCGGAGAGCTTCTCCTGCCGCTCCTTGAGATCGGTCGATTCCTCGACCGCAGCCTCCTCGACCTCCTCGGTCGAGCGCTGCGCCTTCTGCTGTCCGCCGCCGGTGTCCTTGGTCGCCATGTCTACCTCACCCCGCTCGGTTCGCACGCTCATGTCGAGAGACCCCGGGATTCGGGATCTCTCAAGATCAGACCCTACGCCGGACCCTACAAGGAGGGTCCGACATTCGTCCCCGCACTTTCATAACGTCCGGCTGATTTCATGATTCCCGGACCGGGGCCCTTTCAGGCCCCGAAGACACCACTTCACTGACCGGAAAGCACCCGCACCAGGTCCTCCGCCGTGCGGCAGCGGTCCAGGAGCTCCTTGACGTGGTTCCGGGTCCCCCTCAGGGGTTCCATGGTCGGGACCCGCTGGAGCGAATCCCGGCCCGGGAGGTCGAAGATCACCGAGTCCCAGGAGGCCGCCGCCACGTCGTCCGCGTACTGCTCCAGGCAGCGGCCGCGGAAGTAGGCCCGGGTGTCCTCCGGGGGCTTGGCGGCCGCCCGCTCCACCGCCGGCTCGTCCACCAGTCGCTTCATCTTGCCGCGGGCCACCAGGCGGTTGTACAGGCCCTTCTCGGGCCGTACGTCCGAGTACTGGAGGTCCACCAGGTGCAACCGGGCCGCGTCCCACTCCAGGCCGTCACGGCGCCGGTAGCCCTCCAGGATCTCCCGCTTGGCGATCCAGTCCAGCTCCCCCGACAGGCTCATCGGGTCGGTCTCCAGCCGCCCCAGGACGTCCTCCCAGCGGGCCAGGACGTCCTTGGTCTGGTCGTCCGCGTCGGAGCCGTACCGCTCGTCCACGTACTTCCTGGCCAGCTCGAAGTACTCCATCTGCAGTTGCACGGCGGTGAGGGTGCGGCCGCTGCGCAGGGTGATCAGATGTTGCAGGTCCGGGTCGTGGGAGACCTGGTGGAGGGTGCGTACGGGCTGGTCGACGGCCAGGTCGACGCTGATGAACCCGTCCTCGATCATCCCGAGGACCAGCGAGGTCGTGCCCAGCTTCAGGTACGTCGAGATCTCGGAGAGGTTCGCGTCTCCGATGATCACGTGGAGCCGGCGGTACTTCTCGGCGTCGGAGTGGGGCTCGTCGCGGGTGTTGATGATGGGGCGCTTGAGGGTGGTCTCCAGGCCGACCTCGACCTCGAAGTAGTCCGCTCGCTGGCTGATCTGGAAGCCGTGCTCGCGGCCGTCCTGGCCGATGCCCACGCGTCCGGCGCCGGTGACGACCTGGCGGGAGACGAAGAAGGGGGTCAGGTGGCGCACGATCTCCGAGAAGGGGGTTTCCCGCTTCATCAGGTAGTTCTCGTGCGTGCCGTAGGAGGCGCCCTTGTTGTCGGTGTTGTTCTTGTAGAGGTGGATCGGCTGGGCGCCGGGCAGCTGGGCGGCGCGTACGGCGGCCTCGGCCATGATCCGCTCGCCGGCCTTGTCCCAGAGGACGGCGTCGAGCGGGTTGGTGATCTCCGGGGAGCTGTATTCCGGGTGTGCGTGGTCGACGTAGAGCCGTGCGCCGTTGGTGAGGATGACGTTGGCGAGGCCGATGTCCTCGTCGGTGAGCTGGCTGTTGTCCGCGGCCTCGCGGGCGAGGTCGAAGCCCCTGGCGTCCCGCAGCGGATTCTCCTCCTCGAAGTCCCAGCGGGCGCGGCGCGCCCGGTGCATCGCCGCCGCGTAGGCGTTGACGATCTGGGACGAGGTGAGCATGGCATTGGCGTTCGGGTGGCCCGGGACGGAGATCCCGTACTCCGTCTCGATCCCCATTACTCGCCGTACGGTCATGCGGCCCTCCTTGCCCGGCGGCGCTCCTCGTCGGGAGCGGCGCTCAAGTACCGCTGGTGCTCCGGTGCGCGTGCCTGTGCCTGTTCCTGTGCGGTGCCCGTCCCCGCACTGCGCGTCCGGCGGCGGTAAGGAAGAGCGTAGAACCACTTCGCACTCGTGGGGAGATCATTTCCGTCATTGAATTGGCCTCGTCACCGGCTGAAAATCGGCCGGTAAAGCAGTCGGCTGCGGATGCCCGGGGAGGGCATCCGCAGCCGCTCCGCTTGGTCAGAGGTACTGACCGGTGTTTGCCACCGTGTCGATGGAGCGTCCGGTGTCCGCGCCTTGCTTTCCGGTGACGAGGGTGCGGATGAATACGATCCGCTCGCCCTTCTTTCCGGAGATTCGGGCCCAGTCGTCCGGGTTGGTGGTGTTGGGAAGGTCCTCGTTCTCCTTGAACTCGTCCACGCATGCCTGGAGGAGGTGGGAGACCCGGAGGCCCTTCTGGTTGTGTTCGAGGAAGGCCTTGATGGCCATCTTCTTGGCCCGGTCCACGATGTTCTGGATCATGGCGCCGGAGTTGAAGTCCTTGAAGTAGAGGACTTCCTTGTCGCCGTTGGCGTACGTGACCTCGAGGAAGCGGTTTTCCTCGGTTTCGGCGTACATCTGCTCGACGACTGTCTGGATCATGCTGTGGACGGTGCCGGCCGGGGAGTCCTGGTGTTCGGACAGGTCGTCCGTGTGCAGGGGCAGCGAGGCCTTGAGGTACTTGGCGAAGATGTCCTTGGCGGCTTCGGCGTCCGGGCGCTCGATCTTGATCTTCACGTCGAGGCGTCCGGGGCGCAGGATGGCCGGGTCGATCATGTCTTCGCGGTTGGAGGCGCCGATGACGATGACGTTCTCCAGGCCTTCCACGCCGTCGATCTCGGCGAGCAGCTGGGGGACGATGGTGTTCTCCACGTCCGAGCTGACGCCGGATCCGCGGGTGCGGAAGAGGGATTCCATCTCGTCGAAGAAGACGATGACGGGGGTGCCCTCGCTGGCCTTTTCGCGGGCACGCTGGAAGACGAGGCGGATGTGCCGCTCGGTCTCGCCGACGTACTTGTTGAGGAGTTCGGGTCCCTTGATGTTCAGGAAGTAGGACTTTCCTGCTGCCTGTCCGGTCACCTCGGCGACCTTCTTGGCAAGGGAGTTGGCGACGGCCTTGGCGATGAGCGTCTTGCCGCAGCCGGGCGGGCCGTAGAGCAGGATGCCCTTCGGGGGCCGCAGTTCGTGCTCCTTGAAGAGGTCGGGGTAGAGGTACGGGAGCTCGACCGCGTCGCGGATCAGCTCGATCTGGTCGCCCAGGCCGCCGATCTTGTCGTAGTCGATGTCGGGGACCTCTTCGAGGACGAGGTCTTCGACCTCGCTCTTGGGGACCACTTCGTAGACGTAGCCGGAGCGGGGTTCGAGCAGGAGGGCGTCGCCGGGGCGGATGGTGATGTCCAGGAGCGGCTCGGCGAGCCTCACCACCCTTTCCTCGTCGGTGTGCCCGACGACCAGGGCGCGCTCGCCGTCCTCGAGGATTTCCTTGAGGGTGACGATGTCCCCGGCCCGCTCGAATTCCATGGCCTCGACCACGTTGAGCGCTTCGTTGAGCATGACTTCCTGGCCGCGCCGGAGGTCTTCCGGGTCGACGCTGGGGCTGACGTTCACGCGGAGCTTTCGGCCTCCGGTGAAGATGTCGACGGTGCCGTCCTCGTTGGCTTGCAGGAAGACGCCGAAGCCGGCCGGTGGCTGTGCGAGCCGGTCGACTTCCTCCTTGAGGGCGACGATCTGGTCGCGGGCCTCACGGAGGGTATTCGCGAGTCGTTCGTTCTGTGCGGAGACGCCGGCCAGGTTTGTCTGAAGCTCGACGATCCGCTCTTCGAGAATCCTCGTGTGTCGCGGAGAGTCGGCGAGCTTGCGGCGCAGGACGGCGATTTCCTGCTCGAGATAGGCAACCTGGCCGGCGGGGTCCTCAGACCCTCGCCCGGGCCGGATGCCGCGGTTGATGTCGTCGTCGTGGGCTGCCACGGTCCTCACCTCCTCCAAGGGGAGCTGGACGCTTCCTGACCCTACCTGGGCTGGTGGTGATTGAAACCCCTAGATCACAAAGACGGTAGAGGCGTGTCCGATCTTCACCCTTGCGTACTCCCTCACGCCAAGGAAATACCCACCCATCAACATCTGAAAGCGGCCGGTTGTAAGGTCGAACTGTTCAACACCCGTCAGGGCTCGCGCGACTTGCCGCGAGTTGTGACCGGGATGGATCACTCAGGGCAGGGAACGGCAGGAGATATGACCGTGCAGCAGGAGGCTCCGGCGGGCGTCGCGGGCGGATCGGGCGAGCCTCTCGAGGTCTGGATCGACCAGGACCTGTGCACCGGGGACGGCATCTGTGTGCAGTACGCGCCGGAGGTGTTCGAGCTGGACATCGATGGTCTGGCGTATGTGAAGGGTGCGGACGACGAGCTGCTGCAGGAGGCGGGGGCGACGACTCCGGTTCCGCTGGTGCTGTTGCAGGACGTGGTCGATTCGGCGAAGGAATGTCCGGGTGACTGCATCCATGTGAGGCGGGTTTCGGACCGGGTGGAAGTGTTCGGCCCGGACGCGGAGTGAGGGTTCAAACACTCCTGGCGGCCGAGTCCGTCAGCTCCTGGCGGAATTTTCCGTCGCTCCAGCGCCACTTGGCGCGCTGTTTGAGGTCGGGGCTGTAGCGCGGGACGTCGGGTGAGGAGTAGCCGACGAGGCCGGCCGTGACGACTCCGTCGCGCACGGTGAGGTCGGTGGCGGTCTTGCGCTGGGCGGCTTCGAGCAGGGTGGCGACGACGCGGGGGCGGGCTCCCGCGGTGCGGTCCTGGACGAGTACGTAGATGGCGTGGGGCGGGGTGCCGGATCCGGCGTCGCAGCGGACCGCCGCGACGGTTTCGGGGCGGCCGTCGCCGTCGAGGTCGCCCTGGGCGGTGGCGGTGACGTTCTGGGGGGCGCCCTTGCAGTCGAGGGGGTAGGTGACCCCGGCCGGGTCGGGGGCGGTCGCCTGGGGGCCTTCGGCGGGCCGTGTGGCGGTTCCGGCGGCGGCCGGTTGGAGAAGTCCCGCGCCGGCTATGACGGCGGCCATGGCGGATGCGGTGGCGATCCAGTGGACGGGCCTGGTGCGGGTGTGTCCCAGGGTGTCCGATGTCGGCGTCAGCTCGGCGGGGCTGTGCAGCACGCTGGGTGTCTCCTGTGCGAGGGGTGACGGGGAGCCAGCATCGTGCCATACCTCACACGATGGTGGAACGTCCGGGTCCGGCTCTGGCGGGGCGTTTGACCCGACAACGAAAAGGCGCTGTGGCGCAGTTCCCGTGCTTTGGGGGGAACTGCGCCACAGCGCCTTCGTGTTGGGTGTGCGGGGTGGTTACGCGGAGCGGTCGCTGCCGGGTCCTTCGTAGTCCTCGCCGTAGGCGCCCTTGGCGGGGCGGCGGCGGCGCATGGGGGGCTCGACGCCGTCGGCGAGGCGTCGGGCGGTGACGAGGAAGCCGGTGTGGCCGATCATGCGGTGGTCGGGGCGGACCGCGAGGCCTTCGACGTGCCAGTTGCGGATCATCGATTCCCAGGGCTGCGGTTCGGCGAAGCAGCCGATCTCGCGGATGGACTCGACGGTCTTGGACAGCTGGGTGGTGGTGGCCACGTAGCAGCAGAGGATGCCGCCGGGGACGAGGGCCTTCTTGACCGCCTCGAGGCACTCCCAGGGGGCGAGCATGTCGAGGATGACGCGGTCGACGTCGGTTTCGTCCAGGTTGTCCTGGAGGTCGCCGACGGTGAGCTTCCATGCCGGGTGGGGGCCGCCGAAGTAGCGCTCCACGTTGGCGGTGGCGATCTCGGCGAAGTCCGCGCGGCGCTCGTAGCTGTGGAGCATGCCCTGGTCGCCGATGGCGCGCAGCAGGAAGCTGCTCAGGGAGCCGGAGCCGACGCCTGCTTCCACGACGCGGGCGCCGGGGAAGATGTCGGCGAAGGCCAGGATCTGGCCGGCGTCCTTGGGGTAGACCACGGCGGCGCCGCGGGGCATGGACAGGACATAGTCGGGGAGCAGGGGGCGCAGCGCGAGGTAGGCGACGTTGCCGGTGGTGCGGACAACGCTGCCCTCGGGTGCGCCGATCAGCTCGTCGTGCGGGAAGGAACCCTTGTGGGTGTGGAAGTTCTTCCCTGCTTCGAGCGTGAACGTGTAGTGGCGGCCCTTGGGGTCGGTCAGCTGTACCTGGTCCCCGACCTCGAAGGGCCCGCGTCGGCGGGCGGCACCGGTCGGTTCGGACATGTGACCAGTGTATTGGCTTCAGGACTGGGGCCGTGCCATGGCTTTCACGAAGGCTTTTTCGACGTCGAGGGTGGAGAGGACGCCGTAGATCTCGCCGGTGGGTTCGAGGACGAGGTATTCGGTGGCGGGGGTGGCGCGGAGGTGGTCGAGGAGTTCTTCGCCGGCGAGGTCCGCGGAAACCTTCATGCCGTCGGTGAGGTCCTGGGCAAGGGTGCTGACGGCGACCCAGGGGCGGCGGTGTTCGGGGATGGAGGCGATGGCGGTTTCGCGGACGATGGCGGTGGGGTCTCCGTGGCCGTCGACGACGACGAGGGCGCGGGCGCCTGCTTCGTTGGCCCGTCGGAGGGCTTCGGAGAGGGGGGTGGTGTTCTCGACGGGGATGGCGCGGCGGGTGAGGGTGCGGGCGCGCAGTTCGGGGAGGTGTTCGCGCAGGCGGGCCATGCGGAGGCTGTTGCCGGCTCCGGTCCAGATGATGGCGGCGAGGATGGCGGCGAGGAGCGCGTCCATGACGGTGTTCATGCCGCCGATGTCGTCGCCGCGGTTGCCGAGGGTGCCGGTCTGGGTGAGGAGGGGGAGGCCGAGGAGGACGGTGACGGCGAGGGCGCGGCCGATCCAGGCGGCGGCGATGGTGCCGGTCATGGGTTTGCCGGTGATGCCCCAGATGACGGCGCGGAGCATGCGGCCGCCGTCGAGGGGGAGGCCGGGGAGGAGGTTGAAGGCCGCGACGAGGAGGTTGGAGATCATCAGTCCGGCGAGGAGGACGCCGGGGACGGTCGCGGGGTCGACGGCCTTCATGCCGAGGTAGAAGGCTCCGGCGAGGAGGAGGGAGAGGAGGGGGCCGACGAAGGCGAGGACGAATTCGCGGCCGGGGGTCTCGGATTCCTTCTCGATTTCGGAGACGCCGCCGAAGAACTGGAGCTGGATGCGGCGGACGGGGAGTTTGAAGCGGAGGGCGGCCACGGTGTGGGCGAGTTCGTGGACGAGGACGGAGGCGTAGAAGGCGACGGCGAAGAAGAGGGAGACGAGGTAGCGGACGGGTCCGAGCTCGGGCAGGACGCGGTCGAGCTGGTTGCCGAAGACCCAGGTGATGAGGGCGGCGACCAGGAACCAGCTGGACGAGACGTAGACGGGCACGCCGAAGGGGCGGCCCATGAGGATTCCGCCGCCCGGTCCGGAGCGCCGGTTCGCGCGCTCGCCGGTTTCGTCGGTGTCTGCCACGGCTGTCCTTCGGTCGGTGCTGTTGTTTCCAGTGTGGTTCAGGTGTGGTTCTGGTGGTGCTTTAGCCGGTGTGTAGCGGGTTGTGATGCTCCGATCATGCAGTGCGAGGGGGTCCGGCGTCGATGGTATGGCGCGGGCTGTCGGTGGCGGGTCGTAGGGTTTTGTGCATGACTACGAGCTCGGATGCCCCTTTCGCGGATGCCGGTGCGGGTGCCGATGGCGCTGCCGGCGCCGGTGCCGATGGCGGTGCCGGGGTGGAAGCCGGGGTGGAAGCCGGGGCGGGTGCCGGTGACGGCGCGCAGGCCTGTCCTGGTGGCGGGGTGGAAGCCGGTGATGGTGCGGGGGGCGTTGCGGCGTCGGGCGCTGTGGCGCCGACTTCGCTCTCCCCTTCGCGAGCGAGCGATTTCATGCGGTGTCCGCTGCTGTACCGGTTCCGGGTGATCGACAAGCTGCCGGAGAAGCCGAGTGCGGCTGCGACGCGCGGAACGCTGGTGCACGCGGTGCTGGAGCGGCTTTTCGACCATCCCGCGGCGGAGCGGACGGCTCCGGTGGCGAAGGCGTTGATTCCCGGGCAGTGGGAGCGGCTGTTGGAGTCGAAGCCCGAGCTGGCGGACCTGTTTCCGCAAGGGGACGAGGGCGCGGGGCTAGCTCGGTGGCTGACGGAGGCCGAGGCGCTGGTGGAGCGGTGGTTCACGTTGGAGGACCCGACGCGGCTGGAGCCGGTGGAGCGGGAGTTCTTCGTGGAGACGGAGCTCGCGTCGGGGCTTCGGCTGCGCGGGATCATCGACCGGGTGGACGTGGCGCCGACGGGTGAGGTGCGGATCGTCGACTACAAGACGGGCAAGGCGCCGCGGCCGGAGTATGCCGAGGGTGCTTTGTTCCAGATGAAGTTCTACGCGCTGGTGGTGTGGCGGCTGAAGCAGGTCGTGCCGCGGCGGTTGCAGCTGGTGTACCTGGGCAGCGGTGAGGTGCTGACGTACGACCCGGTGGTGGAGGATCTGGAGCGGGTGGAGCGCAAGCTGCACGCGTTGTGGGAGGCGATCCGGGAGGCGACGGAGTCGGGTGACTGGAGGCCGCGGCCGACGAAGCTGTGCGGCTGGTGTGATCATCAGGCGGTGTGTCCGGAGTTCGGGGGTACTCCCCCGGCCTATCCTCTGACGATCATCCCCCGCTAGACGGTCAGGGCAGAATGGGCGGCGTCCGTCGAAGCGACCGTACGAATACGAGGTAGACCCCGTGGCGATCCGCGTCCTTCTGGTCGATGACCAGCCGCTGCTGCGCACCGGCTTCCGGATGATCCTGGAGGCCGAGGAGGACCTCGCTGTGGTCGGTGAGGCCGGGGACGGTCTGCAGGCGCTGGATCAGGTGCGGGCGCTCCAGCCGGACGTGGTGCTGATGGACATCCGGATGCCGCGGATGGACGGGGTGGAGGCGACCCGGCAGATCACGGGTCCGGGCCGGGACGGTCCGGCGAAGGTGCTGGTGCTGACCACGTTCGATCTGGACGAGTACGTGGTGGAGGCGCTGCGGGCGGGGGCGAGCGGGTTCCTGCTGAAGGATGCGCCGGCCAATGAGCTGGTGCAGGCGATCCGGGTGGTGGCGGGCGGCGAGGCGATGCTCGCGCCGAGCATCACGCGGCGGCTGCTGGACAAGTACGCGGGTCACTTGCCTTCGGGTGAGGAGCGCGTGCCGGACACCCTGGGCACGTTGACCGAGCGGGAGGTCGAGGTGTTGAAGCTGGTGGCGCGGGGGTTGTCGAACGCGGAGATCGCGGCGGACCTGTTCGTGAGCGAGACCACGGTGAAGACGCATGTGGGGCACGTGCTGACGAAGCTGGGGCTGCGGGACCGGGTGCAGGCGGCGGTGTACGCGTACGAGAGCGGTCTGGTGCGTCCGGGGGCGGGCCAGGGCCAGTAGGGCTTCTTCGGGTTTCGGTGTACGGCGAACGGGCCGGCGGCCGCGTGGTGCGGCTGCCGGCCCGTTCGTGCTTCGGGGGTGGGGGTCAGCCCTTGCGGATCTCCCAGAAGCGGAAGACGGTCGACGCGTCGAGGGACCACTGCAGGCCGGTCACGTTCGGGCGGGTGACGGCGTACTGCTTGCCCTGCCAGAGCGGGAGGATCGGGATCTCGTCGGCGACGATGTCCTGGAGGCGGTTGTAGTCCGTGTTGGCGGCGGTGCGGTCGGCCTTGGCGGAGGTCGACGGGATGATGGTCCCGGTGATCTCCTTGTTGTCGTAGTTGTTGCCGAGGACGTTGTCGGGGCCGAAGAACGGCTGGGTGAAGTTGTCGGCGTCCGGGTAGTCGGGCACCCAGCCCTTGACGTACACGCCGTACTTGCCGGCCTGGATGTCCTTCTCGTACTGGTCGAACTCGACGGACTTGACGTCGGCTTCGAAGAGACCGCTGTCGTTCAGCTGCTTGGCGATGAGCTGGAGTTCCTGGTCGGTGGAGGGGCCGTAGCGGGTGGGCGTCGAGTACAGGGTGACCTTGACCTTGTCCTTGACGTTCGCGGCGCGCAGGACGGCCTTGGCCTTCTCCAGCTGGGGGCTGCCGCCGTAGCGGTCGAAGAAGGGCGTGGTGTGGGAGGCGATGCCGGCCGGGACGATCGAGTAGAGGGAGGTCGCGGTTCCCTGGTAGACCTCCTTGACCAGGGCTTCGCGGTCGACGAGGTAGGCCATGGCCTTGCGGACGTGGATCTTTCCGGCGACCGGGTCGTTCATGTTGAAGACGAGGTGCTGGACCTCGGCGCCGGTGCCCTGGACGACCTCGACCTTCTTGTCCCCGGTGTTGGCGGAGAGGCCGGCGATGTCCTTGGCGGCGAGGCCGCGGAAGGCGAAGTCGACGTCTCCGCTTTCGAGGACCTTCTTCAGGGCCGCCTGGTCGTCGTTGTAGAACTTCATGGTGACGCCGGAGTTCCGCACCTTGGCCTTGCCGGTGTAGGACTCGTTGACGGAGAAGCTCGCGCTCTTGTCGTTGATGGAGTCCAGCTTGTAGACGCCGGAGCCGATGGCCTTGCCGTCGGTGCGGAGCTTGTCGGCCGGGTATTCGGCGTGGTCGACGATGGAGCCCGCACCCGAGGCGATCTTGCTGGGGAAGGTCGCGTCGGAGTTCTTGAGGTGGAAGACGACGGTCTTGTCGTCGGGGGCCTCGATGGAGCCGATCGACGCGAGCATGACGGCGGGGCCGTTCTCGTCGTTGATCTTCAGGGTGCGCTCGAAGGAGTACTTGACGTCCTTCGAGGTGAGGCCGTGGCCGTTGCTGAACTTCAGGCCGCTGCGCAGGGTGCACTTGTAGGTCTTGCTGTCGGCGCCCTCGAAGCCGCAGGATTCCGCCGCGTCGGGCTCGGGGATGGTGCCGCCCTTGGGGAAGCTGAGGAGCGACTGGAAGACGTTGTTGAAGAGCACCCAGGAGCCGGGGTCGTAGCCCGAGGCCGGGTCGGTGGCCTTCACCTTGTCGGATATGCCCATGACCACGCCCTTGCCGCTGCCGGTGTTGGAGCCATCGGTCGAGCCGCAACCGCTGAGCAGCGCGGCGGCGGTGGCTGCGCCGAGCGGTGCCGCCAGCCACTGGTTACGTCGATTCACGGTTACGTCCTTCTCAGTCGAACAGATTCGTCGGGCCGGCCCGCGACACCCGCTGCCGGTTGTTCGTGTGCGTCAGCCGCTTACGCCGCGGCCGAGCTCCCACAGCTGGAGGTCGGAGATGGCGTTGACCGACCACTCCACTCCGGTGATCCCGTCGCGTGCGGCGACGTACTGCTTGCCCTGCCACAGGGGCAGGACGGGTACGTCCTCGGCGACGATGTCCTGCATTTCCGTGATCGCGGGGACGGCGACGGTGCGGTCGGCGGCGCGCCGGGATTCGGGGATGAGGCGGGTGCGTACGGCGGCGTTGGCGTACGGGGTGCCCAGGAAGTTGTCCTGCTCCAGGAACGGGGCGAGGAAGTTGTCGGCGTCGGGGTAGTCGGGGAACCAGCCCAGTCCGTAGGCGGCGTGGTCGCCCTTCTTCTGCGCGGGGCGGAAGTCGGCCCAGTCGCTGCCCTGGACGGTGATGTCGAACAGCTGGGTGGAGTTCAGCTGGGCCTTGAGGGCTTCGAACTCGGCCGCGGTGCCGTCGCCGTAGTGGTCGTTGGTGTAGTTCAGGGTGAGCTTGACCGGGGTCTTGATCCCGGCGTCCTTCAGCAGGGTGGCGGCCTTGGCGGTGTTGGCGTCGCCGTACTTGTTGAAGAAGGAGTTGACGTGGCCGGTGACCGTGGTGGGGACCAGCGAGTAGAGGGGCTGGGCGGCCTTGCCGTAGACCTTGTCGATGAGGGCGTTGCGGTCCACGGCGGCGGCCAGCGCCTGGCGTACGGCCTTTTCCTTGGCGACGGGGGCGTCGGTGTTGAAGCCGAGGTAGCGGATCTCCAGGCCGGACAGCGGGGTGAGCTTGACGCCCTTGGGGGGCTTGGTGGAGAGCTCGGTGATCTGGGCGGGCGACAGGGTGCGGGAGATCATGTCGATCTTCCCGTCGGCGAGTGCCTTGCCCATGGCCGTGGAGTCGGCGAAGGTGCGCAGTTCGGCCTTGTCGTTCTGCGGCTTGAGGTCGCCCTTGTAGTGGGGGTTCTTGCTGAAGACGGCGCGGACGAGCTGGTTGTTCCTGACTTCGGCCTTCATCGTGTACGGGCCGGAGCCGTCCACGGCGAAGCCCTCGCGGAGCTTCTTGGCGTCGTAGTTCTTCTCGCTGACGATGCCGGCGGCGGGGGTGGAGAGCTTGTACGGGAAGGTCGCGTCCGGGGTCTTCAGGTGGAAGACGACGGTGTCGGCGGCCTTCGCCTCGACGGAGTCGATGTTGGCCAGGAGCGAGGAGGGACCGTTCTCGTCCTTGATGGTGCGGACGCGGTCGATGGAGAACTTGACGTCCTTGGCCGTGACGGGGTCACCGGAGGCGAACTTGAGGCCGGGGCGCAGGGTGCAGCGGTAGCTCTCGTTGCCGGTGTCGGTGAAGCGGCAGTCGGAGGCGGCTTCGGGGACGGGCTGACCGCCGCCGCGCGGGGTGTGCATCAGCGTCTGGACGGTCTGTCGCAGGACGTTCCAGGCGCCGGCGTCGTAGGCGTACGCCGGGTCGAACGGGGCGGGGGCGTATTCGGCGGCCTCGAACCGGTCGGTGGTTCCGACGGTGATCGCTCCGGATCCTGCTCCTCCGCCGGTCGCGGTGCCGCATGCGGCCAGCGTGGGGGTGAGCAGTCCGGCCGCGGCCGTCAGCACCATGGTCTTGCGGTTCATGCTGGAAGTACTCCCTGTTACCGGCACTTGCTCAAAGCGGTGTGAAGGGCACTTCGCGGCGGTCGCCCGTTCAGGGCGGAACGATCGGGCCGGTGTAGTGACGATCGGTCCACGCGGTCCCGGCGACAAGGGTGTGTGGCCGGGGCGGCTGAGGTGCGGCGCAGTGCCCGCAATGACACTAGTGGTCCGGGGCGGGATGGCTGGAACTGGCCGGACATGGGGTGTAATCGCACCGTGACGGGAGTGAACCGGCTGTTCACGCGACGCTCCGTCCGGATTCGGTCAGGAGCTGATCAATCCGGACAGAGCGGTAGGCGTCGGGGCCTCGCGACAGGTCCGTCGGGGCCGTGACGGGTGACCAAGGTCACCCGGGGCAACCCCACCGGACGACATGGAATTTCAGCCTCCGCCACTTCTGGCGGAAGATTCTTCCGCAGGACCTTGGGCCTGGGGGTGTTTCGTTCGGTACGGAGCGTGTGTTGGCGTGTGCGCTCAGTTCATGGGGGCGATGAGGGAGCGCAGGAAGGCCAGGTCCACGTCCTCCAGGGAGCTCACGATCGTCCGACCCGGTGCGGGATCGATACTGCCGACCGAGGGGATGGCCACGACCCGGCAGCCGGCGGCCTCCGCGGCGGCGACACCGGTGGCGGTGTCCTCGATGACGGCGCATCGGGAGGGGTGCGCGCCCAGCGTGCTCGCGGCGAGCAGGTACGGGTCGGGGTGCGGCTTCGTGCGGGGGACCTCGTCCCCGGCGACGGTCATGGTGAAGCGGTCGCGGCCCAGGGTGAGCAGGACCTGGTCGATGACGCGGCGGTGTGAGGCGGAGACGAGGGCGGTGGGCACGTTGTGCCGGGCCAGTTCGCTCAGCAGCCGCTCGGCACCGGGCATCAGCGGGACGCGGTCGGCGATGCGGGCCTCGAAGCGCTCGTTGAGGAGAACGCTGAGCTCGGCCAGGCCGATGGCGGCTCCGGTGGCCTCGATCAGGAAGGTCGCGCTGCGGCTCATGGGGCCGCCCACGACCACGTCGCGCCAGGACTCGTCGAGCCGGTGTCCCAGCTCGTGGAAGATCTCCGCTTCGATCTCCCACCAGAAGCCCTCGGTGTCCACGAGGGTGCCGTCCATGTCGAGCAGCACCGCCTGCAGGGCATGCCCGTCTGCCGTGCGGGCGACGGGGGCGGGAACGGTGCTGGTCATCTGTTACGCCTTTCTCCGGGGACGACAAGGCCGGTCACCTCGGCCCGCGGGGATACCCCCTCGGGGAACAGGTGACCGGCCTGTTTGGGACCGACCAGTGTACGCCGATCCGCCTCAGCGTGCGTTGAAATACTTCGCTTCGGGGTGGTGGATGACGATCGCGTCGGTGGACTGCTCGGGGTGGAGCTGGAACTCCTCCGAGAGGTGGACACCGATCCGCTCCGGCTGGAGGAGATCGGCGATCTTCGCGCGGTCCTCCAGGTCCGGGCAGGCGCCGTAACCGAGCGAGAAGCGGGCGCCGCGGTACTTCAGGTCGAACATGTCCTCGACGTTCGCCGGGTCCTCACCACCGAAACCGAGCTCCGCACGGACCCGGGCGTGCCAGTACTCGGCCAGGGCCTCGGCGAGCTGCACGGACAGGCCGTGCAGTTCGAGGTACTCGCGGTAGGAGTCGGACTCGAACAGCTTGGCCGTGGCCTCGCCGATCCTCGAACCGACGGTGACGACCTGGAGGCCGACGACGTCGGTCTCGCCGGACTCCTCCGGGCGGAAGAAGTCCGCCAGGCACAGGCGGCGCCCGCGACGCTGGCGGGGGAAGGTGAAGCGGGTCCGCTCGTTGCCGGCCTCATCGAGGATGATCAGGTCCTCGCCCTTGGAGACGCAGGGGAAGTAGCCGTAGACGACGGCCGCCTCGAGGAGGTTGTCGGTGTGGAGCTTCTCCAGCAGCCCGCGCAGCCGCGGACGGCCCTCGCTCTCGACGAGCTCCTCGTACGTCGCGCCGCCCGCCCGGGCCTGCTTCAGGCCCCACTGCCCCTTGAACAGGGCGCCCTCGTCCAGCCAGGAGGCGTAGTCCTTGAGCGGGATCCCCTTGATCACACGGGTGCCCCAGAACGGCGGCGCGGGCACCGGATTGTCCACGGCCACGTCGGAACGCCCGCCCGGCTCGTCGGCCTCCTCCACCTGGAGGACGGGCGTGTCCCGCTTGGCGACACGCCGCTGCTTCAGCTCCGGCAGAGCCGCACCCGGCACCCCACGCTTGACGGCGATCAGGGCGTCCATGAGGCGCAGGCCTTCGAAGGCGTCGCGGGCGTAGCGGACCTCGCCCTCGTAGATCTCGTGGAGGTCCTGCTCGACGTAGGCGCGGGTGAGCGCGGCGCCGCCGAGGATCACCGGGTAGTCGGCGGCCAGCTTGCGCTGGTTGAGCTCCTGAAGGTTCTCCTTCATGATCACGGTCGACTTGACGAGGAGACCGGACATGCCGATGACGTCGGCCTTGTGCTCCTGCGCCGCTTCGAGGATCGCGGAGACCGGCTGCTTGATGCCGATGTTGACGACGTTGTAGCCGTTGTTGGTGAGGATGATGTCGACGAGGTTCTTGCCGATGTCGTGGACATCGCCGCGGACGGTGGCCAGCACGATCGTGCCCTTGCCCTCCGCGTCCGACTTCTCCATGTGCGGCTCCAGGTAGGCCACCGCGGTCTTCATCACCTCGGCGGACTGGAGCACGAACGGCAGCTGCATCTGACCGGAGCCGAAGAGCTCGCCGACGACCTTCATGCCCTCAAGAAGGGTGTCGTTGACGATGTTCAGGGCGGGTCGTTCCTGGAGGGCCTCGTCGAGGTCGGCTTCCAGCCCGTTCTTCTCGCCGTCGATGATGCGGCGCTGGAGGCGTTCCTCCAGCGGGAGGGCGAGGAGTTCCTCGGCCTTCCCGGCCTTGAGGGACTTGGTGTTGACGCCCTCGAAGAGGGCCATCAGCTTCTGGAGGGGGTCGTAGTCGCCCTCACGACGGTCGTAGATCAGGTCGAGGGCGGTGTTGACCTGTTCCTCGTCGAAGCGGGCGATCGGCAGGATCTTCGAGGCGTGGACGATGGCGGAGTCGAGGCCGGCCTTGACGCACTCGTCGAGGAAGACCGAGTTCAGCAGGATGCGGGCGGCCGGGTTGAGGCCGAAGGAGATGTTCGACAGGCCCAGCGTCGTCTGGACATCGGGGTGGCGGCGCTTGAGCTCGCGGATCGACTCGATCGTGGCGATGCCGTCCTTGCGCGACTCTTCCTGCCCGGTGCAGATCGTGAAGGTCAGGGTGTCGATGAGGATGTCCGACTCGCGGATGCCCCAGTTCGACGTCAGGTCCTCGATGAGGCGCTCGGCGATGGCGACCTTGTGCTCGACGGTGCGGGCCTGGCCCTCCTCGTCGATGGTCAGCGCGATCAGCGCCGCGCCGTGCTCCTGCGCGAGACGCGTGACCTTCGCGAAGCGGGATTCGGGGCCGTCGCCGTCCTCGTAGTTCACCGAGTTGATGACCGCGCGACCACCCAGCTTCTCCAGGCCCGCCTGGATCACCGGGACCTCGGTGGAGTCCAGGACGATCGGGAGGGTGGAGGCGGTCGCGAACCGGCCGGCGAGTTCCTGCATGTCCGCGACACCGTCACGGCCCACGTAGTCCACGCACAGGTCCAGCATGTGCGCGCCCTCGCGGATCTGGTCCCGCGCCATCTCCACGCAGTCGTCCCAGCGCGCTTCCAGCATCGCCTCGCGGAACTTCTTCGACCCGTTCGCGTTCGTCCGCTCACCGATCGCCATGTACGAGGTGTCCTGCCGGAACGACACCGTCTGGTACAGCGACGCCGCACCCGGCTCCGGACGCGGATCACGCACGGTCGGAACCATGCCGCGGACCCGCTCCACCACCTGCCGCAGGTGCTCGGGGGTCGTGCCGCAGCAGCCACCGACGAGCGAGAGACCGTACTCGCGGACGAAGGTCTCCTCGGCGTCGGCCAGCTCGGAGGCGGACAGCGGGTAGTGCGCGCCGTCCTTCGTCAGGACGGGCAGGCCGGCATTGGGCATGCAGGAGATCGGGACGCGGGAGTTGCGGGCGAGGTAGCGCAGGTGCTCGCTCATCTCCGCCGGACCGGTCGCGCAGTTCAGACCGATCATGTCGATGCCCAGCGGCTCCAACGCGGTCAGCGCCGCACCGATCTCCGAGCCCAGCAGCATCGTGCCGGTCGTCTCCACCGTCACCGAGCAGATCAGCGGGACGCTGATGCCCAGCCGGTCCATGGCGCGGTGGGCGCCGATGATCGACGACTTGGTCTGCAGCAGGTCCTGCGTGGTCTCCACGATCAGCGCGTCGGAGCCGCCGGACAGCAGGCCCTCCGCGTTCTCCTGGTAGGCGTCGCGGATCTTGTCGTACGTGATGTGCCCGAGCGTGGGCAGCTTGGTTCCCGGGCCCATGGAGCCGAGCACCCAGCGCTGCCGGCCGGTCGAGGCGGTGAACTCGTCGGCGACCTGGCGGGCGATCCGGGCGCCCGCCTCCGACAGCTCGAAGTTGCGTTCGGCGATGTCGTACTCGGCCAGGGCCGCGTAGTTCGCACCGAAGGTGTTCGTTTCGACGCAGTCGACACCCACCGAGAAGTACGCTTCGTGGACCGTGCGCACGATGTCGGGCCGGGTGATGTTGAGGACCTCGTTGCAGCCTTCGAGCTGCTGGAAGTCGTCCATCGAGGGGTCCTGGGCCTGGAGCATCGTTCCCATGGCGCCGTCGGCGACGACCACGCGGGTGGCGAGTGCCTCTCGGAGGGCGGCGACCCGGGTCGGCGTGTCTGCGGGCGGGTTCGGCAACGAAGCCATGGTGATGCTCCCTGGGATGCGACGGCTGTCGGCTTTGCACCCCCTCTTCGTCAAGGGTGCACTCGGCCAGGGTAACCGTGTGGACCTGCCCCGGTGCGGTCGTCCCACGTGGCGGACTGCATCCTGTGCGCGGGACGTCCGACGGGGTGTGTCGGGTGGGGTGGGGGCCGGGGTTCGCGGTGGGACGGGCCTCACCATGCAAAAGGTCGGCATCGACCGATAGTGTTCAGCATTGTCGAACTACGTCAGCAGGAGGCTGCGCGATGGCACGGAACATCCAGTCGCTCGAACGAGCCGCTGCGATGCTGCGACTTCTGGCGGGCGGGGAGCGCCGGCTGGGACTGTCGGACGTGGCGTCCGCCCTGGGCCTGGCCAAGGGCACGGCGCACGGCATTCTGCGCACCCTGCAGGCGGAGGGTTTCGTCGAGCAGGACCCGGCCTCGGGCCGCTACCAACTGGGCGCCGAGCTGCTGCGCCTGGGCAACAGCTATCTGGACGTGCACGAGCTGCGCGCCCGCGCCCTGGTGTGGACGGACGATCTGGCCCGGGCGAGCGGCGAGAGCGTGTACGTGGGGGTGCTGCACAAGAGCGGGGTGCTGATCATGCACCACGTGTTCCGGCCCGACGACAGCCGCCAGGTGCTGGAGGTGGGGGCCATGCAGCCGCTGCACTCCACGGCGCTGGGCAAGGTGCTGTCCGCCTATGACCCGGTGGCGCACACGGAGGCCCTGGAGGTGGAGCGCGAGGCGTTCACTCCACGTACGGTCACGGACGCGATCGGGTTCGAGGAGGTCCTCGGGCTGACGCGGGCGCGCGGTTGGGCCTCCGACGTGGAGGAGACCTGGGAGGGCATCGCCTCGGTCGCGGCGCCGATCCACGACCGGCGCAGGATGCCGGTCGGCGCGGTCGCCGTGGCGGGGGCCGTGGAGCGGGTCTGCGGGGATTCCGGGGAGCCTCGGGCGGCCCTGGTGGCCTCCGTGCGGGACTGCGCGCGGTCGGTTTCACGCGACCTGGGGGCAGGCCGGTTCTGAGCTTGACCTGACTCGTTCGACCCATCCAAGACCCACCCGGTGCGGCTTCAGGCTGCATATGGGTGGGTTTTGTCGTTTACTGATCATGGATTGGCCGGATTTGGTCGATCGTACCGAGTGGTAACGATCCGGTTCTTTGACCTGGCCAGGCCTTGACGGGTTCTTCACACAGGCGGAAAACTGCCGTTCATCGGTCGGCAATGTCGAACACCTACCGGCAATACGCGTTAGGGTGTGACAAGCCAAGGACCGGTGCAGCACTCACCGAGTGCGCGGAACCACCGGAGGTACCCGGTTCCGCCCACCCCTGGACGTAAGACAAAGGAGTCGCGGGTGTCCAGCTCCGACATCTTCATCGGCGAGACCATCGGTACCGCCCTGCTCACTCTGCTCGGCGGTGGCGTGTGCGCCGCCCTCACGCTCAAGAGCTCCAAGGCCCGCGGCGCGGGCTGGCTCGCGATCACCTTCGGCTGGGGCTTCGCGGTCCTGATCGCCGCCTACGTCTCCGCACCGCTCTCCGGCGCGCACCTCAACCCGGCGGTCACGGTCGGCATCGCGATCAAGACCGGCGAGTGGGGTGACGTCCCCGTGTACTTCGCGGGGCAGCTGCTCGGCGCCATGCTCGGCGCGGTCCTGATGTGGATCACGTACTACGGCCAGTTCCGCGTGCACCTGGCGGACCCGGAGAACATCAAGGACGCGCGGCTCGGTCCCGAGGACCCGCACCCGCACGACGTCGCCGGCCCGGTGCTCGGCATCTTCTCCACCGGCCCCGAGATCCGCAACGTGGTCCAGAACCTCGCCACGGAGATCATCGGCACCTTCGTCCTGGTCATCGCGATCCTCACCCAGGGTCTCCAGGACGGCGGCAAGGGCCTCGGTGTCATCGGCGTCCTGATCACCTCCTTCGTGGTCGTCGGCATCGGCCTCTCGCTGGGCGGTCCGACCGGCTACGCCATCAACCCGGTGCGCGACCTCGGCCCCCGCATCGTGCACGCCCTGCTCCCGCTGCCCAACAAGGGCGGCTCGGACTGGGGGTACTCCTGGATCCCGGTCGTCGGCCCGCTCGTCGGTGCCGCGCTCGCCGGCGGTCTGTACAACATCGCGTTCGCCTGATCAGCATCGGCCCGCGCTCGTAAGATCCGCACCGCATCCTGATTCCGCCTACTCATAGACCTGCCAGGAGCAGCCACATGACCAGCAGCACCGGCCCCTTCATCGCCGCGATCGACCAGGGCACCACCTCCTCCCGCTGCATCGTCTTCGACCGCGACGGCCGCATCGTCGCCGTCGACCAGAAGGAACACGAGCAGATCTTCCCGAAGCCGGGCTGGGTCGAGCACGACGCCACCGAGATCTGGACCAACGTCCAGGAGGTCGTCGCCGGGGCCATCGCCAAGGCCGAGATCACCGCCGCCGACGTCAAGGCCGTCGGCATCACCAACCAGCGCGAGACCACCGTCCTGTGGGACAAGAACACCGGCGAGCCGGTCCACAACGCGCTGGTCTGGCAGGACACCCGCACCGACGCCCTGTGCAAGGAGCTCGGCCGCAACGTCGGCCAGGACCGCTTCCGCCGCGAGACCGGCCTGCCGCTGGCGAGCTACTTCGCCGGCCCGAAGGTCCGCTGGCTGCTCGACAACGTCGAGGGCCTGCGCGAGCGCGCCGAGGCCGGGGACATCCTCTTCGGCACCATGGACTCCTGGGTCATCTGGAACCTGACCGGCGGCGCCCAGGGCGGTCACCACGTCACCGACGTGACCAACGCCTCGCGCACCATGCTGATGAACCTGCACACCCTGGCCTGGGACGAGAAGATCGCCGAGTCCATGGGCGTCCCGCTCAACGTGCTCCCCGAGATCAAGTCCTCCGCCGAGGTCTACGGCCACGTCAAGGAGGGCGTCCTCGCCGGTGTCCCCGTCGCCTCGGCGCTCGGAGACCAGCAGGCCGCCCTGTTCGGCCAGACCTGTTTCGCCGAGGGCGAGGCCAAGTCCACGTACGGCACCGGAACGTTCATGCTGATGAACACCGGCGACAAGATCATCAACTCCTACAGCGGCCTGCTGACCACGGTCGGCTACCAGATCGGCGACCAGAAGCCGGTCTACGCGCTGGAGGGCTCCATCGCCGTCACCGGCTCGCTCGTCCAGTGGATGCGCGACCAGATGGGCCTGATCAAGTCCGCGGCCGAGATCGAGACGCTGGCCTCCTCCGTCGAGGACAACGGCGGCGCCTACTTCGTCCCGGCCTTCTCCGGCCTGTTCGCCCCGTACTGGCGCTCCGACGCCCGCGGTGTGATCGCCGGCCTCACCCGGTACGTCACCAAGGCGCACATCGCCCGTGCCGTCCTGGAGGCCACCGCCTGGCAGACCCGCGAGATCACCGACGCCATGACCAAGGACTCGGGCGTGGAGCTCACGGCCCTGAAGGTCGACGGCGGCATGACCTCCAACAACCTGCTGATGCAGACGCTCTCGGACTTCCTGGACGCCCCCGTGGTGCGCCCGATGGTCGCCGAGACCACCTGCCTCGGCGCCGCCTACGCCGCCGGCCTGGCCGTCGGCTTCTGGCCCGACACCGACGCCCTGCGCGCCAACTGGCGCCGCGCGGCCGAGTGGACCCCGCGGATGCCCGCCGAGCAGCGGGAGCGCGAGTACAAGAGCTGGCTCAAGGCCGTCGAGCGGTCCATGGGCTGGGTCGACGACGAAGACGCCAGCTGACCTCACTCAGCCGACGCTATCGACGAGGAGCTAAGAGAGATATGAGCAGCCTGCAGAGCGTGACCGCACTGGGCACGCACCCGACCGCCGGTTCGAACGCGAGCCGCGCCGAGACCCGCGAGCAGTTGGCGAAGGCCACGTACGACCTCCTGGTCATCGGCGGTGGCATCCTGGGCACCTCGGTGGCCTGGCACGCCGCGCAGTCGGGTCTGCGGGTCGCCATGGTGGACGCCGGCGACTTCGCCGGCGCCACCTCCTCCGCCTCCTCCAAGCTCGTCCACGGCGGCCTGCGCTACCTGCAGACCGGCGCGGTCAAGCTGGTGGCCGAGAACCACCACGAGCGGCGGGTGCTGGCCAAGGACGTGGCCCCGCACCTGGTCAACCCGCTCACGTTCTACCTGCCGGTCTACAAGGGCGGTCCGGTGGGTGCGGCCAAGCTGGGCGCGGGCGTCTTCGCCTACTCCGCCCTCTCGGCCTTCGGCGACGGCATGGGCAAGGTCATATCGCCGGCCCGTGCCGTCGCCGACAACCCCGGCCTGAAGACCGACAACCTCAAGGCCGTGGCGGTCTACTACGACCACCAGATGAACGACTCCCGCGTCGCCGTCATGACGGTCCGCGCGGCCGTCGAGTCCGGTGCGGTCGTCCTCAACCACGCCGAGGTCACCGGGCTGCGCATGACGCGCGGCCGGGTCACCGGCGCCGAGCTCAAGGACCGTCTGGACGGCACCGAGTTCGGGGTCGACGCGCGCGTCGTGCTCAACGCCACCGGCCCGTGGGTGGACCACCTGCGGCGCATGGAAGACAAGCACTCGCTGCCGTCGATCCGCCTCTCCAAGGGCGCGCACATCGTCATGAAGCGCAAGTCGCCGTGGAAGGCCGCCATGGCCACCCCGATCGACAAGTACCGCATCACCTTCGCCCTGCCGTGGGAGGACCAGCTCCTGCTCGGCACCACCGACGAGGTGTACGAGGGCGACCCGGCCGACGTGCGCGCCACCGAGGCCGACATCCAGCAGATCCTGGACGAGGCGGCCTTCTCGGTGAAGGACGCCGACCTGGACCGCTCGCTGATGACGTACGCCTTCGCGGGCCTGCGGGTGCTGCCCGGCGGCCCCGGCGGGGTCGAGAAGGCCAAGCGCGAGACGGTCGTCTCCGAGGGCGCGGGCGGCATGCTGTCGGTGGCCGGCGGCAAGTGGACGACGTACCGGCACATCGGCCGTGTGGTCATGGACAAGCTGGCCAAGCTCCCGGGCAGCCCGCTCACCGAGGACATGGAGCCGGTGAAGTCCCTGGTGCGCCGGGTGCCGCTGCCCGGTGTCGCGAACCCGAACGCGGTCGCGCACCGGCTGCTGGTGGACCGCGAGCCCGGTGCCCGCATGGACCCGCTGACCGCGCGCCACCTGGCCTCGCACTACGGTTCGCTGGCCTTCGACATCGCGCGGATCGCGAACGAGGACCCGGCGCTGGCCGAGCGCATCCACCCGGACGGTCCGGAGATCTGGGCGCAGGTCGCCTACGCCCGTGACCACGAGTGGGCCGAGACGGTCGACGACGTGCTGCGCCGGCGTACGACGGTGACGATCCGGGGCCTGGACGACGAGGCCGTCCGGGCCCGGGTCGAGGAGATGCTGGGCCGCAAGGCATAGGTCTCCCGCAGGTGGGGAAGAGGGGCGGTTCCAGGGGGAACCGCCCCTCTGTCGTGGGCTGTGGCCGGCGTCGTCTCAAGGCTTAGGCTGGCCCACGTACACAAGGGAACTTCGGAAGGAGACCTGGGTGATCGAGCTTGAGGGCGTGCCCGAGCTGATCGACCCGGTCATGGTGGCCGCGTTCGAGGGCTGGAACGACGCGGGTGACGCGGCCTCCGGTGCGGTCGCGCACCTGGACCGGGAGTGGAAGGGCGAGGTGTTCGCGGCGCTCGACGCCGAGGACTACTACGACTTCCAGGTCAACCGGCCGACGGTGTGGCTGGACAACGGGGTACGGAAGATCACGTGGCCGACGACCCGGCTGTCGGTGGTGCGGATCGGCGGGGCGAAGCCGCGCGATCTGGTGCTGGTGCGGGGCATCGAACCGTCCATGCGGTGGCGGTCGTTCTGCAACGAGCTGCTGGGGTTCGCACACGAGCTGGGCGTGGAGATGGTCGTCGTCCTCGGCGCGCTGCTCGGGGACACCCCGCACACCCGGCCGGTGCCGGTGAGCGGGGTCACCTCGGACGCGGACCTGGCGCGGACGATGGACCTGGAGGAGACCAAGTACGAGGGTCCGACGGGGATCGTGGGCGTGCTGCAGGAGGCCTGCACGCATGCCGGGGTGCCGGCGGTGTCGCTGTGGGCGGCGGTGCCGCACTACGTGTCGCAGCCGCCTAACCCGAAGGCGACCCTGGCGCTGCTGAACCGGCTGGAGGATCTGATCGACATCAGGATCCCGCTGGGTGAACTCCCCGAGGACGCGCGGGCGTGGCAGCTGGGCGTGGACCAACTCGCCGCGGAGGACAGCGAGGTGGCGGAGTACGTCCAGACGCTGGAGGAGGCGCGGGACACGGCCGATCTTCCGGAGGCGTCGGGGGACGCGATCGCCCGGGAGTTCGAGCGGTACCTGCGCCGCCGCGACCCGGCGGGGCCGGAGCAGCCGGGTGACGGGTCGTACCTGCGGGACACCTCCAGCGGGCTGACGCGGCCGCCGAAGCGGAAGGACTCCGCGGCGGAGGAGCCCCCGGCGTCCCCGCCGGACGACCAGGACACCTCGGGGGACGACTCCCCCGAGTCCCCGCCGCAGACGTAGCGTGCCGGGCGGGCAGGGCCGGTGCCGCTGCGCGGGGCCGGTCCCCTACCCGCCCTTCCACCGTTCCCCGGGGCTCCGCCCCGGACCCCGGTCCTCAAACGCCGGACGGGCTGGAGATCCAGCCCCGCCGGGCAACATCCAGCCTCGCCGGCCTTTGAGGCGCGGGGTCCGGGGCGGAGCCCCCACGCGGCGGAGCCGCATATCCGGTACGGCGGGAAGGGGCGGGGCGGGGAGAAGGCCCCGCGCAGCGGCGGTCCGCACCGGCACCCGGACAGGGCGATGCCCCCGGCCCCGGGGTGGGGACGGGGGCATCGCGGCGGGTGCTACAGGGCCACGCCCAGCAGGGCGTCCACTGTGCGGGAGACCAGGCCGGGAGCCGATTCGTCGTCGCCGTCGGAGGCGTTCTGCGCGTCCACCCAGCGGTCGACGGCCGCCAGCGCGGCCGGCGCGTCCAGGTCGTTCGACAGGGCCTCGCGGACCTCTTCCACGAGGGCGTCCGCCGGAAGGCCGTCCGGGCGGGAGACCGCCGCGCGCCAGCGGGCCAGGCGGGCCTCCGCCTCCGCGAGGGCGGCGTCCGTCCACTCCCAGTCGGCGCGGTAGTGGTGCGCGAGGAGCGCCAGGCGGATCGCCGCCGGGTCGACCCCGGCGCGGCGCAGCGCGGAGACGAAGACCAGGTTGCCCTTCGACTTCGACATCTTCTCGCCGTGCAGGGCGACCATGCCCGCGTGGACGTACGCCTTGGCCATCGGGAACTCGCCCGTCAGGACCTGCGCGTGCGAGGCGCCCATCTCGTGGTGCGGGAACGCCAGGTCGGAGCCGCCGCCCTGGATGTCGAAGCCCATGCCCAGGTGGTCCAGGGCGATGGCGACGCACTCGATGTGCCAGCCCGGCCGGCCGCGGCCCAGCGAGCCGCCGTCCCAGCTCGGCTCGCCAGGTCGTGCGGCCATCCACAGCATCGGGTCGAGCGGGTTCTTCTTCCCCGGGCGGTCGGGGTCGCCGCCGCGCTCGGCGGAGAGGAGCCGCATGGCCTCGGCGTCCAGGTTGGAGACCTGGCCGAAGTGGGAGTCGGATTCGACGGAGAAGTAGATGTCGCCGTCGAGCTCGTACGCCGCGCCGGCGTCCCGCAGCCGCTCCACGAGCGGCACGATGCCCGGTATGGCCTCGACGGCGCCGATGTAGTGCTGCGGGGGCAGCATCCGCAGGGCGGTCATGTCCTCGCGGAAGAGGGCCGTCTCGCGTTCGGCGAGCTCGGTCCAGTCGTGGCCGTCGCGCAGCGCCCGCTCCAGGAGCGGATCGTCCACGTCCGTGACGTTCTGGACGTAGTGGACCTGCCGCTTGGTGTCGAGCCACACGCGCTGTACGAGGTCGAACGCGTTGTAGGTCGCCGCGTGACCGATGTGGGTCGCGTCGTACGGGGTGATGCCGCAGACGTAGATACGGGCGACGGGACCGGGGGCGAGGGTGATCGTCCCCTGGGTCGCGGTGTCGTGGATCTGGAGGTCGCGGCCCTTGCCGGGCAGGGCGGGGACCTCAGAAGCGGGCCAGGCATGCATGTGTCGAGCCTAACCGGACGGGTGTTCCTTAAACGAACTGGACCTGCGCTGTTGTCTTGATCGGCACTCTTGCGGTCTGGCCGGATCTGTGCGTGTCGTACTGGCCGGTTCGCACCGGTGGCTCAGACCGGTGGCCAGGGGATCGACGGCCACTGCCCGGAGGGCTCCGGGTGGATCCCGGTGCGCAGCAGCCGTGCCACCCGCTCCCGTACGGCGGCCAGCTCGACGGGCGTGATCAGTTCGGCCAGTCGGGTGGCGAGGGGCTCTCCCTCGGCGAGCCGGGCGGTGAGCGCGGCCAGGACCTCGCGGGCCTCGTCGGTCAGCGGCTCCCCCGCCCAGCCCCAGAGCAGGGTGCGCAGTTTGTCCTCGGTGTGGAAGCTCACGCCGTGGTCGATGCCGTAGAGCCGCCCGTCGGGCGCGGGCAGCAGGTGGCCGCCCTTGCGGTCGCCGTTGTTGATCACCGCGTCGAGTACGGAGAGCCGGCGCAGCCTGGGGTCGTCGGCGTGGACGAGCAGGGCGGTGCGGCCCTCTCCGACGTCGGCGAAGGCGACGGCCTTCCAGCCCTCCCCCGCTTCCTCTCCGTCGACGAGGGCGAGGAGCCCGGCCGTCGGTTCGTCCTCCTGGGCCGCTTCGATCCAGTGCTGGACCATGCCTTCGCCGTAGGGTCCGTCGCGCAGCACGGTGGTGGGCACCAGGCCCCAGCCGGTGGCCTCGGAGACCAGGTAGGCGGCGACCTCGCGCTGGGCGAGGTTGCCGTCGGGGAAGTCCCACAGGGGCCGCTCGCCCTTGATCGGCTTGTACACGCAGTCGGTGCTCTCGCCCTCGTACGTGACGGTGCACAGCAGGACGGCGTTGGACGCCTCCCGGATCCTGCCGACGACGCTCAGCTCGCCCTTGGCGAGCAGTTCCTCCAGTTCCCCCGCCCTGTTCACGCCTGGCGCCGGTAGCCGTTCTGGCGCGGGCACACGTGGCCCTCCGGGTCGAGCGGCAGGCTGCACAGCGGGCACGGCGGGCGGCCGGCGTTGACCACGTCCAGGGCCCGCTTGGCGAAGGCCCGGGCCTGGGCGCCGGTGAGGCGGACCCGCAGCATGGGCGGGCCGTTCTCCTCGTCCTGGAGCAGCCGCTCCTCGGCCTCGGCGAGGTCCTCGTCGGAGTCCGCGTCGAGTTCGACCAGGGCCTGGGCCTCGACGATCATCCGCTGCTCTTCGCCGTCCCAGGCCAGGGCCATGGTGCCGACGCGGAACTCCTCCTCGACGGGGACGTCGAGGGGCGCGGTGTCGGCGGCCTCGGCGGGGGCGACGGCCGGGACCGGGGCATTGCCCCCGGTGCGCCGTACGACCTCGTCCAGCAGTTCGTCCATCCGCTCGGCGAGCGCAGCGACCTGGGTCTTCTCAAGGGAGACGCTGGTGACGCGGGGGCCGGCGGAGGCCTGCAGGAAGAACGTACGGCGTCCCGGCAGACCGACCGTGCCGGCCACGAAGCGGTCCGGCGGGTCGTAGAGGAACACCTGACGGGGCACGTCCAGTCTCCAAGTCTCGGCGGCAGGGGGTGCTCTGCGCGTGGCTGTGCGTTTTGTTATGGCCAGTCCACCCTACTGCGCCGTTCGATCACGCCGCGCCCGCGCCGCCCCCCACGACGGCGTTCCCGGCGTCCTCGGCGGCCTTGTCGGCGGTGCGGGCCTGGTCGCCGGGTACGAGCGAGCCGAAGTCCCCGGTGTCGCCCAGGCGGAACACGAAGGGGCGGGTGGGCGTGTACCGGATCGCGGTGACCGAGCAGGGGTCGACGTGGATGCGCTGGAAGAGGTCCAGGTGCATGCCCAGGGCGTCGGCGACAAGGGACTTGATGATGTCTCCGTGCGAGCACATGAGGTAGACGGCGTCCGCGCCGTGCTCGTCCTCGATGCGCGCGTTCCATTCCCGTACGGCTTCCACCGCGCGGTTCTGCATGGCGCGCATGGACTCGCCGCCGGGGAAGGCGGCCGCCGAAGGGTGCTGCTGGACGATCTTCATCAGGGGTTGGTCGGCGAGTTCGGCGAGTTTGCGGCCCGACCAGTCGCCGTAGTGGCATTCGCCGATCCGCTCGTCGGTGTGCAGTTCCAGCTCCGGACGGGCGGCCAGGAGCGGCGCGAGGGTTTCGCGGCAGCGTTGCAGCGGGCTGGTGACGGCGGCGGCGAGGGGCACGCCGACCAGTCGTCCGGGCAGCTTGGCGGCCTGTTCGGCGCCGCGCTCGTCAAGGGCGACTCCCGGGGTCCATCCGGCGAGCAGCCCGGCGGTGTTGGCGGTGGACCGCCCGTGTCGTACGAGGATCAGCGTGGCCATGGGGTACAGCCTAGGCTCTGCCGGGGAAGGCCCCGCGCGGTGAGGTGGGAGTGCGGGCGGGCCGCGGGCAGGGAAGAATGCCCCGGGTGATTGTGGACTGTGCGATTTACCGGGACGGCGTCCGTACCGAGGGACCCGCGGATTTCTCCGACGCCCTCGACGAGGCGCGGGCGACCGGTGACGCCTTCCTGTGGCTGGGCCTGCACGAGCCGACGGAGAAGGAATTCGACCACGTCCGCGAGGAGTTCGGGCTGCACCCGCTGGCGGTGGAGGACGCCCTGACCGCGCACCAGCGCCCGAAGCTGGAGGTGTACGACGATTCGCTGTTCGTCGTCCTCAAGCCGGTGCTGTACGACGAGGACACCGACACGGTGAGCGCGGGCGAGCTGATGTTGTTCATCGGCGACTCGTTCGTGGTCACGGTCCGGCACGGCGAGGGCGCCCCGCTGGCCGCCGTGCGCCGCCGGCTGGAGCACGAGCCGGAGGTGCTGAGGCACGGTCCGACGGCCGTGCTGTACGCGGTGTCCGACGCGGTGGTGGACCACTACATCGAGGTGGCGGCCGAGCTCCAGGCGGACCTGGAGGAGTTGGAGGCCGACGTGTTCGCGCCGAACGCGTCGGACACCAAGAACACCGCCGCGCGGATCTACGGTTTCAAGCGGCAGGTCCTGGAGTTCCGCCGGGCGACGAGCCCGCTGCTCCAGCCGATGGACCGGCTCGCGTTCGGGGACGTGCCCTTCGTCCACGACCACGCGCAGCCGTTCTTCCGTGATGTCGCGGACCATCTGACCAAGGCGAACGAGTACATCGAGGGGCTGGACCGGCTGCTGTCGGACGCGCTGGCGGCGCATCTGGCGCAGATGGGTGTCCGGCAGAACGACGACATGCGCAAGATCTCGGCCTGGGCGGCGATGGCGGCCGTCCCCACGATGGTGGCGGGGATCTACGGGATGAACTTCGACGACATGCCGGAGCTGAAGCAGACCTGGGGCTATCCCGTGGTGCTGGCGGTCATGGTGGGGGCGTGTCTGGGCCTGCACCGGATGTTCAAGCGCCGCGGCTGGTTGTGACCCGTCCACCCGCGGGCGGGTTCAGGCGAACTCGGGGGCGGCCGTCGGCGCTCCGCCGAGCGCGTCGCGCCGTTCGGGCATGCGCAGGCCGATCGCCCGGTGCCAGCCGCTGAAGCGCTCGTAGGCGTGCACTCCCCGGATGCCGGCGGCGAACGCGGCCGTCTTGGGGGCGGACCAGTCCAGCAGGCGTCCCATGTGGCCCATGACGGCGAGGCTGACGTCGCGGTAGACGCGGATCTCCATGAGCGCGCTGTCGCGCAGCACCCGCCGGATGGTGTGGCCGTGGCCCTGGCGGGCCAGGCGCAGCAACTCCTCGTGGCAGTAGGCGAGGTGGTTGTCCTCGTCGTTGCTGATCATGCGGATGGCCTTGCCCAGCTCGGGGTGGTCGCCGAAGTCCTTGACGAGCATGTCCATCTGGTCGGCGGCGCGCTGCTCGGTGACGCGGCTGTGCGCGAGGTAGACGACGACGTCCCGCTCGCTCAGGGGCTCGTCCCGGCGCAGTTTCTCGTGGGCGAGGCCGATGCCGGCGCGTTCCAGCAGCATCGTGTAGTCGGTCTCGGGCGGTACGGGGACGGGCTGCAGACCGCGTTTGCGCAGCAGCGCGTTGAAGATCCGTCCGTGCTTGTCCTCGTCGGCACCGTGCCGGGTGATCTTGGGCACGAGGTGGCGCATGGAGTCGGGGACCAGGGCCGCGATACGGCCGTTCTCCCAGCCGCCCTGGGCCTCCCCGCTGGCGGCGATGGAGCAGAACAGCTGGAAGGTGTCGTCGTTGTCGACGATCTCCTGGAACACGCTGCGGGCAGAGAGCATGCATCGAGTCAAACCCCGGTCGCGGGAGCGGGCAACCGAGGGGTCGCCCCGCTCGTCCGAATGAACGAAACGAGCCCGTTGCCCGGGGTGCGTAACCCGGGGGGCGCCCGGAGCGTTGTTGGCTGTGTCGGCCGTGGCGGGGAAGACCCCCCGAGCCCCCACCACGGCCGCAGACTTCGTCGATCAGGCCAGTCCGGCCCGCTCCAGGGCCTCGGTGCCGGCGCGCAGGGCGGCGATCCGCTCGTCCAGGGTGAAACCGGCCGGGGCGAGCGTGAGGGTGGTGACCCCGGCCTCCGCGTAGGCCCGCATCCCGTCCGCGATGCGCTCGACCGGGCCGAGCAGCGTGGTCGAGTCGATCAGCGAGTGCGGGACGGCCGCGGCGGCCCCGGTCTTGTCGCCGGCCAGGTACTTGTCCTGGATGTCGGCGGCTTCCTTCTCGTAGCCCATGCGCTGGGCCAGCTGGTTGTAGAAGTTCTGCTTGCGGCTTCCCATGCCGCCGACGTACAGGGCGGTGTACGGGCGGAAGACGTCGGCGAGCGCGTGCACGTCCTCGCCGAGGGCCAGCGGCACGGTCGGGCAGACGTCGAAGCCGTCCATGGTCAGCCCGGCCTTCTCGCGCCCGGCGCGGATGTGGCGCAGGGCCGTCTCCTCCAGGTGCTCGGCGGCCGGGAAGATCAGCAGGGCGCCGTCGGCGATCTCGCCGGTCTGCTCCAGGTTCTTGGGGCCGATGGCGGCGATGTAGAGCGGGATGTGCTCGCGCTCCGGGTGCACGGTCAGCTTGAGCGGCTTGCCGGGGCCGCCGGGAAGCGGCAGGGTCCAGTGCTCGCCCTCGTAGCTCAGGCGCTCGCGGCTCATGGCCTTGCGCACGATCTCGACGTACTCGCGGGTGCGCGCGAGGGGCTTGTCGAACTTGACGCCGTACCAGCCCTCGGAGACCTGCGGGCCCGAGACGCCGAGGCCGAGGCGGAAGCGGCCCTTGGTGAGGGAGTCGAGGGTGGCCGCGGTCATGGCGGTCATGGCCGGCTGGCGCGCCGGGATCTGCAGGATCGCGGACCCCACGTCGATGCGCTCGGTCTGGGCCGCGACCCAGGCCAGCACGGTCGGGGCGTCCGATCCGTAGGCCTCCGCGGCCCAGCAGACGTCGTAGCCGAGGCGGTCGGCCTCCTGGGCGACGGCGAGGTTGTCGGCGTCCATGCCCGCACCCCAGTAGCCGAGATTGATGCCGAGCCGCATAAGTCGTCCCCTTACCGATTGCCGATTTACCGATCAGTAACGTGTATGTGCGGGGACTGTAGCGCGCCCGGGTCCCATTCGTCAGCGCCCCAGTAGTCTCAGCGCTCATGGAGCAGAGGCATCTCGGCCGCACCGGACTGCGTGTTTCCCGGATCGGCCTCGGCACCCTCACCTGGGGCCGCGACACCGGCGAGGAAGCCGCCGCCGAGCAGATGAAGACGTTCTGGGACGCGGGCGGCACGCTCGTGGACACGGCGGACGTGTACGGCGGCGGGGAGGCGGAGTACCTGCTCGGGCGGCTGGTGGGCGGGTTGATCCCGCGCCGGGACGTGGTGATCGCGACGAAGGCGGGCAGCGTGCCCGATCCGGACCGGCGCTTCGACGGCTCGCGCGGGCACCTCCTGGCGGCGCTCGACGCCTCGCTGGACCGGCTGGGCACCGATTACGTCGACCTCTGGCAGGTCCACGCCTTCGACCCGGCGACGCCTCTGGAGGAGACCCTGCACGCGGTGGACCTGGCGGTGAGCAGCGGTCGGGCCCGCTACGCGGGGGTCTCCAACTTCAGCGGCTGGCAGCTCGCGAAGGCGGCGACCTGGCAGCTGGCGGCGCCCGTGGCGCGCACCCGCCTCGCCTCGACGCAGATGGAGTACTCGCTGCTCCAGCGGGGCGTGGAGCGAGAAGTCCTCCCGGCGGCGCTGGACCTGGGGGTCGGCCTCCTCCCGTCCTCGCCCCTGGGGCGCGGGGTCCTGACGGGCAAGTACCGCTCGGGCGTGCCGGCGGACTCGCGGGGCGGCTCGGAGTCCCTGGCCGCGTTCGTGGCCCCGTACCTGGACGAGGCGGCGGGCCGGATCGTGGACGCGGTCGCGACGGCCGCCCACGGCCTGGCCGTGACCCCGCTCCAGGTGGCGCTGGCGTGGGTCCGCGACCGGCCGGGGGTGGCCGCGCCGATCGTCGGCGCGCGGACGTCGGCGCAGCTCGGGGAGGCACTGTCGGTGGAGACCCTTACCCTTCCCGAGGAGATCTGCCGGGCGCTGGACGACGTCTCAGCACCCGTGCACCGCTACCCCGATCAGGACTGGAGCACCCTGTGAGCACGGACCACCACCCCGCCGGACCCGCCGGCCCCGCCGGACCCGCTGACGCGGAAGACCCGGCAACGGGGGAGGCTGCGCCGCGGGCAGGTGCGGACGACGAGGCCGAGGAGGCTGCGCCGCGGGCAGAGGTGAACGGCGAGGCCGAGGACGGCCCGGAGGCCGAGGCGGCCGCCGAAGCCGGGGACGGCGGGCCCCAGGCCGGACTGGACGGCGACGCCAAGGACGGGCCGCAGGCCGGGGCGGACGGCGGGGACGGGCCGGTGGCCGGGGCGGACGCCGGGGACGGCGGGCCCCAGGCCGGGGACGGGCCGGAGGTCCGGGGTGGGGGTCCGGGGGCGGAGCCCCCGGTTTCGGGAAGGGGCGGGGTGGGGGAAAGCCCCGCAGGGTCCGACCCGCACCCCGAGCCCGCCGACACCGAGGACGCCACCGAGGGCGACGAGGGCGACGAGGGCGACGGCGCGGGCAGCGACCCGGAGGGCGACGGCGACACGGCGGAGGCCGCAGGGGCTGTCGGCGGCGGTGAGTCAGCGGCGGAGGCCGCAGAGGTGGCCGGGGCCGGAGAGGCCGCGGCGGCGGGCGGGGCCGGAGAGGCCGCGGCGGCGCCCGAGTTGAGCGAGGCGCAGGCCGAACTGGCCGCGCAGAAGGTCGAGCGCGAGCGCATCGCCCGGCGCAAGGCCGAGCGCACCGCCCCCGTGGAGGCGGGCGCCAAGCTCAGCGGGAAGGCCGCCGACCTGCTGGCCGCCGTACGGGCGGTGGAGAGCGGCGCGAAGCCCCCGGCCGGGTCCACGTACTTCGACGAGGCTCCGGCCACGACCGCGGCCGCCCCCCGCAAGGCGGCGCCCGCACCCGAGCAGCCCCGGAGGCCGGCCCCGACGCCGGCGGCCACCCCCGCGGACGTGGACGCCGTACGGGCCGTGCTGGCCCGGGGCGGCGCCCCGGAGGCCCTCGCCGCCCCCGCCGCCACCGCGCTGGGCGACGGCGCCGCCCGGCAGCTCGCCGAGAACCCCTGGCGGCTGCTGGCCGTACCCGCCGTCCGCCCGACCCAGGCCGACGGTTTCGCCCGCGCGCTGCTGGGCCCCGAGGCCGGCCCGGGCGACGAGCGCCGCACCACCTCCCTGGTGGGGTGGCTGCTGGCGCAGGCCGGGCTGAAGGGGCACACCGCGCTGGAGGCCCCGGTCCTGGAGAAGGCCCTGGTCCAGTACGGGGTGCCGGATCCCGCCGAGGCCCTGGAGCAGGCCATCGCCGAGGGCTCGGTACTGGTGTTCCACGAACCCCTCGGCCCGCCCGCGCAGGAGGGCGAGGAGCAGCCCGTGCGCGTGCTCGTGGGCCTGGAGGGTTCCGCCATGGCCGAGGAGAGCCTGGCCGACGGCCTGGCCCGGCTGGCCAACACCTTCGACGGCCCGGCCGACTGGGACGCCGACGGCCCCCCCGGCTCCGAGCTGATCCGCGCCGTCGCGGGCCACGGCCTGGTCACCCACACCGGCGGCGAGGCCGCCCGCGCCGAACCCCTCGCCCTGCTGGCGGCGGCCCGCGAACTCGGCCTGCGCGCCTGCCTCGCCGCCCACACCACCACCCCGGACGGCGTCACCGTCGCCGGGCTGGTGTCGGGCGCGGAGGGTCCCGGCCGGGACGCGGACGGGCAGTTCGCCCTGGACCTCCTGATCGTCCTGGACGCCCCGCAGCTGGACGTGGAGACGGCGGCCGCGCTGGTGGAGTCCGTCCCCGACGGGGCCCGGCTGGTGCTGTCCGGCGATCCCGCGGTGCTCGGATCGGCGCGGGCCGGGCGGGTGTTCGCCGATCTGCTGGCGGCTCGGTTCTGTCCCCAGGTGGTCTCCCGCGTGCCCGACCCCGGCCCCCTCGGCGAGCTGGTCTCCGGGATCGGCGTCGGCGAGCTGGCCCAGGTCGACGCCCCCGGCAAGGAGGTCGTCATCGTCCCGGTGCGCGACGCCGGGGAGGCCGTGCACCGGGCCGTGCAGCTGGTGGCCGAGTCGGTGCCGCGGGCGTTCGGGATCCCGGCCGACAGCGTGCAGGTGATCACCCCGGGCCACGGCGGCTCCGCCGGGACCCGGGCGCTGAACGCGGCGCTGAAGGAGCGGCTGAACCCGGGCCCCGGCCGGTTCGGCGGCTTCGACCCGGGCGACCGGGTCGTCCACGTGCCCTCGCCCGGGCGGGCCCTGCCGGCCAGGGTGGTGTCGGCCGACGCGGAGGGCCTGCACCTGGACCGTGCGGGAGCGCGCGTCGTCGTACCGAAGGAGCTCGTCGAGTCGCAGGTGCGGCACGGCTGGGCGGTGACGGCGCACCAGGCCGTGGGGGCGCGGTGGCCCGCGGTGGTCGTCGTACTGCCGGGTGATGCGGCGCAGGCGCTGTCGCGGGACTGGGTGTACACGGCGTTCGGGCGTGCCGAGCGGCACCTGTCCGTGGTGCACGGCGTGGACCAGGCGCTGCCGCGGGCGGTCGCGGAGGTGCTGCCGAAGCCGCGTACGACGCGTCTGACGGGCCTGCTGACGGCGCTCGCGGCGGCCGCGGCGCAGCAGCCCGAGTAGCCCGGGTAGCCCGGGTAGCCCGGGTAGCCCGGGTAGCCCGGAACGACCGGAGGCCGTGGTGCCCGCCGCCGAGCGGTTGGGCGCCACGGCCTCCGGTGCGGACCGAGCGGGGTTCGAGCGAGGGCCGAGCGGGGGTCGCGCCCGCATCAGGCAGGGGTCAACCCCGGCTCCTCGTCCTCGTCGAACTCGTCGAGTTCCTCGTCGAAGACGGAGCTGACGTCGAACCGGTGCAGGACGTCCTCCGCGTCGGTGTGCCCGAAGGGCGAGGCCAGCCACTCCCCCGGCTCCGCCATCTCCTCCGAGGCCGCGATCCAGAGCGTGGAATCGCCTTCCTCCAGCCCGAACTCCTTGTAGCGGGAGGCGATCTCGTCGGGCTCGTACTCCCCGAAGAGCACGCCCAGCGCGCCGGCGGTGCCGCCGTGGACGAGTTCGGCGTCGCGGTCGTGCGCGGCGACCCGTTCGGCCTGCGCGATCAGCCGCGGCGGTTCGACGACGGCGTAGTCGCGGCGGATGAGCACGCTGAACGCGGCGGGCTCGGCGGGGCCGCTGTACGGGACGCCGTCCTCGGGGGTGGGGATCTCGAAGGGGGTGACCTCGTCGTAGCGGTCGTAGAGGAGTTCGTCGTACTCCTCGGCGGCGGCGGCGAGTTCGTTGAAGGCGGCGTAGACCGCAGGGTCCTCGTCCCCGGTCCTGCGCTCGACCGCGGCGAGGTGACGGTCGAGGGCGGCCTTTACCGCCTCGGCGGCGGCACGTACCTCGGCAACAGTGGGCAGAGCGGCATCAGACATAGAGCAGACGCTATCCGTAGCAGGGCTCTGCCCGCACAATAGATAGCGATGCCGGAATACGAATTTGTCGACGTGTACGTGCCTCGCGGGGTCCCCCGCAAAGAGGCGACCCGCCTGCTGACCGACCATGCCGAGTACGGGAACTGGGAGCTCGACCGGCTGACCCTGCACCGGGACGGCAGCCGCCGTGTGCGACTGCGCCGCCGGATCATCCGCCAGGTCCGCGCGACCTGGTGACGTGGCGTGACGCGGGCCCCGGCGCCGGGGCCCGCGTCCTGATCATCCGTCAGGCGGCGTTGCGGGCGCGGCGGTAGAGCACGCTGCCGGCCAGCAGCAGCCCGCCGGCGAGCGGGAGCCCGGCGGTGAGTACGTCACCGGTGCCGGTGGCGGCCAGTCCCGTCCCCGGGGGTGTGGCGGATGCGGTACCCCCTGCTGCTGCGCCGTCGCCGCCGCCGGAGGCACCGGTGCCGGACGCACCGGGCCCGCCCGGATTCCCGGGGGTGCCCGGAACCTGACCGCCCGGCGTACCGGGGTTGCCCGGCACCTGACCGCCCGGATTCCCGGGCTGACCCGGCGTACCGGGCTGACCCGGCGTACCGGGATTGCCCGGAACCTGCCCACCAGGGCCACCAGGTGTGCCGGGAGTACCCGGGTGACCGGGCTGGCCCGGCCCACCCGGCGTGCCGGGAGTACCCGGGTGGTGACCGCCGGGCGTGCCCGGGTTGCCGGGGTGGCCCGGGGTGCCCGGGCCGCCCGGGTGGCCGCCGGGGCCGTGGTCGTCGCACGGGGGTTCCGCGGGGCCCGGCTTGCCGCCGTGGCCCGAGTCGTTGGAGCAGTGGTTCCCGAAGGCCGGGTTGAGCAGGCCGACCACCGAGATGGTGTTGCCGCAGACGTTCACCGGTGCGTCCACCGGTGCCTGCACGTTGTTCCCGGACAGCACGCCCGGCGAGTTCGCCGCGTGCCCGGAGGCGCCGGAGTCCGCGTGCGCGTACCCCCCGCCCAGCGCGAGGACACCCCCCGCGGCAGCCATGGTGATCAGGGTCTTCCTGGTGGCCGGTGCCGTTCGTCGTCGCATCTGTACTGGTCCCCTCCTGCGTGTGTTTCGGCCAGGCTCCCCTGCCTGTCGCGCCGAAGACGATGAGAAATTCGGGGCCTGAAAGCCCGGTGGCCCCGGAGCGCTGGAATGCGCTCCGGGGCCCAAGACTTCAGACGCGTCAGGCGTTGACGCAGGTGTTGCCGAAGGCCGGGTTCAGCAGGCCGATGACGTTCACCGTGTTACCGCACACGTTCACCGGAACGTGGACGGGCACCTGGAGCACGTTGCCGGACAGGACACCGGGCGAACCGACGGCCGCGCCCTGGGCACCGGCATCGGCGTGGGCCAGGCCCGCACCCGCGAGAACCACAGCACCGGTGGCAGCCGCAGCGGCGACAACCTTCTTGATCATTGTTCCTCCTAGTAGGCAATGCGGTCCCAGCCGCGGACCGCAACACCTGTAACGAGGAGGGATCACCGGGGCTACGAGCGTATGAGCGCATTCACTCTTCTCAGTGGAATCCGCACACCCTCCCGATTCTTCGCCGTCAGGCGTTGTCGATGAATCGGTCGAGCACGCGGACGCCGAACTTCAGCCCGTCCACCGGCACCCGCTCGTCGACTCCGTGGAACATCCCGGCGAAGTCCAGCTCCGGCGGCAGCTGCAGCGGCGCGAAGCCGAAGCAGCGGATGCCGAGGTCGTCGAAGGACTTGGCGTCCGTACCGCCGGAGAGCATGTACGGGACCGCGCGCGCGATCGGGTCCTCGGCCCGCAGGGCGCCCTGCATGGCGTCCACGAGTCGGCCGTCGAAGTCCGTCTCCAGGGCCTTGTCCCCGTGCACGTCCTCCCGCTTCACGCGCGGGCCGAGGATCCGGTCGAGGTCCGCGAAGAACTCGTCCTCGTAGCCCGGCAGGAAGCGGCCGTCGACGTGTGCGGTGGCCTGGCCGGGGATGACGTTGACCTTGTAGCCGGCGCCGAGCATCGTCGGGGCCGCCGAGTTGCGCAGGGTCGCGCCGACCATCTTGGCGATGCCGCCGAGCTTGGCGAGCGTGGCGTCCATGTCGTCGGGGTCCAGTGGGGTGCCGAGCGCGTCCGAGAGCTCGTCCAGGAAGCTGCGTACGGTCTTGGTCACGCGCACCGGCCACTGGTGGCGGCCGAGGCGCCCCACGGCCTCGCACAGCTCCGTGATCGCGTTGTCGGTGTTGGTCATGGAGCCGTGGCCGGCGGTGCCCTCCACCGTGAGCCGCATCCAGTGCATGCCCTTCTGCGCGGTCTCCACCAGGTACAGCCGCAGGTTCTCGTTCACGGTGAAGGAGAAGCCGCCGACCTCGCCGATGGCCTCGGTGACCCCCTCGAACAGTCCCGGGTGCTTGTCGACGAGGTGCCGGGCCCCGTAGATGCCGCCGGCCTCCTCGTCGGCGAGGAAGGCCAGCACGATGTCGCGCGGGGGCTTGCGCCCGCTGCGCATGCGGTCGCGGACGACGGCCAGCGTCATCGCGTCCATGTCCTTCATGTCGACGGCGCCGCGGCCCCACACGCAGCCGTCGGCGATCTCGCCGGCGAAGGGGTCGTACGTCCAGTCGACCGCGTTGGCCGGCACCACGTCGGTGTGCCCGTGGATCAGCAGCGCCGGGCGGGAGGGGTCCTCGCCCTCGATCCGGGCGACCGTGGAGGCGCGCCCCTTGTGCGATTCGAAGATCTGCGGCTCCAGGCCGACCTCGGCGAGCTTCTCCGCGACCCATTCGGCCGCCTTGCGCTCGCCGGGGCCGGAGTGGTCCCCGTAGTTGCTGGTGTCGATCCGGATGAGGTCCCGGCAGAGGTCGACGACCTCGTCCTCGCCCGAGACTGCCCTGCCCGCGTTCGACTCGCTCACGCTGCTTCCTCCCACTGATCGGTACCCGAACTGCCCCCCATCCTCCCGCTCCGGGCCGTTCTCCCCAAGGGAGATCCCCGGCCACCGGGGGGTGTGATCGAGGACCCCGGAATGTTTGGTAATGTTTTCCACGTCGGAACGGCCCGCGAGGGACGCGAGACAGACACCTTGTCCGGGTGGCGGAATGGCAGACGCGCTAGCTTGAGGTGCTAGTGCCCTTTATCGGGCGTGGGGGTTCAAGTCCCCCCTCGGACACAAGAGCGAGAACCCCACTTCGGTGGGGTTCTTTGCGTTCGCCCTGTGCGGTGTGCGGCACGGCCGGTACGGCATCATGGCCCCTGACCAGCGGACGGGGGGTTTCGGAGTGACGCAGGGCGGTGCGGGCAACGGCACGGTGATCGGTGGCCGTTACCGACTTCAGGAGCGGCTGGGCCGGGGTGGCATGGGGACCGTCTGGCGGGCCTCCGACGAGTTGCTCGGGCGGGCCGTGGCCGTCAAGGAGCTCCACGTCGACGCCGGCACCCGGGCCATGGGGGCCCTGCGGGAGGCCCGGGTCGTCGCGCAGATCAGGCATCCGCACGTCGTGGTCGTGCACGACGTCGTGGAACACGAGGGCGTCGCCCACATCGTCATGGAGCTCGTCGAGGGCGGCTCCCTTGCCGACCGGCTGGCCGCTTCCGGGCCGCTGACGCCCCGGGAGACGGCCCGGCTCGGGCTGTCGCTGCTGGGCGCCCTCCGTGCGGCGCACGAGCGCGGGGTGCTGCACCGGGACGTGAAGCCGGCCAACGTGCTCATGGAAGCGGGCACGGGCCGGGCGGTGCTGACCGACTTCGGGATCGCCCGGCTCGCCGGGGCGACGACCATCAGCGAGGCCGGGGCCTTCGTCGGATCGCCGGAGTACACGGCGCCCGAGCGGATGAAGGGTGCGGAGGCCGGACCCGCGGCCGATCTGTGGTCGCTGGGCGCCCTGCTGTGCGCGGCCGTGACCGGGGAGTCGCCGTTCCACCGGGATTCGATCGGCGGCATCCTGCATGCCGTCGTCTTCGACGAGATCGAGCCGCCCGCCCGGCTGGGGCCGCTGCGTCAGGTCGTCCGCGGCCTGCTGGAGCGCGATCCGCAGCTGCGGCTGGACGGGCCCGAGGCCGCGCGGCTGCTGTCCGCCTGCGCGGCGGGCGAGGGCGGGGACGGGGACGGAGAGGTGCCCGAGCCGGTCGCGGTGGTGGCGTACTCGCCGACCGAGCGGGCCACCCGGCCGGACGGCCCGCTGCCCTCGGAGTCCGCACGGCCCGCACGGCGCCGGGCGGCGGTGCGCGTGGGGCTGGTCGCGGCGCTGCTCGCGGCGACGGTCGCCGGCACAGTGACCGCGACGCGGCTGCTGGGCGAGGAGCGGGACCCGCTCAAGGGGGCGGCCGGAGCCGTCGCGTCCGCAGGGCCGTCGTCCGCCCCGGCCCCTGCGGCGTCCGGGAGCGTGCCGGCCTCGCCCCAGGCGCCCACGGGCCGAGGGTCGGTGCGGCCCGCGCCCGCCGGGTACCAGGTCGTGTCCGACGTACAGGGTTTCAGCATGGCCGTGCCGACCGGGTACCGGCGCACCACCGACGAGCAGCGGGTGATCTACGGATCGCCGGACGGGGCCTTCCGCATCGGGATCAGGGTGGCGCCGGCGCAGTCCGGCGGGCCGCTGGCGGTGATGCGGCGCGCCGACGCCAACGGGGCCGAGACGAACCCCGGGTTCCGGGAGAACAAGGTCGTGGCGACGACGCACGACGGGCTGCCGGCCGCCCTGTGGGAGTTCACCTGGGACGGTTTCACGCGCGCCGAGGGTGCCCGCCACACCTTCGACCTGTGCTGGGAACAGGACGGGGTGCTCTACGACGTGTGGGTGTCGGCGCCCGTCGGCCGGTCCGCCGAGGCGCGTGGTCATTTCGATGCCGCGCTGGATTCCTTCGTACCGGCCGGCCGGGGCTCCGCGCAGCCCTGACGGCGCTGCGGACACGCGGGAGGGGCCCCCGGGGGCCCGGGGGGGGGGGGGGCGGGGGGGCCCCCCCGCCCCCCGGGGGGGCCCCCCCGGGGGGGGGGCGGGGCCCCCCCCCCCCCCCGGCGCCCCCCCCCCCCCCCCCCCCC